>CANJJU010000028.1 GCA_947474815.1 Chitinophagaceae bacterium | reverse complement strand
TATCTACCTTTCTGTTTCTTCTTGCTGCGGCCACATGTTGTCTAAAAGCATATCCATCTCTACAGCTGGTGGGATGAGGAACAGGCGCCAATAAATCCGCTTCATTATAAGGCCGGCCAAATAAACTAACGGCCACTCCACTTTTAATTCTTTGTTCGGCAGCTATCGCTAAAGGCAATACGTCATCCCAATAGTTTAAAAACATTGCCATGCTGATAGGCAAATCGGGATGAAGGGCATCTGTATCGTACAACTGACCGTTTACCAATAAAGCAAGCTGATCATGGTCATCTTTTAAATAAGTTACTAGTTTCATATTAATGATTGTTCCCCAAAAATAGCATTATGCTAACACGTAAAAAAAAGGAATTAGTATATTTGTTGTAAGAAAATGCATATAAATATGGATTTCGAAAAGATACACAATAAAGGGCAGGCACAGCTATTTAGGAATGCTTATCTCGAGTATCTAACCAAAACGCATCCCTTGGTGATTTGGGCCATGTACCTTCCGGTGTTTATTTTACTTCCCATCTATACCGTCAATACACTGGAATTTTCAATACAAACTACTTTATTGGTTTATCTGGGAGGACTTTTCTTCTGGACTTTGACAGAATACCTGCTGCATCGATTTTTATTTCATCATCATCCATCTACCGAAAATGGTAAAAAGATAAATTATCTACTTCATGGTAATCATCATGAATATCCAAGAGACAAAGAAAGATTGTTTATGCCGGTGGTTCCTAGTCTCATTATAGCTTCTTGCTTTTTCATTTTATTTTATATGGTGCTTCAACAATATACCTTTGCTTTCTTTCCTGGATTTATGCTGGGCTATTTAATTTATGGAAGCATGCACTATGCTATTCATGCATGGAATCCTCCATTTAAATGGATGAAAGGCCTTTGGAGAAATCACCACTTGCATCATTACAAACATGCTGATAAGGGGTTTGGAGTGAGCAGCACATTATGGGATCATGTATTTGGAACGATGTTTGACTTAAAGAAAGAAAAAGAAGACAAAGAAAAAGTAAAAGAATTACTATTTAAATAAAACTACCAACGTTCCTCATTGGTTTCAGCATCTCCCTCTTCTTTCATTTTTTTCCTAAGTTCTATTTTTTGAATTTGTCTTTCTATTATTAATGAAGCAATCAGTTTGGCTGCATCTTCATTAGGATTGGTTTGCAACAACATTTTTAATTTTTGTTCGCTTACATCTATTCGATAAAGCAACTGTACCAATTTTTCAAAATCATCTTTAATAAGCGTATTGATTTGCTCTACGAGCTGATTATAGAGCGTAGCTTCCTTTAAAGAGGAGATATCTTTTTCTGTGAAAATATTTTGTATCAGTGGTTCCATTATTACCTATTCAAGTTAGTTAGAATTTCTCCAAAATCCCCAAAGCAAACAACGCAAAATCATATTTAACAGGATCTTTGGCATCAAACTGTTTCAGGTGAGCTGTTAGTTCTATTGCAGATTGCCAATCAGATTGTTTTCTACTAAGCAGGTGAAACTTTTTAGCCACGCGAGTTACGTGCAAATCAAGCGGAATAACAAGTTGTGAAGGTTTTATTTTTTTCCATATTCCAAAATCTACTCCGCATGCATCTTTTCTTACCATCCATCGCAGATACATATTGATTCTTTTACAAGACGATTTTTTAATAGGAGAAGCGATGTGTTTCATTGTTCTTGCAGGAACATCAGGCAAAGAAAAAAAGTATGTATAAAATCCATTTAATCCATTCTCTATGGTTTCGTCGTTTTTACCCAGCTCTTTTGTAAAGGCGGCTTCCAAAGAATCATGGTGTTGATAGTGATAATGAAAAAATTCAATGAAATACAATAAATCCGTTGGATTGAAAGTTCTGTGCTTAAAGGATAATAATTTTTTAAGGTCATTGTCGGTGTGATGCAAACAAAATGCATGAGGTTCATTGCCCATTAATTGCATCAACTCTCTCGACTTATTAATGATGGTAGTTCGATTTCCCCAGGAAAAAATTGCCGCAAAAAATCCTGCAATTTCTATGTCTTGCTGTTTACTGAATGAATGCGGTATACATACAGGATCAGCTTCAATAAAAAAAGGCTGATTATATTCATCAACCTTTTTATCTAAAAATATTTTAAGCTCGTTTTGCAAATGACGCGTATTACTCTTCTCTAACATTTTAAACCGCTGAAACGTTTTAAACGTCTTAAACTATCCAATGGCTTGTTTTAAATCCTCTACTAAATCATCGGCGTCTTCAATGCCTACACTTAATCTAATCAATCCATCTGTCAAGCCGTTTTTAATTCTTTCTTCTCTTGGAATACTTGCGTGAGTCATAGTTGCAGGATGATTGATCAATGATTCAACCCCTCCTAAACTTTCCGCCAATGAAAACAAAATGGTACTAGACAATACTTTTGTAGCAGCTTCTACACTTGCATCTTTTAAAGTAAAACTAAGCATCCCGCCAAATCCTTTCATTTGCTTTTTAGCAATGTCATGGTTATGATGATCGGTAAAACCACACCAATACACTTTATCCACTTTAGGATGATTGCGTAAGTAGTTTGCAATAACAATGCCATTTTCGCAATGCTGTTTCATGCGCACATGCAATGTTTTGATTCCACGCAACACCAAAAAACAATCAAATGGACCCGGAACGGCGCCACAACTTTTCTGAATAAAATATAATTGTTCTCTTAATGAGGCATCATTCATGATTAAGGCACCTTGAATAACATCGCTATGGCCTCCTAAATATTTAGTGGAAGAATGCATTACAATATCAGCTCCTAAATCCAATGGATTCTGTAAATACGGAGATGCAAATGTATTGTCGACACACAATATGGTTCCTGCCTTTTTTGAAATGGCAGCTACCGCAGCAATGTCCGTAATATTCATCAATGGATTGGTTGGTGTTTCAATCCAGATTAATTTAGATTTATCTGTTAACGCTGCTGTTATATTAGCCGGATTCGTAGTGTCAACATATTTAAATTTGATGCCAAACTTTTCGAATACTTTGGTAAACAAACGATACGTTCCGCCATACATATCACTCGCTGCAATCACTTCATCGCCAGGAGATAATAATTTAATGACCGCATCTGTAGCCGCTACTCCACTACTAAAAGCCAATCCGAATTTTCCGTTTTCTATTACTGCCAAGGCAGATTCTAAGGCCGTACGAGTAGGATTTTGTGAGCGAGCATACTCATATCCCTTGTGCTGCGCAGGAGCCGCTTGCACGTAGGTAGAGGTCTGATAAATAGGCGTCATGATTGCACCTGTCGTTGGATCAGGCTCTGCTCCAGCATGTATAAATCTTGTAGCGGGCTTCTTATTACTTAACGAGTCGTTGTGGTTCATTTTTTAAGTTTATAGTTGCAAAAGTAAATATTATTTATTGTATCCTATTTTGAATAAAGAAATATTGAAGCTACTATAAAATTAATACATTCGTGTAAACGATTCTGTCAGCTATGTCATCACTCACTATCACTACCATTCAAACGAATCTTTTCTGGCAAGATAAGGCTGCTAACCTATCCATGCTGGAGGATAAAATATCATCGCTATCTGAAAAAACGCACATTGTTGTATTACCCGAAATGTTTAGTACAGGATTTACGATGGAAACAGACAACCTAGCCGAACCTATGGACGGAGACACCATTGATTGGATGAAACGGATGAGCAGAGAAAATGGAATTGTACTAACCGGAAGCGCGATTATTAAAGAAGATTCTCAGTGCTTCAATAGATTAATATGGATGTTGCCAAATGGAGAATTTGGACAATACGATAAAAGGCATTTGTTTGGATACGCTGAAGAAGATAAATTTTATACTGCCGGACAAAAACGATTGATTGCATCAGTAAAAGGATGGAAAATCAATTTGCAGATTTGTTATGATCTACGATTTCCTGTATGGGCAAGGCAAACGAATAGCGAAGCAAAAGAAATAAATGAGCCAGAATATGATGTGTTGATTTATGTAGCCAATTGGCCAGCGAGAAGAAGCCATGCATGGAAAACACTGCTTTGTGCAAGAGCAATAGAAAACCAGTGCTATGTGATTGGAGTGAATCGTGTGGGCAAAGATGGCAACAACATCGAATACAGTGGCAATACCATTATCATTGACCCTCTGGGAGAAGTCTTATACCATATGGCAGAGGAAGAAGATATTTTTACCATTACATTAGAAAAAGAAAAATTGCAAGAAGCCAGAGAAAAGTTTCCCTTTTTGAAAGATGGAGATCACTTTAGCATCAACCCCTTTTAATACAACTGATTATTGAAATACTATGCTTTAGGCAAAGTTTCAAATGCATCTTCAATTCGCATTAAAGTTTTAATGGTATGAAGCATATTTTGCATGACATGCTGTAGTTGCTCATCCTTTTTTTCCATACTACCAATAATAGCATACATCATTTCCTTGTCCATCACCATCTGCTCTTTCTCAGTAGCAGCAATGGCTACAGAAGAGCCATAGGGTAATGATTCTTGAGGATTGGTAAATAAATGCTCTACAGAAATATCGAGCGCCAATGAAATACTTTCTAGCTGACTCAAGGTTACATCTGTGATATCATTTTCAATATTACTAATAGCCGCTTCTGACAAATGAAGTGCCGCTGCCAATTCCTTTTGCTTTACTTCTTTCATGGTTCTCCATTTGCGAATATTTGCACCAATTCTCAATCGATTGTTTTCTGATGATTCTTTTTTTCTTTTCATGTTGATGGTTTTTAAAATGTAAACTTATTAGAGGTGTACGAAAAATAAAAGAGAAAGTAACAACCCATTACAAAGAAAATCAACATTAAAAAAGGAGTATTTAAACATTTCCTATGCACTAAATAAAGTTGGTATTTAACTAAAGTAAGTTTAGCGTAAAAATTAGTCACAACAAAAAACTAAGTAGAGTTTTACATTATCAATGGCCATTGAAACGGGATCTGCCGAAAACCGGATAAAGAGTAGGCGCTCTATTTAAACTATACTACCATGAAAAAGTATTTATGTATTATTTGTCTTTTTTGCACTCAAGCAAGCTTTGCACAAACAAGCAAAACAAGTCCAGCATCAATAGAAACCGAATTTCCTTGTCCAGCAGGATCTTGTCCGATTGTAACGATTGCAATTGAAACATTCAACTTTCACAAACCGAGAACTACTTGCACAACTGGGTTTGGACTTTGTATCAAACTGAATGCGGGAATAACGTGTACGAGTTGTTATGGCAAGACCATGCTCAATGGAAATAAAGTAAATGCCTGGGCAAGATTGTCATCAAAAACAGCAGAATTACACATTCCAGCAAGTTTAAAAAATGCAGCAGGATTTGAAAAAACAGATATGACGACTTTTCAACTAGATGACAAAACAGTATCATTTACCTCCGCTCAAGGAATAGTGAAATGGGTAAAAGGTGGAATTTATCCTGTTGTTACTCAAGGTGAAGAATACATCATCACTCTTAATTTATATTAAAATATTAAAGGCAATATCTACAATAGGTATTGCCTTTTTAAAATTATTCAAATGAGCATTAAAACAATTATTGGATTATTAGTGGTAACAACGGTTTTAAGCGCTTGCCATTTTATGGCCCAATACAAATATCATATTGGGAAAGAAATGTCATTTAAAAACAAAAAAGATTATCTGTCATATATAGAGAAGAAGAGAATAATATCAGCCCAACATATTTTGTATTTGGACTTAAGTTCTTTAGAAGATTTTTACAGTGACAAAATAAAAAATGATAACTCCTTGGTGTATCAAGGTTCTTATTTGAACGATTCCGTCTGCATTAAGAAAAGTTTCTCATTAGAGGAAAACAAATCTTGTTCGGGAAGAATGGTTCATGAGATAAAAGAAAATCTATTGAAACAACAATATCCGGATAGCGTGCTTTGTAAAACAAAAAAATTATCATCGTATAAGCTGTATTACTTACACAACAATGAATCATTTGTCATTGAACACAATAATAAAAAATTAAAAGTTTTTTTATTATATAGCTATCGATTAGGATCTTATTACAACCGATTCTATAAACAAATGCTGCAGCTACAGACATTGAATTCCTCCTTGATAGACATATACCTTATTTGTATAGATCGCATTCCTAATATATAATTAATCAATTATGAAATATCTATTTTACGCAACAGTAATACTAACAACAAGCTTTAACAAATCAGCCACTGCTCAATATTATTATAAAGCACAACAATACAACATAACGCCCTCGCAGATATTGATAGAAAATTATACATCCGTTGGTCTTTCGTCAGACGATACGAAAGCATTGCACTTCAATGAATTTGATATCACCAATCCGTACACTTTTATACAAGCCATTACCGACAATGCGGGTCAGATGTACCATATTATATATCAAACAGATTTTGTAGGGAAATTATTTTTTCTAGGATATAGCAACAATTTATCGTCCATATTTAATAACCCTGAAAAACCAGTAATGCGGCTATTGTATTGTTTAAAAAACATCAAAGAAAATTTGAATACAAGCGAATCATCCACAATTGCAATTAATTGCATGATTGAAAGATTGAATTATTGCAGCGAATAAAATTATTTTATATGATTCCAGCCCTGTGCAACCAACGCGTGCTTGTTTCCCCCTCTTGTGATTAAGTTTTTTCCTTCATTTTCAGGAGTGATATACCCAATAATAGAAACCGCAGGATTGGCTTTTACTTTTTCGAAATCAGCTTGAGCTACTGTGAATAGCAATTCATAATCTTCGCCCCCACTTAATGCACAAGCAGTAGGATCTAATTGAAGTTTGTATGCAAATTCTTTTGCTTCGGGATTAAAAGGAAATTTATCTTCATGTAACACACAGCCTACATTACTTTGTTTACAAATATGCATAATATCACTACTCAACCCATCACTCACATCAATCATGCTGGTGGGGATGATTTCAGATTCACTAAAAAATTCAATAATATCTTTTCTTGCTTCTGGTTTTAATAATCTTCCTACAATATTTGTTTGTCCTTCTAAATTCGGCTGAGCGCCTGTTTCCTCAAATATTTTTTTCTCTCTTTCTAATAATGTTAATCCCAAAAATGCGCTTCCTAATTCACCGCTTACACAAATCAAATCATTTACTTGAGCGCCATTTCTTTGTACATAACTATCGGGAGCCACCTCGCCAATAGCAGTAACACTTATGATCAACCCTTTTTGAGAAGAACTGGTATCTCCGCCAATCAAATCTACATGGTAAGTTTCACAAGCTGCATATACTCCTGCATAAAATTCATCTAATGCTTCCAAACTATATCTGTTGCTAAAGCCAATGTTTAATAATATTTGCGTGGGAGTAGCATTCATTGCGTAGATGTCGCTAAGATTTACCACAACAGATTTATAGCCTAAGTGTTTTAAAGGCGTATAAGACAAATCAAAATGAATTCCTTCAATTAATAAATCGCTAGACACGACTGTTTGTCTTCCGAAATGATCAATCACTGCTCCATCGTCTCCTACACTTAATAAAGTAGAAGAATTTTTAATTTCAACATTTTTAGTGAGATGTTCTATTAAGCCAAACTCTCCCAGTGACGAAATTTCTGTACGTTGATCCATAATTATATTTTTAATATGCTCTTATTATTTTTCACCTCTTACATAAGCCACCAGCTCATCGTGAATTTTACCATTGGTCGCAATAATATGCGGTTGATAAGGCGAATAATAATTCCCTTCAAAATCGGTAATCTTTCCTCCGGCTTCCTCTACCATCAAAAACCCTGCTGCACTATCCCAGGCCTGTAACTTATGTTCATAAAATCCATCAAAACGACCAGCGGCCACCCAACACAAATCAATGGCGGCACTACCGAGTCTTCTTACAGGAATACCCTGACGAATGAGTTTTTCAAAAACTTGAATAGGCCCATTTGGACTATCTAAATAAGTATAAGGAAAACCAGTAACCAAGCAGCTTTTAATAACAGTATCCTTTTCACTTACATGAATTCTTTTATCATTCAAAAAAGCACCCATTCCCTTTTGTGCAAAATACAATTCATTCATAAAGGGATTGTATACAGCGCCTAAAATCATCTCTTCATTTTTCTCCAATCCAATACTTACACAACAAATAGGTATACCATTAGCAAAATTTACAGTTCCATCAATTGGATCAATAATCCATTTGTATTCACTAGTAGACTTGATTTCACCGGTTTCTTCACTTAGAATAAAATGATCAGGGAACGCAAGTTGAATAACTTCTATAATCGCTTTTTCAGCAGCATGATCGGCTTCCGTAACCAAATTGTTTATTCCTTCTTTGTTGCTAATTGTAAAACTTCCATTAAAATAGTGTCTTAATTGAACGGCGCCTGCTTGCACAGCATTTAAAAGCGTTGATTTATACATGCCGCAAAGATAATAAAGGTTTAAAGATTAAATACTTTTTAAGTCCACGGAATGCATGCTAATTGAAAAAGCAATACAAATTAGTTTCGATTTAATACTTTTACATTAGAGAATATCAATTTTACATTTATTTAGTTTGTTTTGAAATTATCTATTGTCGTCGTTCATTATAATGTTAAGCTGTTTTTAGAGAACTGCCTGGCTTCTGTAGAGGCAGCCTGTAAAAATATTGAGTCGGAAATTTTTGTCATTGACAATGCATCTACGGATGGTAGTGAAGTATATTTTCAACATCGGTTCGGTAATGTTAAATTTACATGGAATAAAATAAATATCGGTTTCGCGAAAGCCAATAACAGTGTACTAAAAGAAGTTTCCGGAGAATATATATTGTTCTTAAATCCTGATACGCTGGTTCCGGAAGACTGTTTTGAAAAATGCATTTCTTTTTTTACCACACATAAAGACTGTGGAGCCTTGGGCGTTCGGATGTTGAATGGAAAAGGTGTTTTTTTAAAAGAAAGTAAAAGAGGATTCCCCACACCACTGGCTTCGTTGTATAAATTAATAGGCATTCACAATATTTTCCCTCGTTCTACAATATTTTCAAAATATTATGTAGGAAGTATTTCGGAACATGAAACACATTCAGTAGATGTTTTATCAGGAGCTTTTATGATGATGTCAAAAGAGGCTTTAGCAAAAGTAAAAGGATTTGACGAAGATTATTTTATGTATGGGGAAGACATAGATCTTAGCAATCGCATTATTAAAGCTGGATATAAAAATTATTACTTCCCTTTAACCACCATCACTCATTTTAAAGGAGAAAGCACAAAAAAAAATTCTGCCAATTATACAAGACAGTTTTATAATTCAATGAAGATATTTGTAAAAAAATATTACGCTCATCAGAAATTCATCAGCGCCATGTTGGTTTGTGCTATTGGATTTGCACAATTCTTTTCCAATTTAAAGAGGATTATTTTTAACGGATTGAACTTCTCTAAAAGCAAGACTGGCAAGTAAATCTTTTTGTAAATCGAATTGATCTTGCGTTACGGTATAAAACAATTTCTTTTTAAATAAATAACCGGCAAGATATTCTTGTTCCGTTTGACCTGGCGTTGGAACGAGGATGGCATGTTGTTTTAATGTAACCAAATCCATAATCGTTGAATAGCCAGATCTTGCTATCACTACATTAGATTGCTGAATAATTTCATTTAACAAATGAGAGGAAGCATAATTATATTGTACAACATTTGAGCCTAAGTTTTGCAAAGCCTTTTCTTCTTTACCTACTCCACGAATCAATATCACAGGATTGTTATACTGTTTTAATTGCTTGACAATAATATTTTCAAAAATAGTTCGCTGCGGCTCAGGACCAGAAAGAATGAATACCAAGGAATTGTTTCGGATTTGAACGCTTGGTTGAAATCTAGACAGCACTCCTATATACTTTACAGGAATAATTGGCATTGTAATAGGATGAGACAATTCACCCGCAAGATTATTGACTCCCGATAAATCAGGTACCCAACATTCATCAAATTGATTTATAAAATAATAATTAATTTTTTGAAGAAGAAAATCCGTTAGCCTATACTTAGTTTTTATTTTCAATTGATGAGTAATGAAAATAGATTGAGTTTTATTGTTTCTCAAGCCTAATCGATTGTCGCTGATCACCACATCAAAACCGAGAGTATCTATAATATTATTTAGCCATTTTTTTTCATGTATAATGGCGCTGATCATTTTAGGTAATTGAAGTAACATTTTCCAAAGAAACCAATTCCCGCTCTTGGGATACTTAATAGCATACCCACGTAATGAAAGAATTTTTATATCCGGAAATTGATCTCTGATAACGGTTGCACTAAGGGCTGTTGCTGCTACATAAATTTCATTGCCCTGTTTGAGCAATATATTTATTAATGGAATACAGCGAGTGGCATGGCCCAATCCCCAATCCAATGGAGCAATTAATATTCGTTTATTATGTATTGATATGTTAATATTTTCTATCATTGTTGCAACAAGGCAATATTTGTTCGTGAAATTAGTTTAATTTGTAAATTAAAATAGTAAGAAATGAGAAAAACCATTATTTTGATATCTGCTAGTCTATTGATTCTTGTCGTTTTTATGACTAGTTGCTCTTCTTCAAAAAAATCATTTTGTGGCTGCCCAAATCAACATGGATTTGTAGGATATAAATAAGCAACTCAATTATGAAAAAGGCAACACGTGATTTATTAATACTTTTTAGAAAGAATCTTGGTCCTAGCGAAGCAATTGAGAAAGAAGTGAGTAGTCTTCATAGCTTACTCTTTAATGCTGAGAGACTAGATAATTTTGTAGATGCACTTGAATTAATTGATACCAATAAATATATAATTACAAATGATCGAGGAATAATTAAAAAAGCATTAAAATCAACAAAAGAACAGCCCTTTATTTTTCTATATAATAAAAACTAACGCTATACTAGCTTTTCTAAGGCGCTT
This sequence comes from Chitinophagaceae bacterium, assembly GCA_947474815.1. Taxonomy (GTDB): domain Bacteria; phylum Bacteroidota; class Bacteroidia; order Chitinophagales; family Chitinophagaceae; genus Ferruginibacter. The sequence goes on along the minus strand of CANJJU010000028.1, from coordinate 12,323 downwards.
CTTAGTTTATTGATTACTACATCTATATCTTCTTTTTTACAGCAGCCTACACTTAGCCTATACCAATTGCTTTCTTTTCCAGCACCAAAAATTCCGAAAGGCACCAACGCTAATTTTGCTTCATTTAAAATATATTCTGTTACAGATTCTTGTTGGTCAAGCAATTTTCCTTCTTTTGTTTTTTTGCCCACTAAATTTATTTGAACAGTTAAATAAATAGCTGCCTGAGGCACAATAGCGTCTATATGATGGCCTTCTTTTTTCAATTGAGAAAAGCCCTTATATAAATTTGTTAGTCTTTCTTCTACTTCTTTTTTGAAATGAATTAGATATTTTTCTACGGCTGTTTCATTGGTTAGAAATCTTGCAACTGCTTTTTGTTCGGCCATAGGAGCCCACGATCCTACATGACTATTAATGGCTTTCATTTTTGATAAGAGCTCTTGTGGACCCATCGACCATCCCACTCTCACACCTGTTGCTGCAAAGGCTTTGCTAATACCATCCACAAAAACAGTATAGTCCCTCATCTTAGGCCGCAAAGAAACTGGATTATAATGTATCGTGTTTCCGAAAGTAAGCGTCCAATATATTTGATCAAACATTACATACAATTTTTTCTCCTCTGCTCCTCTACTTTCGTTTTCGGCAATCACTAAATCACAAATAGCTTCTAATTCTTCTTTACCAAAAACAGTTCCAGTAGGATTGAGGGGCGAACACAATGCAAGTAATGTAGCACCTTTTACATGCGGAGCAATTTGTGCTGCAGTAGGCATAAAATTGTTTTCCCTCGTAGCTTCAATTAATATATGCTCTCCTTCGGTAAAATGAGTGTAGTGATTGTTGTTCCAACTGGGAACAGGATAAATAACTTTATCTCCTTTGTCTACAATTGATCTGAATATTGAATAAATTAATGGTCTTCCACCACAAGAAACCAATATCTCCTGAGGAGAATATGTAAGCCCTTCATTTTTTTGGATAAACGATCCAATGGCCACCCTTAAATCTTGTTCACCTTCAGCAGCAGGATAATTGGTGAATCCTTCTTTATATGCATTTATAATTTCATTCAATAATTCAGCGGGTATGGGAAACTGTGATGTATCAAAATCTCCAATAGTATAATTATAAATATGATCACCGGCTTTTATCTTCTCTTTGATTATACCCCCAAGTCGAACAATTTCAGAACTTATAAGTGTTTCGGCGAGGTGACTAAATTTTGGGGCAGCCATTTTACAAGAAATTATACATTTAAAAAAGCAAAAGTATAGGTTACATAGATTAATACAAAACTTAGCAAGGAACTATCAAAAAGTATTTATCTATCCCTTGATGTGTTATCCCCTTAAAAAGATGATGTTCCGATTAATAATAGAAAAAGGGGGATTATTAAGGGGTAATTTTTATAGTTTAAATAAAATACCCCCGAAAAAATTAAAGTTTCATTTTAGAAGATTATATTTACTACCAGAAATGGTCTTTTTTGAAGAAAAATGACCGTTTTTTATCAAAAATGGGTAAATAATGGTCATTTATTTACCTTTATCGCAGTATTTTTCAAAAGTAGTTTAGCCACTTATTATGTTTAATTTAATACTCTTTGGCCCACCAGGCAGCGGAAAAGGCACACAAAGCGAGAAGCTTATTAGTAAGTATGGCATCAAGCATTTAAGCACCGGGGATTTGCTCCGATCTGAAATTACCCACCAAACAGCATTGGGATTAGAAGCGAAGAAGTTTATGGATAAGGGGCAATTGGTTCCAGATGAAGTAGTTATAGGAATGATTAGCTCTGCAATAGATCAGAACGAAGGGGTGAAAGGCTTTCTTTTTGACGGATTTCCTAGAACGTCGGCTCAAGCAGAAGCACTTGATAAATTATTAGAGTTAAAGAATGCTCCCATTGCATTAATGTTGGCTTTGGAAGTTAGTGAAGAGGAACTGGTAAAAAGACTAATGAAAAGAGGCGAAACAAGCGGACGGAGCGATGATACGAATGAAGAGATAATAAGAGCCCGCATCATTGAATATCGCAATAAAACAGCTGCAGTAGCCGATTATTACAGACAATTCGATAAAGTAAAAATAGTGAAAGGCGAAGGTAGCATTGAAGATATTTTCAATGGACTTTGTAATGAAATAGACGCTCGTCTATAGCCTTCCCCTATAAATTCTCCCAAAATTTATTCTAAATCATTCTATTGTTTTATAGCAATATAATGCGCTACAAATATACCTTTGCAACAAAGTGATTGATATGGGTAAACTTGGAAATTTTGTATTAGGAAAATGGATAGAAGGAGAAGATAATGGGCAAGAATTATTTAATGCCGTCAATGGCCAATCTATCGCATATGCTAGTACTAAAGGATTGGATTTTGAATCTATTCTGCAGTATGCTCGAAAAAAGGGAAATCCCACCCTTCGCAAAATGACATTTCAACAAAGAGGAAGAATGCTTAGAGCGTTGGCTATTCACCTTCTTGAACACAAAGAAAAGTTTTATGCCATTAGTTATCAAACAGGTGCTACCAAAATTGATAGCTGGATTGATATTGAAGGAGGAATTGGAAATTTATTTTCGAATGCCTCTCTTAGAAGAAAATTACCCGACGAAGCTTTTTGTTTGGATGGAGACCCAATCAATTTAAGTAAACAAAATACTTTTATGGGCCATCATATCTTGGTGCCCAAAGAAGGAGTAGCTATTCATATCAATGCATATAATTTCCCGGTATGGGGAATGTTGGAAAAAATTGCTGTAAACTTACTATCAGGCATACCTGCAGTTGTAAAGCCAGCCACCGTAACCTCTTATCTTACAGAAGCAGTTGTAAGAGAAATTATTGCATCAGGTATCTTACCTGAAGGGGCATTGCAACTTATTTGTGGAAGCGCAGGAAATATGTTAGACTATGTAACCTCTCAAGATGTAGTAACCTTTACAGGATCTGCTACTACGGGGCTATTGCTGAAATCTCACTCAGCTATTCTTTCGGAAAGTGTGCCATTTAATATGGAAGCAGATTCTCTCAATTGTATTGTTTTGGGAGAAGACGTAGTACCCGGAAAACCAGAATGGGATATTTTTATAAAAGAAGTTAAAAAAGAAATAATAGTAAAAGCTGGACAAAAATGTACCGCTATTCGAAGAATATTTGTACCAGAAAATAAAATAGAGGATGTGTGGAAAGCGCTGATACCTGAATTAGAAAAAACAGTTATTGGAAATCCATTAAACGAAAAAGTAAGAATGGGTGCGCTTGCGGGGAAACAACAAAGAGAAGAAGTAAGAAATCAAGTAAAAAGATTATTAACAAGTTCGGAAATACTTTTTGGTTCAATGGACAGCGTTTCATTGATAGACGCGAACGAAACAGAAGGGGCCTTTTTAAGCCCAATGCTACTATTAAATAAAACACCTTTTACATCAGATGAGCCTCATAATATCGAAGCCTTTGGGCCAGTAAGCACCATCATGCCTTATAAAAATATTGATGAAGCAATTGAACTCAGTAAAAAAGGGAAAGGAAGTCTTTGCTCCTCAATTGTTACAAACAACGAATCCGTTGCGAAAGAATTTGTATTGGGTGCTGCCAGTTATCATGGTAGAATATTGGTGCTTAACAATGATTGTGCAAAAGAAAGTACTGGCCACGGATCGCCTCTTCCATTACTTGTTCACGGTGGGCCTGGTAGAGCAGGTGGCGGAGAAGAAATGGGTGGGTTGCGTGGAATCAAACATTATTTGCAACGCACCGCCATTCAAGGATCTCCCACTATGATTACTGCTATCAGCAATGTATACCAGCCAAATGCAAAAGGCCATAACAATGGAATCCATCCATTTAAAAAATATTTTGAAGAACTAATTATTGGAGATCAAATTGTAACAGAAAAAAGATTGATTACTTCGGCAGATATCGACCGATTTGCTGACATCAGTGGCGATCATTTTTATGCGCATTTAATAAATACAGATTTCAATGGCACTATGTTTGAAGAGCAAGTTGCCCACGGATATTTTATCATGAGCGCAGCAGCAGGACTATTTGTAGATAGCTACGATAAAAATCCTGTATTGTTGAATTATGGAATTGATGAATTAAGATTTACAAAGCCTGTATATGCAGGTACATCTATCTATATTCGTTTTACCTGTAAAGAAAAAATAACACAAGAATTGAAAGAAGTAAATCCAGATGTACCCATGGTAAAAGGAACAGATATTCCAAAGGGAATAGTAAAATGGTTGGTGGAGATGTTTGATGATACAGATGAAATCATAGGTATAGCTACCATTCTAACAATGGTACAAATTAAAAATAAAAATTAATTTTATGAATACTCATGTAGAAGAAGGATTTGTTCAGTCAGAAACAAAAGATAATATTACTACGATTGAATTTTTTCATCCACAAAGCAACTCGCTTCCAGGAATACTTTTAGAAAAATTAGCAGAAGAAATTAAGCTAGGGGGATTAAACAGCAATTCAACAGTAATGATATTAAAAAGCAAGGGATCTAAAACATTTTGCGCAGGTGCTTCCTTTGATGAATTGCTTCAAATCACAACAGCCGAACAAGGATTAAGATTTTTTAGTGGCTTTGCGAAAGTGATTAATGCAATAAGAGTATGCCCAAAATTTGTGATTGCTCAAATTCAAGGAAAGTGTGTGGGGGGAGGTGTTGGAATTGCAGCGGCAGCGGATTATGCCATAGCTGTAGAAACTGCTGATATTAAGTTGAGTGAACTTGCGGTAGGGATTGGCCCATTTGTGGTAGGACCAGCAGTTGAAAGAAAAATAGGAACAAGTGCATTTTCAGCTTTATCTATTGACGCAAGCTCTTGGAGAAATAGCGCATGGGCAATAAACAACGGACTGTTTGCAGAAGTTCATGCTACCGAAGAACTCATGAAAGAAGCTGCACAAAAATTAGCCACCACTTTGTCAGCCTCAAGCCCAGAGGCGATGGCTGAATTAAAAAAAGTTTTTTGGAAAGGTACAGAAGACTGGGATTCGCTACTACTAGAAAGAGCTGCTATTAGCGGGCGCTTGATACTAAGCGAGTTTTCAAGAAATGCAATTGAAAAGTTTAAAACAAAGTAATTACTAGATTAATCAATAACTTTTCATCCACATTAAATAGCCCTAACAAATGTTAGGGCTATTTAATTAAAGTATATATGCTTCAAGATGTCTTTTATGAAAAATTCATAAAAGCAATGGTTTTCATAGGACAAATTGTAATAATACGGCTTGGCTCTTATAGGTTATGGATCAAAGGAAAAGGATATTGGACTTCAGTATTTTATTACGAGATAAAGATATACCATGCCTTTTTCAACTAAATCAATTGTAGGAAATAAGATACAAAGTGAGGTATTTAGACTGAAAAGAGTTACGTGTTTATACGTAGAAAATTAGTTTGATGCACTCAATTCGAAACGAGAAGGCCTGTATTAAAAATACAGGCCTTCTATTTATGATTGCTATTAAATTGAAATTATTAAATATCAAGAGAAGAGTTGTGAATTAACTTTAATAAAGAAGCAGTGTTTTTTAAATTTAGTTTTTTAAGAATATTAGAACGATGTACTTCAATGGTGCGATAAGATAAAAATAACTTAGCGGCAATTTCTTTAGAGGAAAGTCCTTCTTTGATTAATTTTAGCACATCAATTTCTCTTTCTGATAATTTACTAAGGTCTGATCCTTCATCATCTACTAAAATTTGTTTAGATAAATTTTCTTGAATCTCTTTGCAAACATATACTTTACCATTCATGGCGGAAAGAATGGCTTCAAACATTTCTGCTTTGTTGGAACTCTTGGTAACATAACCAGATGCCCCATTCTTAAGCATTCTTTTTGCAAAAGACGGTTGGTTGTGCATAGAAACACCAATCACCTTGGTTCCAGGAGAAACTTTTTTAACCAATTTAGTTGCATCGATACCCGTTATAGGTGGAATATTGATATCCATAATAACAACATCGGGCCTTTTGACTTTTACAAGATCGATTGATGCGTCCGTTGTGTCATTGCAAATCGCTAACACTACAAACCTTCCGTCTGAATTGATTAATTCCGACCACATCTCAGCAACAAGACTGTGATCATCAAAAATCATAATTGAAATTTTCTTATCCATGTGTAATGATATTTTTTAAAGGAATCTCTATGATGAATGTAGTGCCCTTATTTATAATTGAATTAACAGTGGTCGTTCCACCATAAAAGTAAACCCTATTATTGATACTTTTAAGTCCCACTCCCTTTTTAATTTTCTGTGGATTAAATCCTTTACCATCATCACTATATTTTAACACCAATTTAGATTGATTCCGAATAAAAGTAAAGTTAACTAGATTAGCAGAAGCATATTTAATAGCATTATTTACCAATTCCTGAACAACTCTATAAATGGTTCTTTGAGCATCAAATTCTATATTCTTAAAAACATTGCTATTACAAGAGAGTTTAAAAACTGTTGATTTTATTTCGGCATATTGATTTAGTAATTCAACGATGGCTTCCCTGAGGCCTAAATCTATTAAAGCAGGCGGAGCAAGGCTTCGAGAAATTCTTCTAACTTCATTCAGCGCCTCTTTTACTTTGACTTGAGCTTTTATAAAAGACTTAGGATCATATTCTTGATTGTTGGCTGCAACCTGCAAGTAAAGACTTATATAAGTGAGCATTTGCCCTACTCCATCATGCAACTCGTGACCGAGTAATTGACGTTGCTTTTCTTCTGAATTAAGGGTAGCTTTTAACACTTCTCTTTGTATGATTTCCTTTTCTTCCTCAAGAGCCTTTTCCATTTTTCTAATTTCGGTTACATCCCAGTGAATACCCACTGATCCTCGAACCGAACCATCAATATCAATTACAGGAGATCCGCTGATGACCACATCAAGCATTTTGCCATTCTTTTTCATCATTTGAACCTCATAGATAGATTCTCTTTTCTTCTTTCTAAGATTTGTAATCTTAGCCATTTTCTTAACTTCCATGTTAGACGACAAGAATAACTTAAAGGCATTTTTATTTTTAATTTCAGAAAACTTATATCCCGACATGCTTTCAAAAGACTTATTCACCCAAACAATATTGTCTTTTAAATCAACCTCCATAACACCTAACTTCATGTTTTCAAACAATGTTCTATACTTCTGTTCGCTTTGTTTAAGAATTTCTTGTGTCTGTTTTAAACTATTGGCATCTCTAAGATGGAGCATGATTTTATTTCCCGCGATTGCAGGATCCTTGATCACATTCAACCCAGCATCAATCCAAATTAAATTGCCATTTTTATGAATCATCCGAAATTCGTACTTCTTACTCCGCTTATTGTTTAATGAAAGCCAGGCGTTAGACTTGAGCATTTTATTACAATCTATACAGATAAATCGACTAATCTTTTTATGCAATACCTCTTCGGTTCTGTACCCTAAAATTCGGGTGATAGTGGGAGACACGTATTCAATTACACCATTCATATCAACCAATATGTTGATATCAGGGGAATATTGAGACATCAATTCTAGTTTGCCTTTTTCTTGAAGCAAATTTTGTTGAAATTGCTTTTCTTGGGTTAAGTCAAAATAAGCACCAATATAGCCTGCAAAAGAACCATCTTGAAAAAATCTTGGTACAGCTTTTTCAAGAATATTGTGATAGCTGCCTTTTGAATCTTTAAGACGATATTCAGAAAATACTGATTCTCTTTTTGTAATACTCTTCTTCCAATCGTCTACAACAATTCGCTTGTCATCGGGGTGCACAAAAGAAGCATATTTTCTATCTTCATTCATTCCCTCCAATTCAAAACCTAAAAATGATTTAAGGGCATTGTTACTATAAGTAATATTATTGTTTTCATTGGACACCCATACCATCACAGGTATGTTGTCCATAAGGCTTCTAAACCTTTCTTCACTCTCTTTTATTTTTAAAGCATATAGCTGACTAGCGGTTACATCTGTAATTCGACCACTAAGCACCATGTCATCAAGTACTGCATCATATTTTTTACTTACTTTTTCTGAAAGCCACAAGCGCTCACCGGTTTTTTTATTTTTAATGCAATACAAAAAGTCTATACTGTCATTAATTTTCAACTTAGTAAAAACGGCTTTGTAATGCTTAAGACTAGAAGCAGTAACGCATTTTTCTCTTTCTTTGAATACGTCTTTATGTTTTGAGGGGTCAAATCCATAAAAGTCAAACCATTTAGCAGTAATAAAGTTTTTTTCTCTATGATTTTTATAAATTATAAAATACGCATCTTGGGTTGACTCAAGAAAATTATTTAGTCTTTCAAAATTTTCTTTCTCTTTTTGCTCAATTTGATTTTTTTCTGTTATATCTGCACCATAAAAATTAATATACTCTTTTCCAACTATTTTTTTATAATAGAATAGGTAGTCTTTTTTTTCGGTTGTTATATCAAAGGTTCCTTCATTAAGTTTACTTAGAGAGATATAATATAAAAAGAATTGAGTGGGTGTATAATAATTACTGTTGAAATAAATCTTCTTGATTAGATTGGCCGATGGATTGCGAAATAAAATTTTACCTTCTAATGAAACACGAAATATTGGATTGGGATTTTCTAATGGAAATTGGGCAATATCAGACAACTGTTTGGTTCTCTCTATAATTCTGTTTTCTAGTTTTTCAGTAAGCAACCGAAGCCTTTCATTTACTATGGCATACTCTTCTTCGTTAATTGAAGAAGCATGTTCGCTTAATTCCTTGTCCCTTTCGTAGCTTTGATATGAATCGTCAATTGCTTTTATAAACTGCTTAAGCTGTTCGTTCTCACTTAGAGATTTATCCAAGTATTTGGCAATTTGTCTTTTTAAGTGAGTATGATACATAATTGCTTATCGTTCAGAAAAGGTAGTAACGGTTAAGGTTTGATTGTGAAGAAAACTATGTGGATTTTTTTTCATTGGAGCAATTTCACCATAAGAATAAAATCCGATAATCGCTCCTGTATTAGGTAACCCTTCGGTAGCAGCTTCTACTTCTTCTTCCACGCGGTTTGATAATACAATTTTTCTACCCACACAGCTTACAATCAACGTAAGATCAGGTGAATGATTGGAAATATTAGCATTAGCCTCCACACCAGCCTCTGACGCGGCCGTGATCAATCTGTCAAAATTAGATTTCATAAATCTGATTTTTGATCCGTTTGGAAGATTTCCGGCAAATGTCATTGATTTTTTTTCTTCATCCACAGACAGAATGGTTCTCACAATAGACAAATCAGATTCACTTACTTTTAAAGAAATAGGAAAGAGCAAGGCAGATCCAGGCAATTCAGCTGCATATTTTCCAAGATACTTTTTATACAAATCCAACGCATTGGTTTGATCAATTTCATACAAAACATTTCCTTCTGCTTTTGTAACCTCTCTCTCTGGGCCAAATATATCCCATCCTCCTTTAATACCCGTACTAATCTGAATATGATTTCCATAAAGACCCAGCAACACAATGTTTCCCTCAACAACATTCTCCTCAATGCCTACCAAAGTTTTTTGAAAGCGATCCCCATCACCCGCCAATCCTCCAGAAATTATTACCGATGGGTCGATAACCTCTTGGATGCCCTTTAGCACATCATCTCCATTGATAATATTGCCATCCGAAATAATCATTATATACTTTAAGTCTTTCGGATCAAGTAAAGCAGCTGTACTTTTTCCTAATAAATAACTATTCTCAAAATTTTTAATATTATTTGATTGAACCGAAAAAGCAGTCTTGTCTAACTGAATGGCAACACAGGAAGCCGATGAGTGCTGAACCTTTCTATCGTAAATTTCCCCCGCAGTGGAGCAATAAATAATACGTGCATTATTAAAATTAGCGGCTAGTTCTTTATTAAAGATGTTTTTTTCTAACAGCTTTCTGTCAGCAAAAACAAGTAATAGTTGTGCCTTAGGTAATTGAGTCGAGGATTCAACCAATCCTTCCCAATTGTTTTCTTTATAAGTAAATGCGACGCTCTTCATAATTAGATTTTAAAACACTGATAATGAATATACTAGCCCTTTATTAAGTAGAGGGATTAGATTCATTAGAATAGCCTGTAAAGCTATTAAAGTTTAGTTGCCTATTCTTAATTACAAATAATCAATAGTAGAATTAGTGATTTATCATTAAAAATACTAGGTGTTTCTACTTATTGATAAAGAGTGCGTTTTATAAAAAATATAGCCTGCTTTTGCAGGCTATATTTTTTCTTACTTGAAAAAGTATTACACGATTTACAAATTAAAAAGCAACTGTGTGTAATTAAATATTATCTAATCAACAACACATTACCTTTAACAAATTTGTTTTTATTAAATCGATCTAGCCCTTGAATGACATAAACATAATTACCAATTCCTTGTTTTTCTCCTTTATAAGTACCATCCCATCCTTTACCAATATCGTGTGATTCAAATAACAATACTCCAAATCGATTGTATACTCTAAAATAATCCAAACGAGCAATTCCTGCTGCACTTGGCATGAAGATGTCGTTTAACCCATCACCATTAGGAGTAAAGGCATTGGGTGTATAAAAGGTGGGGCCATTTAGTACCGTCAATTTAACAGTATCGTAATCTGAACATCCAATTGCATCTTGTACCATCAACACAAACTCTGTCGTGGAAGTTAAGGTGGCAATAGGCGTTGGTATTGTTTCGTTATCTAATAATGGCAAGCCTGGAGTCCACAAATATTGTGATCCACCAGTTCCATGAAGTTGATAAGGTTCATTGTATCCAACAAAAGCATCCCCTCCGGCATTTGCAATTACCTTAGGTCGTATTGTAACCCTCACTATTACTGTATCGGAACACCCTGTTGAATTGGTAGCTATCAATTGATATGTCCCAGAAGCAGTAACGTTTGTTGGATCTGGCACAGCAACATTAGCTATTGTCCATGCTGTAGTTAGGTTGGCTGTAGAAACCACCGCTTCGAGATTTACAGAGCTTCCGAAACAACGATCTATATTTTTATCAGTTCCTAATGAAACCTTCGGATTAACTGAAACAGTATAAAAATTCGGAACACCAATACATCCATTAACAGTAGGCGTTACTGTGATAGTAGATGTTATAATTGATGAACCAGTGTTTACTGCAAAGAAGGATGGTACACTTCCTAAACCAGATGCTGGCAATCCTATTGAAGTATTGCTGTTTGTCCAAGTGAATGTTCCTCCAGTAGGAGAACTTATGAAACTTGTCAATGGAATTTGTGCCCCATTACAAACCGCAACATTTGATGGTGCCACCACAATCGGTGTAGGATTTACATTAATAGTGTAGCTCTTAGGAATACCCGCACATCCATTCAAGGAAGGCGTAACAGTAATGATTGCAGAGATTACAATCGTAGAAGCATTGGTTGCGGTAAACGCAGGCACATTTCCTACTCCAGAAGCACCTAGTCCTATTGCAGTATTATTATTAGTCCAAGTGTATGTGGCTCCAGAAGGACTGCTTACAAAATTGGTTGCATTTACTTGTGCCGTATTGCATATATTTTGAGTTGCTGGAACAACAACTGTTGATGGTCCAGATACTGTAACCACCACATTAATGGTAGATCCATTACAACTAGCAAAATTTGGTGTGATGGTATAGGTGGCTATACCAGAATTAGTACTTGTTGTGGTTAACGTTTGAGCAATCGTAGAACCGCTTCCATTAGTAGCTCCAGATACACCGTTCGATACTACCGTCCACGTATAAGTAGTTCCGCTAATTGTACTTGTTAAAGCAATAGAAGGTGCAGTGCCCGAGCAAATGGTTTGTGATGAGGGGGTAGCCGTAGCAACCGGAATAGGATTAATTGTAATAGAACCGCTAAGCGTTGCCGGAGGTGTACAGCCGCCTGTAGTGGTAACAGTATAATTATATGTTCCCGAAACAGTGGATGTTCCACTGATCGTAAATACTCCGCCTGAAAAATTTCCGCTTACTCCAGTAGGCAATCCGGTAACAGTAGCACCTGTAGCAGAGCCTCCTACACTATAAACAATATTTGCAGTAGGTATATTCAAACAAAGCGTTTGCGCCGTATTTCCTGAAGTTAATGTTAAGGTTGGTAATGGGTTAACTGTAATCGTACCTGTTGCATTCACTGTTCCACAACCTCCTGTTAGAGGGATTGTATAGTTAAAGGTTCCTGATGCAGACGGTGTTCCACTGATTGTAATCGTATTCGCTGCCCATGATGCTCCTACCCCTGCAGGTAAGCCCGTTGCAGTTCCAATGCCAGTAGCACCCG
>CANJJU010000027.1 GCA_947474815.1 Chitinophagaceae bacterium | reverse complement strand
TCAATGATAAAATATGACACCATTACGGTAGACGGGAAGAAAAGAATTTTTACTGATGCTAAAAATGTAATAACAACGATTCCCTTTGTTAAAGGCCACGAATTTAATTATGCAAAATTGCTTCCAAAATCATTGGAGGATTACACTTACATTATTTATATAATTATTGTCATTTTTATCGTGACGGCAGTTTCCAATGGAGCAAACATTACCGATGGGTTAGATGGACTTGCTACAGGAGTGAGTGCTATTATAGGTGTTTGCTTGGGAGTATTTGCTTATGTAAGTGGAAACATCAAGTTTGCAGAATACCTCAATATCATGTACATCCCCAATTTAGGAGAGTTGTCAATTTTTATTGCAGCTTTTGTGGGGGCTTGCATTGGATTTCTATGGTACAATTCATATCCGGCGCAAGTGTTTATGGGTGACACAGGAAGTTTGGCACTGGGAGGAATCATTGCAGCACTAGCTATTATAGTAAGAAAGGAATTGCTCATTCCTATCTTTTGTATGGTATTTCTCGTTGAAAATGTAAGTGTGATCATACAAGTAAGTTATTTTAAATACACCAAGCGAAAGTATGGTGAAGGGAAAAGAGTTTTTTTAATGAGCCCCTTACACCATCATTATCAAAAACTTGGTTTTCATGAAAGTAAAATAGCTGTTCGATTTTGGATTATAACAATTTTATGTGTGGCATTGGCAATTGTTACTTTAAAACTTAGATAAAATAGTATTAAAAAAAATAAAAAAGATCTCTAGACCCTTAGAAAATAACAACCCGTTAAATTCTATGCTTTTGAAGAACCATTTTAAAATGAATTGACGAATCTTAAAAACTAGATTATCGTTTATTTTAAAAAAATATCCAAACCAAGATGATTATTTGTTGCAATACATTTTGCTTCGAGTAACATCAACCATGTAGGCGAATAGTAAGTAGTTGTAAAAGAGTTAAAAAAATGAAAAAAAGAATTGTAATTCTTGGTGCTGGAGAAAGTGGAGTGGGCGCAGCTCTGCTCGCTAAGCAACAAGGGTACGACGTCTTTGTAAGTGATGGAGGAGTTGTGTTGGATAAATATAAAATTGAGTTGCAAGAGAACGGTATTTTATTTGAGGAAAATGAGCATACAGAAAGAAGCATTCTAAATGCGAATGAAGTGATTAAAAGTCCAGGCATTCCAGAAAAAGCGGCCATTGTTAAAAAAATCAGGGCATCGAATATTCCAGTGATTAGTGAAATAGAATTTGCATTTAGATATATCGGCAATAGTAAAGTAATAGCGATTACTGGTAGTAATGGCAAAACCACCACTACTGCTTTAACATATCATATATGTAAACATGCAGAACAAGATTGTGCGTTGGTAGGCAATATTGGTTATTCTTTTGCCAGACAAGTAGCAGTTGATCCAAAGCCCTTGTATATAGCTGAAATAAGCTCTTTTCAGTTAGATGACATCAAAACATTTCGTCCTCAAATTGCTGTGTTAACCAATATTACAGAAGATCATTTAGACAGATATAATTATAAAGTTGAAAACTACATAGCTAGTAAATTTAAAATTATTGCCAATCAGCAAGAAGAAGATGTTTTCATCTATAACATGGATGATGAACTCACAATGAAGAACATAACTAACTATCCCATAAAATCAACCAAAGCTCCCATTACTATGAGTAAAGAATTGTCACAAGGCGCCTATTTGACCAATGCACAAATGCATCTCAAATGGAAAAGTGAAGAAATGCAAATGAGCATTGAAGACTTTGCAATAAAAGGGAAACACAATCAATTTAATAGCATGGCAGCAAGTATGGCAGCAACCGCATTAGACATCCGTAAAGAAAAAATACGTGAGGCATTGCAAACTTTTGAAAGTTTGGAGCATCGTATGGAAAGTGTGGCTACTATTAAAGGCATTGAATTCATTAATGATAGTAAGGCCACTAATATAAACAGTACTTGGTTTGCACTAGAGAGTATGACAAAGCCGGTGATCCTTATTCTTGGCGGAGTTGATAAAGGCAATGATTACAATGTTTTAAAAGAATTGGTTGCAGATAAAGTAAAAGCCATTGTTTGCATGGGAACAGACAATACAAAAATTCATGAAGCTTTTGGTGATATCATTCCCCTCATGTTAAATACTGACAATGCAGAAGAAGCTGTTAAAACAGCCTATCATTTTTCAAATAAAGGAGATGTTGTGTTGCTCAGCCCTGCATGCGCAAGTTTTGATTTATTTAAAAATTATGAAGACAGAGGAAATCAATTTAAACAAGCAGTAAAAAATCTATAACCCTACCAATTGAAATAATGGTCAATTTAAAATCCATATTTAATAAACTTTTTGTTCATTCGCAAGATGAAACTCCTGCAATAAGTCCAGCTTTTAAAGGGTTGGGTGATATGGGCGGTAATCTTGTAAGTAAAACAAAAGGAGATAAAGTGATATGGGCTATTGTTGTGATTTTAACCCTTGCAAGTTTATTATTGGTATATAGTAGTACAGGATCGTTGGCTTATAGAATGAGCAAAAGCAATGAAAGTTACTTATTCAAACAGTTTGCTTTAATTATTCTTGGATTAATCATTATCTATTTTGCGCATAGAATAAACTATACAATTTATTCTAGAGTGGCATTGATTGGCTTTATTATTTCTATCCCTTTATTATTATTCACTCTTTTTTATGGAGTGCAATTAAATGAAGGTAGCAGATGGATTAAACTTCCTGTAATCAATCAAACATTTCAAACTTCGGATTTAGCTAAGCTCGCACTATTTATGTATTTAAGTAGGATGCTTAGTAGAAAACAAAATGTAATCAAGGAATTTAAAAAAGGATTTTTGCCCATTATCATACCGGTAGCAATTATTTGTTTATTAATTGCTCCAGCAAATCTTTCCACTGCATTATTAATTGGCGGTACCAGTATCATGCTGATGTTTATAGGCAGAGTAAATACAAAACACATCTTACTTACTTTAGGTATTGCCCTGTTGCCTATTGTGTTTTTAATATCCATTGCAGTGAGCAATTACGATAAAACTACTCATGAATCTAAAAAACTTCCAGCTGTGTTATCAAGCGGAAGAATACCTACATGGATAAGTCGTATACAAACATTTTTATACAGCTCCAAGGAAGATGAAGGAGAGAAATCTTACCAAATCAATCAAGCTAAAATTGCCATTGCAAATGGCGGATTATTTGGAAGAGGCCCTGGTAATAGCATTCAACGTAATTTTTTACCTCATTGTTATAGTGACTTTATTTATGCAATCATTATTGAAGAATATGGGCTAGTAGGCGCCGCTTTTATGTTTTTTATATATCTATTGTTTTTATATAGGTGCATAAAGCTTTACCGAAAATGTCCTTTTGCATTCGGTGCGTTTTTGGCATTGGCATTAAGTTTTACATTGGTTATTCAGGCAATAGCAAACATGGGTGTTAATGTAAATCTTTTTCCCAATACTGGAGTAACGCTTCCATTGGTGAGTATGGGTGGAAGCAGCTTTATATTTACATGTTTGTCTATAGGAATTATTTTGAGTGTGGCACGTAACGTTG
This sequence comes from Chitinophagaceae bacterium, assembly GCA_947474815.1. GTDB lineage: Bacteria > Bacteroidota > Bacteroidia > Chitinophagales > Chitinophagaceae > Ferruginibacter. Next base: position 19,743 of record CANJJU010000027.1, on the reverse strand, counting down.
AACAACTAGAAGGATCACAATTGCCTAATGACGTGAGTCAATCAGCGGTTGAAGAAAAATAAAAACGAGTTGAATAATTATTGATGACAATGAAAATTAAGGAGTGAAAAGATTTATAATAGCTGGAGGTGGAACCGGCGGACATATTTTTCCTGCAATTGCAATAGCAAATGCGATAAAGAGAGTGTCACCTGATGCAACCTTTTTATTTATAGGGGCAAAAGGAAAAATGGAGATGGAAAAAGTGCCTCAAGCAGGATATGAAATTGAGGGGTTGACTATTGCTGGGTTTAATAGAAGTTCTTTGATAAAAAATATTGGCTTGCCGATTAAACTTTTAAAAAGTTTTTTTCAGGTTTCTAAAATCATGAAAAACTTTAAGCCAGATGCCGTAATCGGAGTGGGAGGCTATTCAAGTTTTCCAGTGCTTCGATATGCACAAGCTAAAGGTATTCCGACTTTCATACATGAGTCTAATTCTTTTGCGGGGAAAAGCAATATCATTCTAGGTAAAAAAGCGACAAAAATTTTTACTGCAACCGATGGCATGCAAGAATTCTTTCCAGCAGAAAAAATTCTGATTACAGGCAATCCAGTTAGACAAGTGATTGTCTCTAATTTAATTAACAAAGTGGAGGCATTGAATCATTTTGGATTGAGTACTTCGAAGAAAACGATACTATGTGTGGGAGGAAGTTTGGGGGCAAAAAGTATCAATGAAGCAATCAGTAAGGACATTGAAATGATAAGCAGTAATAATTTGCAACTCATTTGGCAAACAGGAAAACCTTACCTATCACTTGCTATCGAAAAATGCAAAGGATTGTCAAATGTTTATGTAAATGATTTTATTACTAAAATGGAATATGCGTATGCGGCTGCAGATATAGTAATCAGTAGAAGTGGGGCAATGGCAATAGCAGAATTAAGCATCGTAGGAAAGCCAGTTATTTTTGTACCATACCCATTTGCGGCTGAAGATCATCAGACTTTTAACGCAAAAAAATTAGTTGAAAAATCTGCGGCTATTATGGTCGAAGATAAGCAAGCAGTAGAAAAATTATTACCAGCGACCATTGAGTTAGCCAAAGATGAAGCAATGCAAAAGAAAATGATTGAAAATATTGGCAAATTAAAAATGACAGAGGCAGACAATATCATTGCAACCGAAATTTTGAAAAATATTAATTGAGTAACACGAATAAAATATCATCGTTTATAGAGCAGCTTTCACAAGGAGCATCCAATGGAGCGTCTGTCTATTTCTTAGGAATTGGTGGCATCGGCATGAGTGCATTGGCAAGATATTTTAATAGCAGAGGCGTTAAAGTAAGTGGATATGATAAAACAGAAACGGTATTGACGCGTCAATTAATAGCAGAAGGAATTGATATTCATTATGAAGACAATGTGAATCTGATCGATAGAAATGCCGCTTTTGTTGTGTACACACCAGCCGTACCAGCAGATCATCTAGAGTATAATTTTTTATTGAACAATGGTTACAGTCTTTTAAAGAGAAGTGAAGTATTGGGGATGATAACAAAAAGTTCTTTTAATATATGTGTAGCTGGTACGCATGGTAAAACGACCACTAGTAGCATGATTGCACATATACTCAGACATAGCGAGTTTGGGTGCAATGCCTTTTTGGGAGGGATAGCTTCTAATTACAATACCAATTTTTGGAGCAGTTCAAAAAATGTATGTGTAGCCGAAGCAGATGAGTATGATAGAAGTTTTTTAAGATTGAGTCCAGATGTAGCAGTTATAACTGCTATAGATCCAGATCATCTGGATATTTATGGAACAGAAGATAAATTTAGAGAAGCATTTGCTGAATTTTCTTCGAAAGTAAAGGAAGGTGGGTTGCTCATTAGTAAATATGGACTTGACAATAGTGTTGTATTTCAAACGGGGAATAAAACAACTTATAGTGTAGACAATAGTAGCGCAGAAAATTATGCAACAAACATAACAATGAAAGATGGCTCTTATGTTTTTGACGTTAGTATTAAAGGGGAGGTAATAGAAAAGGTAACATTGAATATGGGAGGACTGCATAACGTTGAAAATTCAGTAGCTGCAATTACGGTTGCAAAGCATGTAGGATTAGACAATGATAAAATAAAAGCAGCAGTGAGTTCTTTCAAAGGAGTTAAAAGGAGATTTGAGTATGTTATTAAAAAGGAGGGCATCGTAATGATTGATGATTACGCGCATCATCCTCAGGAATTAAATGCATTGATAAGCGGCGCGAAGAAAATGTTTCCTGAAAAAAAATGTACGGTTGTATTTCAGCCACATTTATATAGCAGAACCCGTGACTTTGCTGCAGGATTTTCGGAGGCATTGAGTGTAGCAGATGAATTGTATCTATTGCCCATTTATCCCGCAAGAGAATTGCCTATTGAGGGAGTGAATAGCAATATGATTGCTGATCAAATGACACTTAAAAATGTGATTGTTTGTTCAAAGGAAGAATTGTTAATTAAGATTCAAAATGAGAATAAAAAGGGTCAGATAGAAATGCTGATTACAGCAGGAGCAGGAGACATAGATACATTGGTTGATCCGTTAAAGAATATTTTGAATTAAAACTTAAAAAGAACAAGAGCATAACGCATGTCAATTTTAAAAAAATACAACATTAGGAAGATCGTATTTTCAATTCTATGGATTGGAATTGCAATTGGCTGTGTGGCTCTATTGATTTCTGCTATTCATGTAAAAAATAACAAATTATGCAAGGGGGTAGAAATTGAAATTGAAGGAACGAGTAATAACTTTTTCATTAGCAAACAAGATGTAATTGATATTATTGAGAAATCTGTTAATAGCAAAATAGCCGGACAACCAGTCAGTAAGTTTAATCTTGTAGCGATAGAAAAAGAATTGAAGAAAGATGTATGGATTAGCAAAGCTGAACTATACTTTGATAATAATTCTATTTTAAAAGCAGCAATAGAAGAACGCGAGCCTATTGTGAGGATTTTTACTAAAGGAGGAAAATCTTTTTATATTGATAACACCATAAAAGTATTGCCATTGAGTGAAAAATATGCTGCAAGGCTTCCTATTTTCACTGATTTTCCTTCTGAAGGAACTTCTTTATCAAAAGCAGACAGCAATTTATTAAAAGACATCAAATCACTAGGATTGTACATACAAAAAGATTCATTCTTAATGGCGATGATTGATCAGATTAATATCAATGAAGCACATTTGTTTGAGCTGGTTCCTAAAATCGGAGATCAATTGATATTGTTTGGAGATGCCAATGAAAGTGAGCAAAAGTTTAACAAACTTAAACTTTTTTATAAAAAAGTTATACCCATTGAAGGATGGAATAAATACAGCTCAATCAATCTTCAATACAAAGATCAGGTTGTAGCAAAAATAAAAGGCATGGAAGATATACTCGCAGATTCAATGCGCACGCTACAAATCATGCAAGCAATTGCACTCAATTCGGCGAAGATGGCTAACGATTCTACCCAAACCATCTTACAGGATAATGATAAAAATTCAACCAACATATCACTCATACTTCAGTCTCTTCAAAGGGATGAGCAAACAGATTCAACAGTGATTATAGACAAACCGGTAAAACCAGCAGTACAGGTTAAGGTATCTGTAGTGCCTTCGGTGAATAAGATCGTTGACAAAAAAGTTTTAGTGAAGCCATCTGTTGCGAAGTCAGCAGTGAAAATTGAAAAGAAAAACACTAAACCAACAAATAATAAACCAACAACTATTAAAAAAACAACAAATAATAATGAGTATAAATAATCAAACAGCAACAAACGAATCTAAAATCATACAAACAAACACAAACCTTACAAACATGAATCAAGAACAACCCATTATTGTAGGCTTAGATATAGGTACTACAAAGATCGCAGCTATTGCTGGTCGCAAAAATGAATTCGGCAAATTAGAAATCCTTGGATTTGGCCGAGCGAATAGCAATGGTGTTCAACACGGAATGGTGTTGAATATCGACCAAACAATCAAAGCAATTCAAACTGCCCTTGAAAAATGTTACGAATCCAATCCGGATTTGCAAATTGCAGAAGTGTATGTGGGTATTGCAGGACATCATATTAAAAGTCTTCAGACAAGAGGTGATATTGTTCGCCAAAATATTGAGGAAGAAATCATGCAAGAAGAGGTTGATAGATTAGTGGCTGATCAATATCGTACTTACATTCCTTTGGGCGATCAAATTATTGATGTAATACCACAAGAATTTACGGTAGATAATTTTCAAAACATTCCTAATCCAATTGGATATAGCGGCGTTAAAGTAGGCGCTAATTTCCATATTATCACTGGAGATAAAAATGCCATACGTAACATCAATAGAAGTGTTGAAAAAGCTGGATTGAAAACAAAAGATTTAGTGTTGCAACCATTGGCATCTGCGGCTGCGGTAATGAGCGATCAAGATTTAGAAGCAGGTGTAGCTATCGTAGATATTGGGGGTGGTACAACAGATTTGGCTGTATTCTATGAAGGAATTTTAAAATATACGGCGGTTATTCCTTTTGGTGGTGAGAATATTACCAATGACATCAAAACAGGATTGGGCGTATTGAAAACTCAAGCGGAAGCAATGAAAACTCAGTTTGGTAGCGCATTGAGTGATGAAGCAAAATCAAACACGTTTATAACTATTCCAGGATTACGCGGAATGGCACCCAAAGAAATATCTGTTAAGAACCTTGCCAATATTATACAAGCTCGTATGAGTGAAATAATGGATTTTGTTTCTTATCATTTAAAGCAAGTAGGGCTTGATAATCGCATGTTGAATGGCGGAATCATCCTTACAGGGGGCGGATCTCAATTAAAACATTTATTGCAATTAACAGAATATCAAACTGGATTGAATGCAAGAATTGGATATCCAGTTGAACATTTATCTGGAGACCATACTGATGAATTGGCTAAACCAATGTACAGCACGTGTATCGGACTTATACTTAAAGGATACAATGACTATGAAAATAAGAACAGACAAATGGATGGCAATTTCATAGAAATTAAATCTAAAGGATTGTTGCAACAAGAAAAAGAAATAGTTGTTGATCAACCATCAACTGATCCAGAAACTGTGAATGTTAAACAAAGAAAAACACTTAAGGGATTCATGGATACATTCAAAGACAATCTGATCGAATTGTTTAAAGAAGAAGAAGACCCCACTCTTTAATCATTTTATAAATATTTGTTATTCATTAAATTCTAATTAACCAACAACCTACTACTTACTAACCCACAAACTAACAAACATGATTCATTTCGATTTGCCTAAAGAACAATCCTCCATCATCAAGGTAATTGGTGTTGGCGGTGGTGGTAGCAATGCCGTTAATCATATGTTTTCGCAAAATATTGAAGGTGTAAACTTTATTATATGCAATACTGATGCACAGGCTATTGCATTGAGTAAGGTCCCTAATAAAATACAACTAGGGCCACATTTAACACAAGGACTTGGCGCAGGTGCTAATCCTTCAATCGGCCGTCAGGCAACAGAAGAAAGTCTGGAAGAAATAAAACGTATTCTAGAAGTGAATACCAAAATGGCATTTATTACTGCTGGAATGGGCGGCGGTACAGGAACAGGAGGCGCACCAATCATTGCGAATATTTGTAAAGACTTAGGTATTCTTACTGTAGGTATCGTTACCACTCCATTTGCTTATGAAGGTAAAAAAAGAATTTCCCAAGCAGCAGAAGGAATTGAGCAATTAAAAAAGCATGTAGATACCCTTCTTATTATTAGCAATGACAAATTGCGTCATCAGTTTGGTAATTTGAAAATGAAAGAAGCTTTTGACAAAGCAGATAATGTTTTGGCAACTGCTGCTAAATGTATAACAGATGTTATCAATACAACCGGACAAATCAATGTCGATTTTGCAGACGTTTGCACAGTAATGAGTGATGGTGGGGTAGCCATTCTTGGAAGTGCTACTGCTAGTGGAGTTAACAGAGCTCAAGAAGCAATCGAAAAGGCACTTGCTTCTCCATTACTAGATGACAGCGATATCCGCGGCGCCAAGTGGATACTTATTAATATCAATTCTGCTCATGGAGACCATGAATTCACTATGGATGAAGTAGAGACTATTCAAAATTATTTACTTGCACAAGCAGGTGAAGACTCAGATGTTATTCTTGGTATTGGATATGACAATACGTTAGGTGATCAAATAGGTATTACCCTTATTGCTACTGGTTTTAATACACAAGATCCATCAGCAAAAGATTTTAAAGGAGCAAAAAATCCAGCAGATGAAAAAATCATCATGCAATTAGAAATGCCTTCAACTGAACAACCAAAAGCCAAAAAAATAGAAGTGGTATTTGAAGAAAATACTACTCCTATTGAAGCTGTTCAGGAAGAACCTGTCGTTCATACCCCTTCAACAATAGCCTTGGCTTTTGAAGAAGATCCCTTGATGCCTAGATTGTCTGAGCCTTCAGAAGTAGTAAAAGTGGAAGCGGCCCAGCCTGAAAAAGAAGAGGAGCAACCAATATTTTTTGAAATTTCTTCCGCTTCTGATCAAATTCCTGCTACTGTGCTCGACTTAGATCAACTTCCAGTGTACGAACAAAAAAGCCAACCTGTTTCAATGGAATTTGAACAAGCAGAAAAAACTGAAACTACTAAAAAAGAAGAGGTTACTAGTATTACTGCTCAATCTGCTAGTGGATTTTTAGTAAAGCCATCTCAGATTTATGTTGAAACAAAAGCTGAAGAAGTAGCATTTAATACCCAAGAAGAATCCTTGCCTTTAAATACAACAGTTCAAGAAGAAGAACCTGTTATTGAGATGCAATTGGTTATCAAGGATTCATATAAAATGGCTGAAGAGCCTGTTGCACAAGAATCACAGCCTGTTATGGTTGCAGATCTTGAAGATGCTGCTTTACCGGATGAAACCGAAGATTTAAGACGCCGCGCTGCAGAAAGAATTGCAAAACTGAGGAATTTATCCTTTAATATTAACGCAGCGGATCCTAACAATGAATTTGAAACCGTGCCTGCTTACCTTCGTCGCAATATGGAAATTCACAATCAAATTGCTGATGTAGAATCATTTTATAGCAATTATACTGTAAACGCTACCGAAAACAATCAGGCCGAATTAAGTGAATTCAATAAATTTTTGCATGGCAAAAAGCCTGATTAGTATTTGGTTTCAGTTATATCATAGTTTGTACTGAAGAAGATTTCTTGTTTGTTATTGTAGTTTGTATGAAGCCCCTTTTAATTAAAAGGGGCTTTTTTGAGTCATTTTTTAACACAAAACAACCCATACGCTAGTGGCTGATAGGCCTCAATTCTAACCAATAATAATTAATTGTTTTTCTCCATATTATTTGTGTTTTACTTATACATTTGTGTTGTTTAAATTGATGGGAATTGGCAAAATTGAAAAATCACTTCATTGGGAAAGATTAATATCAACAAAGTAACAGGAGCTGGATTATTAGTAGCATTAGGAATTATTTATGGCGACATAGGAACATCCCCTCTATATGTTTTTAGTGCAATCATTAATGGTAAGCCAATCGAAGAATTGCTCATCGTTGGTGGATTGTCATGTATTATTTGGACATTAACACTTCAAACAACTATTAAATATGTGTTGCTGACTTTGCAAGCAGACAACAAAGGAGAAGGGGGAATTTTTTCTTTATATACTTTAGTAAGAAGACAAAAAAAATGGTTGGTAATACCTGCAATGCTTGGCGGAGCAGCATTGTTAGCGGATGGAATGATTACACCTCCCATTTCAATTACTTCAGCCATTGAAGGATTGAAAAATATTCCATCCTTATCAGGTATTCAAGATAATACCATTATTATAATTGTATTGTGCATATTGATTGTATTGTTTTTTATGCAGCAATTTGGAACCAATTCAATTGGAAAAATGTTTGGTCCCGTTATGTCAATCTGGTTTTCAATGCTAGCAATATTAGGGCTAAGTCATATTTCATCTGACTGGACAATCCTAAAAGCATTCAATCCTTTTTATGCTGTAAAATTACTGACGGTATATCCAGCTGGGTTTTGGATTTTAGGGGCAGTTTTTTTATGTACAACGGGTGCCGAAGCATTGTATAGTGATCTAGGTCATTGCGGAAGAGGCAATATCAGAATTTCTTGGATTTTTGTGAAGACCTGTTTAATTCTAAATTATTTAGGGCAAGGCGCATGGTTGTTAAATCATAAGGGAATCGTATTTGCGAATGCGGATCTGATGAAAAACGCTTCTTTTATTGCTAAATTTCCTGCCGTCATTCCTATGCAAAATCCCTTCTATGGTATTATGCCTCATTGGTTTTTATTAACTGGTATTGTTATTGCTACAGTTGCTGCAATCATCGCGAGTCAGGCGCTTATTAGTGGGTCCTTTACATTAATCAGTGAGGCCATTCGGTTAAATCTTTGGCCCAAAATGAGAATCAATTATCCTTCTGAAGCTAAAGGTCAATTATATATTCCTGGTATCAATACTTTATTATTTGTTGGATGCTCTGTCATCGTTCTTTATTTCAGATCTTCAGGTGCAATGGAAGCCGCCTACGGATTAGCGATTACCTTGTGTATGTTGGCGACATCTATTTTATTTTCAAATTATTTAATTTCTAAAAGAGTAAAGCCCATTCTTATTTGGATTTTTCTATTTGTATATATAGGAATTGAAATAGGATTTCTAATTGCCAATTTGGATAAATTTCCTCATGGAGGATTTGTGACGTTGATTATTGGTGGGGGATTATTTGCTGTGATGTACGTGTGGTATAGAGCTAGAAAAATTAAAAATAGATATATTGAATTTGTAAGAGTAGAAGACTATATTCCAAAGCTAGAAGAACTGAGCAATGACAATACCGTTCCCAAATATGCTACTCATTTAGTTTACTTAACTAGTGCAAATAGCCCTAAAGAAATTGAGCATAAAATCATGTACAGTATTCTTAGAGGGAAACCAAAGCGCGCTGATATATATTGGTTTGTTCATGTACATACATTAGATGACCCCTATACCAGCGAATATTCTGTTGAGCATATTATCCCTAATGATATCATTCGTGTAGAATTTAGATTAGGGTTCCGCATGCAACCAAGATTGAATCTTATGTTTAAAAAAGTAGTAGAAGATCTTGTAGCAAATAGAGAAGTGAATATTACGAGTAGATATGAAAGTCAACAAAAAAATAACATGGTTGGCGACTTCCAATTTATTGTGTTGGAAAAATTCTTAAGTCAGGACAATGAACTGCCATTTTTTGAACACATCATTATGAGAGTGTATTTCTGGCTAAAAGAATTGAGCGTAAGCGAAGAAAGAAGCTTTGGATTGGAACAAAGCAATGTGGCTGTTGAGAAATTCCCGTTGGTTGTAGCACCTGTTAGCAAGTTGAAATTAAATCGAATTTGGTATAACGAAGACGAAGACTAATGCTATCTATCAATGCATATGAACTCCAGGATAAAATTCATTCAAAGGAAGACTTTATTCTTGTTGATGTGAGGGAGCAATCGGAACATGATGAGTTCAACATTGGAGGATTGCTAATTCCCATGAATACTATTTTTGATAATCTGTCAAAAATAGACCTCAACAAACAAGTAGTGGTTTATTGCCAAAAAGGAATTAGAAGTCAAATTGTTATTCAGCGGCTCGAGCAGAAATGCGGTTTTACAAATCTCATCAATCTTCAAGGAGGTATGGATGGCTGGATTAAATGCATCAAAAAGTGATTTTAAAAAGTGGGTTATATATTTCTCTATATCGTAATTGGTTATCTTTTGATTGCGATATTCGTTTATCTCATTCAAGATAAATTCATCTTTAAGCCAGAAAAACTCCAACAAGATTTTATTTATAAATACGAAGTTCCATTTGAGGAGTTGTTTTTTGATATTGAGCCAGGTGTTCGTATCAATGGGCTTCATTTTATGGTAAAAAAACCATTAGGGTTGATATTGTATTTTCATGGAAATACAAGAAGTATAAAAGGGTGGGCTAAATATGCTAGGGATTTTTATAGATACAATTATGATGTAGTATTGGTTGATTATAGAGGATTTGGAAAAAGTACCGGGAAAAAAAGTGAAGCAATGATGATGAAGGACATGCAATTTGTGTACGACACGCTTGCTGTTCAATATTCCGAACACCATATTATTGTATATGGAAGAAGTTTGGGAAGTGGCTTTGCTGCGAAAATTGCAAGTGACAATAAACCTCGATACTTAATATTAGATGCGCCTTACTATAGTTTCAAAAAAGCGGTAGAGCGATTTCTTCCTATTCTGCCTACAAAATATTTGCTACGCTATCATTTGAGAATTGACAAGTGGATAAAGCACGTCAATTGTCACACTTATATTTTACATGGAACGCATGATCGTCTTATTCCTATAAGCAACAGCGAAAACTTGCAGGCATTAAGTCCTAACAAAATCACTTTATTGCGCATCAAAGGAGGGAAGCATAATAATTTACCTTCTTTTCCTGAGTATCATAATATGATTAGAAGTATTTTACAGTATTAAAGAGTTAAATCAAACGCTATGAAAAGAAAAATTATTAGAGGTATTAAAGTGTTTATTCTTTTATATTGTACAATTGGCATTGCGTTGTATTACCTGCAAGAAAAATTCATTTTGCATCCTGTAAAACTTTCTGCGGATTACCGTTTTAATTTTACCATTCCCTTTAAAGAAATCAATATCCCCATCAATAAAACGGATACAGTTTCATTAATTAAATTTCTCTCTGCTACTGCTGTCAGGAAAGGAGTGGTATTGTATTTTCATGGAAACAAAGAGAATGTATTGCATTATACAAATTTTGTAAACAGCTTCACAAAAAATGGATATGAAGTGTGGATGCCCGACTATCCTGGTTTTGGTAAAAGTACGGGAGAATTTTCGGAAGAGAAATTATATGAACAAGCCTATCAGATTAAACGATTGGCCGATAATTCCTTTCATGCTGACAGTATCATTATTTATGGAAAATCTTTTGGAACTGGCATCGCCTCTTATTTGGCCTCAACTACCACAGCAAAGAAATTAATATTAGAAACACCTTACAGCAGTATCCCTGATCTTTTTAGTTGCTATGCTTTTATGTATCCAACTTCTTATATGTCTATTTATAAATTCCCGGTAGTAGACTATTTAAAGGAGGTTGATTTACCTATTACTATTTTTCATGGAACTGCCGATGGAGTGATTCCTTATCGCTGTGCAGCAAGGCTTAAAAAATCATTAAAGAGCAATGATCAATTTATTACTATTGAAGGGGGATCGCACAATGATCTTTCTCAATATGATTTGTATAAAAAATCGCTTGATTCGCTATTGCGTTAGCATTAAAATTCTTGAAGCGTAGTTTTTTTAGGTCCTACTTTTAATTCGTACTGTCCTCCAATTTTTAATGCTACATTTTCTGTGGAGTGACTGATAGGAAAATGAAAGCAAATTGGGTAGTGGTATTCTTGCACAATTTCTTTGATGAGTAATTCTATAGATTTCCCAAATGGGCGTTCAGTGTCTTTCATATCTGTAAAGCCTCCAATAATCAGCCCCGCAAGCTTATCGAATTTTCCACTACGCTTTAATTGATACAACATTCGATCAGCACTGTAAAGATATTCGCCTATATCTTCAATGAAAAGAATCTTGTTTTTGGTGTCAACATCCGACTCTGTTCCAATAACATTTGCAAGCAATGCAAGATTTCCTCCAATGATCTTACCCGTTGCTTTTCCTTTGCTGTTTAATTTGTGATAATCGCAAGTGTACTTGTTCTTTTTGCCTAGTAAAATCGCTTGTATTGTATTAATATAATAATCCGATCCTTTTTTAATATTAAAAGCTCCTGCCATCGGCCCATGAATACTTGCAATAGAATAATTATTTAGCAGATGCGAATGCATGACAGTTATGTCGCTAAATCCTATTAGCCATTTGGGATTTTTGATAAATTTCTTAAAATTTAATTTGTCAATAATTCTCCCCATTCCATATCCACCTCTTCCAAAAAGAATCGCATGAATATTTTTATCATCAAGCATTGCTTGTAATTCATTTGCTCTGTCTTCATCGCTTGCGCTAAAATAATTTTTCGAATTACTGCCTATCGTTCTACCTACCATGACTTCATATCCCCATTCTTGTAATTTTTTTATACAACTATTGACTTTTTCTTTTGCCATATAGCCAGCGGGGCAAGTGATGCCTATTGTATTACCAGCTTTGAGATAAGGAGGGTAAATAATCATGTTTAGTTGAATTAATTTCTTAGTGGTTTACCAGTTTTTATAATGCTTTGTATTCTTTCCAGTGTTTTCTTTTCTCCTGTTAAACTTAAAAACGCTTCTCTTTCGAGATCTAGTAAATATTGTTCTGATACCAATGTTTGTTCACTCAAATCGCCTCCGCACATTACGTACGCCAATTTTTTAGCTACTGTTACATCATGATCTGTTGCATATTTTCCTCTCCACATTCCATTAATACCCGCATGCATTGCACCTAGTGCAGAACGACCCAATACTTTAATGTCCTTTCTTTGAACAGGTGTTACGTAGCCAGCATCAAACAATTCAATAACGGCTTCTTTTGCTGCAGCAATTCTTCTGCCAACATTAATGCTAATAGCATCTGTTCCTTTTCTATAAATTCCCATATCAAAAGCTTCGTGGGCAGCTGTAGCCACTTTGGCTGTTGCAATGTGTAAGAATCGATTTTGTAAAGTAATGGTTTCAGGCTCTCCTGGATGCATTTCATCTGCAGCTCTAAGTACAAATTCTTTTGTACCACCACCACCTGGAATGACACCAATGCCTACTTCTACCAATCCAGTATATGTTTCTGCTGCGGCAATTACTTTATCTGCGTGTAAACAAATTTCACAACCTCCCCCTAATGCCAATCCATGGGGAGCGAGAACAACCGGTATTGAAGAATATCGAACGCGCATCATGGTGTTTTGAAACATTCTTATTGCCATGTCAATTTCATCAAAGTCTTGCTCAATGGCCAACATAAAGATCATTCCTACATTCGCACCTGCACTAAAATTTGCGCCATCATTTGCAATAACCAATCCTTTGTATTTTTCTTCAGCCAATGCAATGGATTGCTGTATTCCTTCTAGCACTTCTCCGCCGATGCTTCCCATTTTGGTATACCATTCTAATCCTAGTACATCATTTCCTAGATGATACGTTCTGCAAGCACTGTTTTTCCAAATCGTTTGATTTTCGAAATGTTTCATTACAATAAATGCCTCACTGCCAGTGATAGATTTATAGGATTGACTTTTAATATCGTAACACAATCTTTTGCCGTTCTCCGTCTTATAAAAAGAGGGAATGCCTTTGTTGATCATTTCATCTACCCAAGATGCCACTGGATAACCAGCTGCTTTTACTGCGTCTGTTGTTTTTGCTACACCCAAAGCATCCCAACTTTCGAAAGCACCAATTTCCCATCCAAATCCGGCCATCATTGCATCATCTATTCGATATATTTCGTCACTGATTTCAGGAATGCGATTTGAAATATAAGAGAACAGCGCATAATGAAATTGTCTATAAAATTCTCCTGCCTTGTCTTCTCCTTTACATAAGGCCTTTAATCTAGTGGGTAAGTCTTCTATTGGCTTGGCTACTTCTAGGGTAGCAAACTTTGATTTTTGTCTTGCTTGATATTCCATTGTAGCAAGATTGAGTACCTGAATGTCTTTAGATCCGTCGGGTAATTTTATTTTCTTAAAAAAACCGTTTCCTGTTTTATCTCCCAACCAATTATTCTCCAGCATTTTATTTAACCAGCTTGGAATGTTAAATTTTTCTATTGCTTCATCTTTCGGGCAATTTTCCTTTACTCCATTAGCCACTTTTACCAATGTGTCTATGCCTACTACATCTGCTGTACGAAAAGTCGCCGATTTTGGTCTACCTATGATTGGCCCAGTCAGTGCATCAATTTCATCAATCGACAATTGAAGCTTTTCCATCGTGTTAAAAATACTCATGATGCTAAAAACACCAATTCTATTCGCTATAAATGCGGGAGTGTCTTTACAAAGCACGGTGGTTTTTCCAAGATACAGGCTACCATAATTAAGTAAGAAATCTATGACTGTTTTATCGGTATCTATTGTGGGGATAATTTCAAGTAGGCGTAGATATCTTGGAGGATTGAAAAAGTGTGTTCCACAAAAATGTTTTTTAAAATCATCCGATCTTCCTTCTGTCATCAAATGAATCGGTATGCCTGATGTATTGGACGTAATCAATGTTCCTTGTCGACGAAACTTTTCAACTTCAATAAAAACTTGCTGTTTGATTTCTAATTTTTCAATCACCACTTCAATAATCCAATCAGCCGTTGCAATATCCTTCATGTTATCAGTAAAATTTCCAGTTGTAATTTTTTTAATTACATCTTTATGATAAACAGGGGAAGGGTTTGATTTTATTGCAGCTGTTAATGCGTCATTTACTATTTTATTTCTTTCTGCAACGCTTGCATTGGGAGCAATGTCTTTGGGTGCGATATCTAAGAGTAACACTTCTAATCCAATTCCTGCAAAATGAGCTGCTATTCTGCTGCCCATTACTCCACTACCTAGTACGGCTACTTTTTTTATAATTCGGTTAGACATAATTAATATAGTTAGTTAAACAACTATTCTAATTCGAAGGTAGTTTTTAATGCTTAAATAATCAATAATATATCTGAAAGGATTGTCTAGCTTACATTAGCTCCATTACTAGTAGCTTCATTTGCAGCAACAAATTGCAGTTTACCATCAGCATTTTCGGCCATCAAAATCATGCCGTTGCTTTCAATTCCTCTCATCTTACGGGGAGCAAGATTGGTTACCACTACTACTTTTTGTCCTATAATGGCCGAGGGGTCAAAATGTAAGGCTATGCCACTTACAATGGTGCGTTTTTCAACACCAAGATCCACTTCCAATTTCAATAATTTGTCTGCTTTTTCAACTTTCTCTGCGGCAATGATGGTGCCTGTTTTCAAATCTACTTTTGCAAAATCATCAAACTGGATGACTGGTTTTTTTTGCTCGGGAGCAGCTGTTTCTATATTTGCAATAGGTTGATTGTTCTGTGTCGCTTCCATCAGTTGAATGCTTTTGTTTTTTAATTTTTCTATTTGTTCGCTTACTTCGGTGTCTTCAAGTTTTCTAAATAATAATTCAGGTGCTCTCAGAGAATAGCCAACACTTAAAAGGGTTGATTTTCCTGCATTTTCCCATTCAAGCATCTTGTCCACCACCTTCATCATTGCACACAATTTCTTTGCAGTAAATGGTAAAAATGGATTGATCAGCACGGCTAGATTAGCTGTTAGCTGAAGACATACATGTAAGCAATTGTCTATTTTTTGTTGCGCTTCCGGGGTAGGGTTGCCATCTTCTCCAACGTTTTTAGCCACAATCCATGGCTCTTTATCCTGCATGTATTTATTGCCTTTTCTCGCTAAATCAATCACTTCAAATAAGGCATCTCTAAATTTATATCCTTCGATATTTGTTTCAATATTATTTT
Organism: Chitinophagaceae bacterium; assembly: GCA_947474815.1. GTDB lineage: Bacteria > Bacteroidota > Bacteroidia > Chitinophagales > Chitinophagaceae > Ferruginibacter. The sequence continues at coordinate 4,116 of CANJJU010000027.1, read as the reverse complement.
TTGCCTGCTGGATATCTGCTAATAGTTTTTTATCTAATTCATCAGCAATTGACTCATGCAAAGGAGGAACTTTCCCCTTGCATAATTTATGCATGAGTACAAAAGTCCTATTCACGAAATTTCCAAAAACGGCTACTAGCTCGCTATTCAAAGCATCCTGAAATCCTTTCCAGGTAAACTCGCTGTCTTTTGTTTCAGGAGCGATAGAGGCAAGATAGTATCGAAGAGCGTCAACCATCATATCGCCTCCATTTTCTTTCTTCACAAAATCATTGATGTATTCTTCCATCTCAATGCTCCATCCTCTGCTCGTACTCATTTTATCTCCTTCAAGATTCATAAATTCATTACTAGGAACATTATCGGGTAAAATATTTCCATGCAATTGTAACATGACTGGAAAGATGATGCAATGAAAAACGATGTTATCTTTTCCAATAAAATGAACGAGTTTGGTTTCTTTATCCTCCCAATATGGTTTCCAATCACGGTTATTGTCTTTGGCCCATTGTTTGGTTGCGCTGATGTAACCAATAGGGGCATCAAACCATACGTATAAAACCTTTCCTGTTGCATCTGGCAACGGAACGGCTACTCCCCAATCTAAATCTCTAGTAACAGCTCTTGGTTGCAATCCATTATCAAGCCAACCTTTACATTGTCCCAATACGTTTGTCTTCCAGTCGCTTTTATGATCTTCGAGTATCCATTTACGTAAAAAATCTTCATGTTTATCTAAGGGAAGATACCAATGGGTAGTCGTTTTTTTTGAAGGCGCATTGCCACTCAAGGTGCTTCTGGGATTGATTAATTGTTCTGGGCTAAGGGATGTGCCACATTTTTCACATTGATCGCCATAAGCATTGTCATTACTACAAACTGGACAAGTGCCTATAATATAACGATCAGCTAAAAAAGTTTTTGCTTCTTCATCATAATACTGTTCGGTTTCTTTTAACTGCAAATCTCCTTTCTGATTCAGTGCAGTAAAAAACTCCTGGGCTGTTTCATGATGAATGGGAGCAGAGGTACGGTGATAGATATCAAATGATATTCCTAGGTCATGCATGTTGCTTTCAAGCATAGCATGATACTTGTCTACAATAGCTTTTGGGGTGGTGCCCTCTTTCATTGCCTGTATGGTAATAGCAGCACCGTGTTCGTCGCTTCCGCAAACATATACTACATCGCGCTTTTGTGCTCTTAAATATCTTACATAAATATCAGCGGGCAAATACGCACCAGCAAGATGTCCAATGTGTTTTGGACCATTTGCATAGGGCAAAGCGGAGGTGATTAAATATCGTTTCGGACTTTTCATTTTCTACCGCAAAAATACCGTAATCATAGCCATCCCCCAAAAAGTATTGACTACCTCCACACAATCTTCTATTTTATACAAGCTGGGTGGTGTATAAACTTAATTTAATCGTACTTTTAGACCCATTCTTTGTTAATTTTTTGAATAAATTATTTAAAATGGATATCGTACAAATTGACAATCTCTCAAAAAACTATGGCAAAGTTCATGCATTAAAACAGGTAAACTTTTCTATTCCCGCAGGAACGGTTTTTGGTATTTTGGGGCCAAATGGTAGCGGTAAAACAACCTTATTGAGTATTGTGATGGATGTGCTAAAGCCAAACAGCGGAGGTGTTCGATTGTTTGGAGAAAAGCCCAGTGAATTTCATAGAAAACAAATGGGAACATTGTTAGAGACGCCTAATTTTTATCACTATTTGTCTGGCGAACAAAACTTAAGAATTTCTGCAGCAATAAAAGGAAGAGGGGAAAAGGATATTGACAAGGTGTTGCAAATAGTTGATTTATTAAAAAGAAAAAACTCTCCCTTTAGTACCTATAGCCTTGGAATGAAACAGCGCTTGGCTATTGCGGCTGCTTTATTAGGTGATCCTGAAGTATTGGTTTTCGATGAACCCACCAATGGGTTAGATCCTGTAGGAATTGCAGAAATACGAGAATTGATTAAAAAGCTTTCTCTACAAGGCAAAACTATTATAATGGCCAGTCATTTATTAGATGAAGTAGAAAAGGTTTGTACGCATGTGGCTATACTTAAACAAGGCACGTTGGTTGCTTGTGGTGATGTGAATGAAATTTTAGTGAATGAAGACATCGTTGAACTCGCTTCTAACGATGTAGAAGCGTTAAAAGTGTTGTGTGCTAAATATCCAGGAACCCCCGAAATGGCTGTTTCTGATAGTATTATAAAGCTTTCTTTCCCTGCTGGGAAAGCCAATTTGCAAGACATCAATCGATTTTGTTTTGATAATGGAATAGTGTTGTCTTACTTGAATCTTAAGAAAAAAAGTTTGGAGAGTAAGTTTTTTGAATTAACTAATTAATACATTTTTCAATGAAAGATCTGCTTAAAATTGAATGGCTTAAAATAAAAAATTATAAAGCATTTATTATTCTTCTTGTATTTTTTGCATTGGGAATATTTACTGCCAATTATATTGTGTTCAGCGTTTTTAAAAACATGATCAATGAATCTCAGGCAACAGTTTTGATTGGGCAATTCAATCCGTATGATTTTACAAATACCTGGCAAACAACTAGCTATACCGCTGGTTTCTTGTTGATATTGCCAGCGTTGCTGTTAATCATTTTGGTTACCAATGAGTATACTTATAAAACAAATAAGCAAAATATTATTGATGGATGGAGTAGGGAGCAATTTGTAAATGTAAAAATGATGCTCGCATTATTGGTAGCTATTTTTTCTACCATCTTAGTGATACTTACGGCAATCGTATTTGGATTTATGTCGAAAACCGCTTTTTCTTTTTCTGGATATTCGCATGTGGGCTTTTTCTTTTTAAAAGCGCTTTCTTATAATCTTCTAGCTGTATTGATATCGGTATGGATTAGAAGAACAGGGTTCGCCATTGGTATTTATTTTATTTATCTGGGAGCTGAAAATATCATATCACAACTATTAGATGTTTGGAGTATAAAACTTAGAAACAACCATGTAATAGATCTTGGCAGTATGGGGGATTATCTTCCAATGAATGCTTCTGATGCTTTATTAGGATTTCCCGATAATCCACTCAAAGCACTCGCTAAGAATGCCCTTCCCACTGATTATTTCTGGGTGGATGTTTGTCTGGCCGTTCTTTATATCATCCTGTTTTACTGGCTTGGAAGAAGAAACGTAATAAGAAAAGATTTATAATTTGAAAGTGGTGAGTTGTTTGATGGCAGCTTCAATTGTAGGAAATAAAAAAAGAAAACCTGTTTTTTTAATTTTCTCACAGCTCACTGTAGTGCTTTTTAATATTTCAATACTTCTGCCTCCTAATAGTAGCTTCAATATAAACGAGGGAACATGAAGTGGAATAAAAAACTTTCCTCGTATTGATTTCGCTAATGTTAGCGTTAGTGTTTTATTATTTACAGGACCAGGAGCCACCGCATTGTAACTACCATTCATTGATTCATTTTCAATTGCTTGTATAAATATTCGACATAAATCATCAATGTGAATCCAGCTAATCATTTGCTTGCCGCTAGCTAGGATTCCCGCTATTCCCACTTTTATTGGTTTTTTAAATTCGGTTAAAGCGCCGCCTTCATTACTTAAAACAATGCCTGTTCTTATTTTACACACGCGAATGTTGAGTTCTTTTGCTTTGTCAATGCTTTCCTCCCACAATCGGCAGGTTTCGCCTAAAAAATCACTAGAGGGGGTAGCTGTTTCTATAAATTCTTTGGGGGGAGTTGCATCAGCTCCATACCATCCAATTGCCGAAGCACCAATGATAGCCTTCACTTGATGGGGGACGGTTTTAAGTGTATTTACTAATAAGCGACTGCTTTGAGTTCTACTTTCTACAATCTCTTCTTTGTATTTTTTAGTCCATTTTTTATCTACCACACCTGCGCCAGCAAGATGAACTATAAAATCTGCCGATTGTATAGCACCAATATCGATGGTTTGCTTTTTTACATCCCAATGAGCATAGCGGATATTCCCATTTGGACTTCTCCCAGCTTTTCTAGTTAAAACAATGATTTGGTATCCTCTTTTTTCTAGTGTTTTACACAATACTCTACCCACCAATCCGGTTCCTCCAGTAACAACGATT
>CANJJU010000026.1 GCA_947474815.1 Chitinophagaceae bacterium | reverse complement strand
TAAGCGGACCGGACGGGACTCGAACCCGCGACCTCTGCCGTGACAGGGCAGCATTCTAACCAACTGAACTACCGATCCTTACACATTTATTGCCTGAAAACAAACAATAACCAAATCCTAAATTTGGAGGGCAAAGATAACAACTTTTATTTGTGTAAAACAAAAGTTTTATAAAAAGTATGTATCGCCTATTTTTACAATCTGCATAATATCAAATTGTTAACTAATACCTTAATAATTATTCATGCCACAACTAAAAAACAGGCAATTTTTGGATTTTGAGAAGCCCATCAAGGATTTATATGATCAGATAGAGCAACTCACTATTTCACAGGAAAAAACCAAAACGGACATGAGTGCTGCTATTGCATCACTCGAACAGAAGATTGTGGAAACCAAGAAGGATCTTACCGATACCCTTACTCCCTGGCATCGCGTGCAATTGAGCCGTCATCCAGACAGACCCTATACGCTAAAGTACATTGAAAAAATGTGTACGGATTTTGTAGAACTGCATGGTGATCGCAATGTAAAAGACGACAAAGCCATGGTGGGGGGATTTGCAACATTGGGAGATAAAACCGTGATGATTATTGGACAGCAAAAAGGAAACAATACCAAAACTCGCCAATTGAGAAATTTTGGAATGGCCAATCCAGAAGGATATCGAAAGGCGCTTCGTTTGATGAAGCTGGCAGAAAAATTTAATAAGCCTGTTATTACACTCATTGATACTCCTGGAGCTTATCCGGGTCTTGAAGCAGAAGAACGCGGTCAGGGAGAAGCCATTGCTCGTAATATATATGAAATGATTGGCCTTAAAGTGCCAGTGATTTGCGTAATTATTGGCGAAGGAGCAAGTGGAGGCGCATTAGGCATTGGTGTAGGTGATAAGGTGGTAATGATGGAGAATACATGGTATACCGTAATCTCTCCAGAAAGCTGCAGTAGCATTCTTTGGAGAAGCTGGGATAAAAAAGAAGTGGCAGCAGATCAACTAAAATTAACAGGAACAGATATGTTGAATTTTGGATTGGTAGACAGCGTTATTCCAGAACCACTAGGCGGTGCACATTGGGATTATGATGAAGCGGCAGAAATTTTAAAAAATTACTTACTGCCAACAATCGAAGCATTGGAGAAAATTCCAGCACAAGAAAGAATAGATCAAAGAATTCAAAAATTTGGCAATATGGGCTTTTGGGAAGAGACGGCGAATGAGGAAAGTGAAACAAACGCATCATAATTTATTCAATAGAAAAGAGATAAAATCACCCCATGCTGAAAATTGCTGTATTTGGCGCAGGACATTTAGGAAAATTTCATTTAAATAATTGGCAAGAAATAAGTGAAGTAGAAATAGTGGGCTTTTTTGATCCCAATGAACAAAACGCTCAATTGGTATCCGAAAAATATAAACTTAAACGATTTATACATCCAGAAGAATTAATGGATTTATGTGATGCCGTTGATATTGTAGCTCCTACCATTAATCATTTTGAATTGTGCGACATGGCCCTTCGAAAAGGGAAACATGTATTTGTAGAAAAGCCATTGGCCAACACCATGGAGGAAGCTCGCACATTGGTGAAACTAGCCAAAGAATCGAATTTAAAATTTCAAGTAGGGCACGTAGAAAGATTCAATCCTGCTTTTCTGGCATTAAAAAATTACGATTTGCAGCCGATGTTTATTGAAGTGCATAGGCTAGCGCAATTCAATCCTCGTGGTACAGATGTGAGTGTGATACTTGATTTGATGATACATGACATCGATATTATTTTACACTTAGTAAAAAGTAATGTAAGTCATATATCGGCCAACGGAGTGGCAGTGATGAGCGACACCCCCGACATTGCAAACGTTCGAATTGAATTCGACAATGGTTGTGTAGCAAATTTAACCAGCAGTAGAATTTCTATAAAGAAGATGCGCAAAATGAGGCTGTTTCAAAAAGACGCTTACATAGGAATCGATTTTTTAGAAAAGAAAACAGAGGTAATCAAACTCAATCAACCCGGCGATAAAAATGTATTCACGTTCGACATAGAAACGAATCATGGCAAAAAAACAATTGCGATAGCAAATCCTCCAATCGAAGAAGTAAACGCTATCAAAATGGAATTAGAAGCTTTTAGAAATGCTATTGTAAATAACACCGAAACGCCCGTTACAATACTTGATGGTTTTGGAGCCATGGAAGTTGCCCATCAGATTTTAGAAAAAATTAATGATAAGCAACACTAAGTATTCACTAAAACAGGTCAACATATATTGAAACAGCCACGCATACATATCAGCTGGTATATTTTTTTTGATGCGATTGTATGCGTTTTCACCTGGTTATGCTTCTACTTTCTTCGTACCAAGATATACCACTACCCTTTCAGCATGCCCCCGGGATTCTATCTAGGACTTGTTCTTTATGTTGGCGGATGGCTGAGCATTCATTTCTTAAGCGGCGCCTACGACTCTCTGTATCAAAAATCTAGATTAACAGAATTCATCAGAACTTTTTCTACTAGTTTAATTGGATGCCTTGTGCTATTGTTTTTCTTTATCTTAAAAAACCCACAAGTACACAATCAATATTACTATTTAGAATTTTTTAGTTTACTAGTACCGGTTTTCATCTGTACGTTCTTTGTTAGATTAATAACTCTCAATATTGTAAAGAAGCAACTTGTACAAAAGAAAGTTTTTTTTAATGCTTTGATTATTGGAACGGGTGAAAAAGTAACGGAATTCTATCATAAATTTTTACAAACCAAAGAACGTTCAGGAGTTGTGCTCACTGCCTATATTTCTACAAATAATGAGCCTGTAAAAGAAATGTCTGATGACATAATACAATACCCTACACTCAATGAGCTTCAGGCAATCATTGCTGAACAAAATATAGAGGAAGTTATTATTGCTGTGAATAAAACGGATAGAGATTTGCTCACTACTATTCTACAAAAACTAAGCGACAAGGAAGTAAATATTAAAATCACTCCAGATACCGTGGATATTATTAGTGGGGCCTTACAAACAAATAATATTATGGGCGTTCCCTTGATTGATATTCACTCTGGTCAACTTCCTCCTTGGCAGCAAAACATAAAAAGAGTAACAGATTTATTCATTGGCCTCTTAGCAATAATTGTTTTATCCCCCTTAATAATTTTTACTTTAATTAGAGTGGCCTTCTCCTCGAAGGGACCTATTTTCTTTTTGCAAGAAAGAATTGGTTTTAAAGGGAAGCCTTTTATTATGTATAAATTTCGGTCGATGTATATAGATGCCGAAAAAGATGGACCAAGACTTAGTAGTAAGGACGACCCTCGGATTACAACATGGGGGAAAACAATGCGCAAATGGAGGCTCGATGAACTTCCTCAATTATGGAATGTAATTAAAGGAGAAATGAGCTTGGTGGGACCAAGGCCAGAACGTAAATTTTACATTGACCAAATAGTCGTAAAGCATCCAGAATATAAATATATCTTTAAAACAAAACCTGGCATTACTAGCTGGGGAATGGTAAATGCTGGGTATGCCTCTTCAGTAGAAGAAATGATCATGAGAATGCCCTACGATCTTTTGTATGTAGAGAATGTATCATTAGGACTTGACCTGAAAATAATGATCTACACCATTCAGATTATTTTTGCCGGAAAGGGCAAATAAATAAGCATTTTTCAAAAATAGATATTCGTACTTTTGAATAAACAGCAGCGTTTTGAAAAAAAACATCCTTACAATACTATTCTTTTCCATTTGCCTTACTTCTTTTTCTCAAAATAAATCCTATTGGCAGCAAACGACAAATTATTTTATTGATGTGACGCTAAATGACACTGCGAAAACGCTTGATGGTCATCTACAAATCGCTTATGCCAACCACTCTCCTGATACCCTTCATTTTATCTGGTTTCATATTTGGCCAAATGCATACAAAAATGATCGAACAGCTTTTAGCGATCAACTCCTTACAAACGGAAGAACTGATTTTTATTTTTCAACAGAAGATAAAAGAGGATATATCAATAGGCTCGATTTTAAAGTAAACCATGTAAGTGCGTCAATAGAAGATCATCCTCAACATCAAGATATCATTAAACTGATATTGCCTAACCCATTAATACCTGGCGAGATAGCGACTATAGAAACTCCCTTCCATGTAAAACTCCCATTTAATTTTTCTAGAGGAGGATACATCAACAACTCTTTTCAAATATCACAGTGGTATCCAAAGCCAGCAGTGTATGATAGCAAAGGGTGGCACGAAATGCCGTACTTAGATCAAGGAGAATTTTATAGTGAATTTGGAGAATATACTGTTCGAATAAATGTACCCCAATCCTACCTAGTAGCCGCTACGGGAGATTTACAATCGGAAGAAATAAATGACAACATCAAAACATTGAAATTCAATCAAACCAATGTGCATGATTTTGCCTGGTTTGCAGACAAAGATTTTATGATTCAAAAAGATACGCTTCAACTTAAAAATAAAATAATTGATGTGAGCGTCTATTACTATAAAAATAAAACAGAGGATTGGAAGAATAGTCTATTGTATTTGAAAAGAGCCATTCTCACTAAGAGCCAATGGCTAGGAGAATACCCTTATAACAAAGCTTGTGTTGTAGAAAGACCCGATATAGGTGGAGGGGGAATGGAATATCCTACTATTACACTTATCAGTAATCCAGAAAATGAAAAAGATCTAGATCTTGTAATCAATCATGAAGTAGGTCACAATTGGTTTTATGGAATATTAGGGAGCAATGAGCGATTGCATCCCTGGATGGACGAAGGAATGAATACTTATTATGATCAGCGATATGAAAACGAATACTATCATCAAACTAATAAATCCAACAATAAAAAACCAACCTTTATCAATCAAAGATGGCCGGATGAAATAGAGCAGACAATTCTTGAAGGCGTTATTCATTCACAAAAAGACCAAGCGATCGAAAACGAATCTGATGCATTCTCTGCTACAAACTATGGTCTAATCGCTTATATAAAAACTGCCCAATGGTTGAATCGCTTAGAAGAAAACATAGGAGGCGCTCTATTTGACAGTGTAATGAAAGCATATTATCAAACATGGCAGTTTAAACACCCTTACCCCGAAAATTTTAAATTAATTGCTGAAGAAACTACACATCAAAATCTAGACAGTCAGTTTTCATTACTTGCAAAAAAAGGCAGCCTGATGCCCACTGAAAAAAAATCAATGAAGGTTATGTCATTTTTTAGCTTGAAGGAAACAGCTAAATATAATTATCTATTTATAGCCCCTGCTTTTGGATACAACTTATATGATAAAATGATGCTAGGGTTACTCTTACACAATTATACCCTCCCCTTTTCAAGATTTCAATATGCCATTGCGCCCTTATATGCTACTGGAACAAAATCTGTTAACGGGATAGGAAATGCATCATATACCTACTACCCTAGTAATGATGGGCGAAATATAGTACTATCAATAGCCGCGATGAATTTCACTAGAGGCAGTTTCACTGATTCTACGAATACAAAAAACTATTTACGTTTTAGCAAAATAACACCTTCCATAAAATATACTTTTCAAAATAAACAAAGTACGAGCAAACAAACAACATTCATTCGATTTAAGAGCAATTTTATAAAAGAAACAGAATTGAATTTTAGCAGAGATACAGTTCAACAAATAAATATCATTACATATCCTAAGCAAAGCCGAACAATCAATCAATTGCAATTTGCAACTGAAAATACCAGAGCGCTTTACCCTTATAGCGCATCCTTTCAAGCAGATCAAGGCAAAGGATTCATCCGACTCCAATTAACAGGAAGTTATTTCTTTAATTACCCAACTACGGGAGGATTGAATGTTAGATTTTTTGCTGGAAAATTCATGTACACAAAAGAGAAAACTTATTTATCTCAATACCAAACAGACAATTACCATTTGAATATGAGTGGAGCAAAAGGTTATGAGGACTATACTTATAGCAATTATTTTATTGGCAGAAACGAATACGATGGAATGGCAAATCAGCAAATAATGATAAAAGATGGCGCGTTTAAAGTGAGAACCGATTTACTAAGCAATAAAATAGGAAAGACTGACAATTGGCTTACAGCCATCAACCTAACGACTTCTATCCCCAAAGAAATAAATCCTTTAGAAGTCCTCCCCATCAAATTGCCCTTGAAAATATTTGTAGATATTGGCACCTATGCAGAAGCATGGAAAAAAGATGCCTCAACAGGAAAGTTTTTATATGATGCCGGATTACAATTGTGTTTATTTAATAATATAGTAAATATTTATTTTCCAATAATGTACAGCAAGGTTTATGCTGACTATTTTAAATCTACTATTACTGAAAAACGGTTTCTTAAAAACATATCTTTTAGTATAGATATCGAAAAACTGACATTTAAAAAGCTGTTTCCACAGAGCCCATTTTAATCATGAATATTGTATATACTCCATATGAAAAAATTGACAAAGTAAAATGGGATGCTTGTATCACACATTCGTTGAATGGACTGATTTATGCAGAATCTTTTTACCTAGATACAATGGCTTCTAATTGGGATGCTATTATTTTCGGTGATTACGAAGCTGTAATGCCATTGACATGGAGAAAGAAATTGGGCATATCATACTTATATCAACCAGCTTTTTCTCAACAAGGGGGTATTTTTTCCAATAGGCCAATCTCTATAGAAGAAGTCAGTGCATTTGTTCAGATGGCAATGCAAAAATTCAGTTTTGCTGAAATCTCACTCAATTATTTGAATACAGGATTGATAGAGTTGAATAATGTTACCATACGAAATCGAAATAATTTCGTACTTCCTCTAGGACGTGGTTATGAAAAAATACAAAACGAATACAGTACTTATATAAAGAGGAAAATTAAAAATGTAGCAAATGCTGAACTTACATACAGCCAATCTACTAACTATTCCGAAGCAATTGATTTATACGAAAAGCTTTACCAGCATAGGATTAAAGGAATATCTACTGCCGATTATATTCAATTCAAGAAGCTATGTTCGTTTTATTCAGAAAATGGGAGAATCTTAATCCGACAAGTACACTCCGCCGATAATAACGAGCTGTTGGCACAAATACTTTTTTTGAAAGACAACAACAGACTCTACAATATCATTCCATGTATTACAGAAAAGGGGAAAGAATTACTGGCAAACTATTTTTTATATAACGAGCTTATTAAAGAGTATGCAGCGGATAATATTATTATCGATTTTGAAGGTTCAGATATTCCAGGCGTAGCCTATTTCTATGAAAAATTTGCTTCGAAAAACCAACAATACCCTGCTATTAAATTCAATACACTTCCAGCAATAATTAAACTCTTTAAAAAATAAAAAATCGTGAATTATTTATTTTTTAGGATATGCCGAGCAACCATCAAATCAATTGGATGAGTTATTTTTAAGTTGTTCTCCTCTCCTTCTATGAGATGTATTTTTGTGCCTTGCAGTTCTACAACAGTCGCTTCATCTGTAAATAAATCATTGTATTCGGCATTAAAGGCCGGAAGAATCACCTTACTAAGAAATACTTGTGGAGTTTGCACCAGCTTTATTGTAGTACGATCAATTGTTTTGTTTTCATTGCCATTGTCAATTCTAATGCTATCTCTAGACGATATTACGGGCACTACAGCAAATTGAGTTAACACTGCTTCATAACATCTATGAATAAGAGTTGTTGAAAGTAAACAGCGAACGGCATCGTGCACAAAAACAACACTTTCTTCCTTCACAAAAGCCAGCCCATTTTTAACTGAATGAAACCTAGTTTTTCCGCCCGCTACAATTTGAATATGATTTAAAGGGAAGTATTTTAAAACTATTTCTTCTCCTATTGAAACGAAGTCTTTTGGTAATACTAAAATGATATGAATATCATCGTATGACTCAATAAATGTTTGAATGGTATAATAAAGTACCGGCTTGTCTTCTAGTAACAAAAATTGTTTGGGCATATCGCTATTCATTCTACTTCCGTTTCCACCCGCTACAAGTACTGCATATTTTTTCATTGAAAAAGCAAATTAATTTGACCCCATTAAAAGAAATCAATCTTTATAAATAGCAACCAGTCGTTCTCCCTTACTATTTTTCATAGCCCTGTACATTCCCGCACTGTTAAATACCATGGCAGTATTTCCATTTGCATCAATTCCAATCATTCCTCCTTCCCCTTCTAATGCTATTAATTTATGGTGCACCACTTCATCCATCGCTTCTTGCAACGTACATCCTTTATATTCCATCAATGCGTTTACATCGTGGGCTGCAACTGCCCTGATGAAGGGCTCTCCGTGTCCCGTGCAACTGATGCCACAAGTTTTATTATTGGCATAGGTACCCGCACCTATAATTGGGCTGTCGCCGATTCTGCCATATTTTTTATTAGTCATACCGCCTGTACTGGTAGCGGCGGCAATATTACCGAAGCCATCACAAGCTACTGCACCAACAGTTCCGAATTTTTTATCTTTCATCAATTCAGCTAAATCTTGGTGAGTATGATCCAATGAATAACTATCGCTGTCTCTTATTTCCTTCCACTGATCGTATCTGAATTTTGAGAAGAAAAATTCATCGGGCTCCAATTTTAATCCTTGCTTAATTGCAAAATCATTGGCCCCTTTCCCACTTAGAAATACATGATTGCTATGAGCCATCACTTCAAAAGCAAGCTCTATTGGATTGCGCACATTTCTCACGCCAGAAACAGCTCCTGCTTCAAGATTTGCACCATTCATGATGGCCGCATCCATTTCTTGCACTCCCTTTTTAGTAAACACAGATCCTCGTCCAGCGTTGAACAATAGATTGTCTTCTAAAGAAACAATAGCAGCTCTTACTGCATCTACAGAAGTTCCCCCTTGCTCAAGCACATGATACCCTTTATCAATAGCTATTTCAAGTCCATTGATATAAGCTTTTTCAAGCTCGATGGTCATGTCTTGTTTTAATATCGTTCCTGCGCCTCCGTGAATAGCAATTGAAAATGGCTTCATAATTGAGTGTGAGTTTTAATCGCCAAATTTAATTAATTTAAATAGAGAAATACCCGATTGTTTTGCGAAATTTAAATGAGCAACAATGAAATGCTCTGTTATTTTTTACTAGTAAAATCTATTGTTACGAAAGCAACTTTTTACATTCTTGCAACAGCTTCTCTTTATCGATAGCGATCGTTCCAACTTCTTCGCAAACTAATCCTCCTGCGATGTTTGCCATATTGGCCATTAGTGGCACATTTTCAGAAGCAGCATACACCATAGCGGCTACCGCAATCACTGTATCCCCCGCCCCACTCACATCTGCAATACTTCTTATATGTGTAGGAATAATTTCCTGTTGAGTGTTGGAATGATAATAAACCCCTTTTTCTGATAGGGTAATAAAGGAAATGTCATGACCAAGTTTTTCGTGCAAAGCCTCATGAATATCATTCAATAAAGAATCAGTAATACCCTCAGTTATGATATTTAAAGCTTCTTTTGCTTCATGTAAATTAGGTTTGAAAATAGTCACATTTTTATACAAGAAGAAATTCTTTCTTTTTGGATCTACAGCAGTAAGCACCTTATTGTCCTTGCATATCTGAATAACACGTTCTATAACTTTTTCAGTTAACACTCCTTTGTTATAATCTTCTAATATTACGATATGGGGCTTTTCATTTGTAACATATTTTTCAAAGGCTGTAATTAGTTTGGCTTCATCCTCCGGAGACAACATATTTGTGATTTCTGCATCAAGCCGCATCATATGTTGATTGCGGGATATGATTCTAATTTTATTGGTAGTAATTCGGCTGTTACTATTTAAAACAAATTCTGTATGAATATTATGATCTTTTAATAATTTAATTAATTGCGCGCCATCTCCATCATCGCCTAATACAGTGATAGCATGAACTGTTGCATCCAATGCACGAATATTAAGTGCAACATTACCTGCTCCGCCGATTCTTTGTTCTCTTTTACTTACAGATACAACTGGAACGGGGGCTTCAGGGGAAATACGGTCTACCTTTCCCCACCAGTAGGTATCAAGCATAACATCACCGATGACCCCTACCTTAATTTTTTTAAATGAATTAAATAAATACTCAAAATCAATTTGACTCATACAATTAATGGTTGTTTTTATTAGCTACAGCAACATAATACAATGGAATGCCAAGAAGTGTTATGATTAAACCAGGCCAAGTGAACTGGGGTTTGTAGATAATTAACAAAGTACAAAAGCTTATTCCCATCAAGATGTAAATGATAGGTAAAATAGGATATCCGAAAGCTTTGTAAGGCCTTTCTGCATTAGGCATTTTTTTCCTTAGAATAAAAATGCCTGCAATTGTCAAAACATAAAATATTACTACTACAAAAGAAACCATATCTAATAAGTCTCCGTACTTTCCACTTAAACAAAGTGCAGCAGCCATGGCGCATTGAATCCATAGCGCCCATTCAGGTACAATATTTTTATTAAGACTTCCTGCTTTCTTAAAAAAGAGGCGATCGTTTGCCATAGTATAGTATACTCTTGCTCCAGCTAAAATCAGTCCATTATTACAGCCAAAAGTTGAGATCATAATCATGATGGCAATAATAATAGTTCCATAGTCACCAAATATTGCCTCTGATGCACTCAAGGCTACTCTATTATCCTTTGCAAAAGCCAGTTCATGTATGGGTACAGTTGCTAGGTAAACTACATTCAATAAAACATAAATAAGAGTAACAATCAACGTGCCCAAAAATAAACTCAATCCAATATTTCTTTTGGGATTTTTAATTTCTCCGGCAATAAAAGTTACGTTATTCCAGGCATCGCTACTGAAAATACTGCCTACCATTGCACTGGCGATAGCTCCTAATGCAACACCACTTATTAAAGGCTGATAATTGATTACTCCGTCAACATTGGTAAGCTTTTGAATACTCCAAGCATTGTTCCAATTTGCATGCCACACATCCCAATTAAATGCGATAAAGCCGGCAATTATCAATCCAAACAAAGACAATAATTTTGTAGAGGTAAAGATTGTTTGTATAATTTTCCCTGTTTGAATTCCTTTGGTATTAATATAGGTTAACAATACAATTAGTAAGATTGCTACAACTTGAGCATAATGTATAGTTAGACCTGCAAGCGAAAACGTATTTGCATCTTCCCAAGCCAATGCAGGGAAAAAATATCCGGCAAATTTAGCAAAGCCTACTGCAACTGCAGCGATGGTTCCTGTTTGAATAACAGCAAAAAAACTCCAGCCATATAAAAAACCTACTAATGGATTATAGGATTCCTTAAGATAGACATATTGTCCACCTGCTTTTGGAAACATTCCGCTCAATTCTCCATAACTTAAAGCGGCAGTCAATGTCATAAATCCAGTTATTAGCCATGCAGCCAATAACCACCCAGCGCTACCAAGGTCTTTCAGCATATCGGCACTTACGATAAAAATACCTGAACCGATCATTGAGCCAGCTACAATCATGGTTGCATCAAATAATCCCAAAGAAGCTTTAAAAGAGTTGTTGGTTTCTGCCATAAAAAAGATTTAGGTTATAAATATAACAAATAAAAATCCCGCTAGCGTGCTAACGGGACTAAATTTAAGTAAATCTTGCTGAATTACGATTTGGGTTATTTGAACTTTTCGTTCATCCCCTCAATAACATCTTTTGTGATATTCAGCGTAGTATCCTTATACGCCATATATTCTAGCCCATTTCCCGTAGTAAAAATATAAGTAAATTTTTTATCCTCATTGTAGGCTACCAAAAAGTCTTTTAATTTCTTTTGAATATCTTCCAAGAATTTGTAACTTTTTTCATTGAGCTTTTGTGTAAGGGCTTGTTTTTTAGCATCAATTTGTTGTTGTTGCTGAAGCAACACTCCCTGAAACTCTTCAGCCTGCTCTTGAGTGATAGATGACCCTCCTTTTTTTAAGAAATTATTTTTTTGCATTTCCAGATTTCTATACCCGCTTTGCCATTCGTTTTCAATAGATGACTGTTCAGCTTCTAGGGCCTTTCTGTTGTCCTTTATGTATTGTATATTTTCGTTTAAAGAATCTAACTCAACATAAGCAAACGCTGCATTTCTTACTCCGCCTATGTTTGCGATAGAAGATTTTGTTTTATTGTTGCAGTTTCTATTCGTTGAAAAATGAAGATAATATAAAACTCCTACAGCAATAATTAAAGCGACTAGTAAAATATTGGTGAAATTTTTCATTTTGTAATATCAGTTTAAGTGATAGAATTCATAGCAAGTTAAATACAAACACTTAGAAAGCAATAATTGACTAGTCGAAATTATGAAAGACTTAACGGAAATGCGTTTTATTTATATAGGTGTTTGTCTACTTTTCAGGCATAAAAAAAGGGCAGCATAAATGCTGCCCTAGAAAGCTTATGATTTATTAGATTTATTCTTCTTCATCAAAACTCATTGCTTCTTTCGTTGTCATCAGCAATTCGTATTCTTCTTTACTACCAACAATCATGTTTTCAAATTCACGCAATCCTGTACCTGCAGGAATATGGTGACCTGTGATTACATTTTCTTTTAAGCCAAGCATTTCATCCGTTTTACCTTGAATAGCTGCTGAACTTAATACTTTGGTAGTTTCCTGGAATGATGCAGCTGAGATCCAGCTATGCGTTCCAAGAGAAGCCTTTGTAATACCTAACAACAATGGAGAAGAGGTAGCAGGGTGAGCATCGCGGAATTCCACGAGTTTTTTATCTGATCTTCTTAAAATTGAATTCTCTTCCCTTACATCACGAAGAGTTGTAATTTGACCTGATTTTAGAGTTGTACTTTCTCCGGCATCTGTTACTACTTTCTTATCGAAAATATAGTCATTCTCCATGTTAAAGTCTAGTCTATCTTCAGTATCTCCTTCTAAGAATTTAGTATCTCCTGCATCTTCGATGGTAACCTTACGCATCATCTGACGAACGATTACTTCAATGTGCTTATCATTTATTCTTACACCTTGTAAGCGATATACTTCTTGAATTTCATTTACAACGTATTCTTGAACAGCAAATGGTCCTTTGATAGAAAGAATATCTGCTGGTGCAATTTGACCATCACTCAAAGCAGCTCCCGCTTTAACGAAATCGCTGTCTTGAACAAGAATCTGACGACTCAATGGAACCAAGTATTTACGTAAAACGCCATCTTTAGCTTCTACACTGATTTCTCTATTACCACGTTTGATGGCACCGAAAGATACAACACCATCAATCTCACAAACAACTGCAGGATTGCTTGGGTTTCTAGCCTCAAATAATTCAGTTACACGAGGAAGACCTCCAGTGATATCTTTTAGTTTACTTAATACTCTTGGGATTTTTACCAACACCTGACCACTCTTCACCACGTCTCCTTGTTCAATACTGATATGAGATCCTACTGGAAGGTTATACGTTTTCTTATCTTTTCCTTCAACTATAATTGCAGGAAGCTTGGTTTTATCTTTAGTTTCAATAACTACTTTTTCTCTATGGCCTGTTTGCTCATCAGCTTCATCGCGATAGGTAATTCCTTCAATCACTGATTCAAAAGTGACTGTACCATTACTTTCTGCAACAATTACGTTGTTGAACGGATCCCATGTACAAATCACATCTCCTTTGGCTACTTTTTGGCCATCTTTTACATTCAAGATAGCACCATAAGGGATATGCATTGTATTCAATAAACGATCAGTTTTAACATCTGTATTTCTGATTTCACCGGTACGTCCAATTACTACTGCAATTTTCTTGCCTTCGTTATTTTCAGTATTTACTGTACGCAATCCATCAAACTGAAGTGTACCATCAAATTTAGCAAGCAAAGAAGATTCAACTGAAGCCGATCCTGCCACACCACCTACGTGGAATGTACGGAGCGTCAACTGTGTACCTGGTTCACCGATTGATTGTGCTGCAATAATTCCTACTGCATCTCCACGCTGTGCTATAGTGCCCGATGCTAGGTTTTTACCATAACATTTTACACACACACCGCGCTTGCTTTCGCAAGTCAATACAGAACGTATTTCAACAGCTTCTACACCAGTATCTTCAATTTTCTTAGCAACCTCAGCACTGATTTCTTGACCAGCACCAATTAATACTTCTTCCGTTACTGGATGATATACATTGTGCAATGAAGTACGTCCTTCAATTCTATCGCTTAATGTTTCAATAATATCTTCGTTGTCTTTTAATGCAGCAGTTGCAATACCACGAAGCGTTCCACAATCTTCTTCATTGATTACCACATCTTGCGCAACGTCAACTAATCGACGTGTTAGATAACCAGCATCTGCCGTTTTAAGAGCGGTATCTGCAAGTCCTTTACGAGCACCATGGGTAGAGATAAAGTATTCCAATACACTCAATCCATCCTTAAAGTTTGCAAGAATAGGGTTTTCAATAATCTCACTTCCAGAAGAACCAGATTTTCTTGGCTTAGCCATCAATCCTCTCATCCCTGCAAGCTGTTTAATCTGTTGCTTACTACCACGCGCACCAGAATCAAGCATCATATAAACAGAGTTGAACCCTTGTTTATCGATTGCCAATTCACGTATAAGCGTTTCTGTTACTTTTGTATCAACACGACTCCAGATATCAATGATTTGATTGTATCGTTCGTTGTTTGTAATCAATCCCATGTTGTAACTATCCCATACTTCAGATACTTCCGACTGAGCATTTTCTACCAATTCTTCTTTTACTGCTGGGATAATAAGGTCATTGATGTTGAAAGACAATCCACCGCGGAATGCCATTCTATATCCAAGTGATTTAATATCATCTAAGAATTTAGCGGTAACAGGTACGTTAGTCCATTTGATAATATCACCAATAATTTCTCTCAGGTTCTTTTTGGTAAGTAAAGTATTGATGAATCCTACTTCCTTAGGAACAAACTGATTGAAAATTACACGACCCACTGTCGTTTCAATTAATTTATAGGTAAGTGTACCATCAGCATTGCGCCAATTTGCTCTTACTCTGATATTTGCATGAAGATCAATTTGTTTTTCATTGTAAGCGATGATTACTTCTTCAGCAGAATAAAATGCCTTCCCTTCTCCCTTTACGATATCATCTCCTATGGTTTTTTTACCCTTAGTAATGTAATACAATCCGAGCACCATATCCTGAGAAGGAAGTGTGATTGGAGTACCATTTTGCGGGTTTAGAATGTTGTGTGATGAAAGCATTAATAACTGTGCTTCCAAAATAGCAGCATTACTCAACGGAACGTGCACCGCCATTTGATCACCATCAAAATCCGCGTTGAATGCAGTCGTTACCAATGGATGCAATTGTATTGCTTTACCTTCAATCAATTTTGGCTGGAATGCCTGAATTGACAAACGGTGAAGTGTTGGAGCCCTGTTTAACATTACAGGGTGTCCTTTTAAAATATTTTCAAGAATATCCCAAATGATTGCTTCTTTTTTATCAACCAATTTACGTGCACTCTTTACCGTTTTCACGATACCTCTTTCAATAAGCTTACGGATAATAAACGGCTTAAATAATTCTGCCGCCATATCTTTTGGCAATCCACACTCATGCATTTTTAATTCAGGTCCTACTACAATTACAGAACGACCAGAGTAATCAACACGTTTTCCCAACAAATTCTGACGGAAACGACCTTGCTTACCTTTCAATACATCACTCAATGATTTCAATGCACGACCACCTTCCGCTTTTACAGCATTAGATTTACGGCTATTGTCAAACAATGAGTCGATGGCTTCTTGTAACATACGCTTTTCATTGCGCAAGATTACTTCAGGAGCTTTGATTTCTAACAAGCGCTTCAAACGATTGTTACGTATAATTACACGACGATATAAATCATTTAAATCAGATGATGCGAAACGTCCGCCATCCAAAGGAACCAATGGTCTTAATTCTGGTGGAATAACAGGAATGTATTGCATTACCATCCACTCAGGACGATTCACGATTCTTGTATTGGCATCACGGAAGCTTTCTACAACGCTTAGACGCTTAAGAGCATCCGCTTTACGTTGTTGAGAAGTTTCATTGGCCGCAGCATTACGCAAATCGAAACTAAGTTGATCTAAATCCAAACGCTCAAGCATTGCGTGAACCGCTTCTGCTCCCATCTTAGCGATGAACTTGTTTGGATCTTCATCTGGCAATAGCTGATTTTCTTTAGGCAATGCATCTAAAATATCTAGATACTCTTCCTCTGTAAGTAGATCGGCATACTTCTGTCCTTTATCTGCTCTGATACCTGCTTGAATTACTACGAAACGTTCGTAGTAAACAATTGTTTCTAATTTCTTAGAGCTGGTTCCTAGCAAATAACCAATTTTATTTGGCAAAGACTTAAAGTACCAAATATGCACTACTGGAACAACCAATTTGATATGTCCCATTCTTTCGCGACGTACTTTCTTTTCAGTTACTTCCACACCGCAACGATCGCAGACAATACCTTTATAACGAATACGCTTATACTTTCCACAAGCACACTCATAGTCTTTTACTGGTCCAAAAATCCTTTCGCAGAACAATCCATCTCTTTCAGGTTTGTACGTGCGATAGTTAATAGTTTCTGGCTTTAACACTTCACCATAGCTTCTTTCCAATATACTGTCTGGCGATGCTAAGCCAATAGTAATTTTGGAGAAAGTTGACCTCGGACGGTTTTCTTTTTTGAATGCCATAATTGTATATAATATATTGTTGTAGTTAATATTCTTAATCAATTTGCAATAGCAGCAAGTTGATTTTAATCAAATTTCAAATCAAGACCAAGTCCTCTTAATTCATGAACCAATACATTGAATGATTCTGGAATTCCAGCTCTTGGAATATTGTCGCCTTTAACAATTGCTTCGTATGTTTTAGCTCTTCCGATGATATCATCCGATTTAAGCGTAAGCAATTCCTGCAAAATATTAGATGCACCATATGCTTCCAATGCCCAAACTTCCATCTCTCCAAAACGCTGACCACCAAACTGTGCTTTACCACCCAAAGGTTGTTGCGTAATTAGACTGTATGGTCCGATTGAACGAGCATGCATTTTATCATCCACCATGTGGTGAAGTTTGATAATATAAATGATACCCACCGTTGCTTTTTGATCGAAACGATCTCCCGTTTCTCCATCATATAAATAAGTATGGCCGAATTTAGGCAAGCCTGCTTTATCAATTTGTTCTGCAATTTCTTCAACAGAAGCTCCATCAAAAATTGGTGTGGCAAAGCGAACACCTAATTCTTCTCCTGCCCAGCCCAATGCCGTTTCATAGATCTGTCCTAAGTTCATACGACTTGGTACCCCTAGTGGATTCAATACGATGTCTACTGGCGTTCCATCTTCAAGGAATGGCATATCTTCTTGACGAACAATTTTTGCAACGATTCCTTTGTTACCATGACGTCCGGCCATTTTATCACCTACTTTAAGCTTACGCTTAACAGCCATGTATACTTTAGCTAATTTCAATACGCCTGCAGGTAATTCATCTCCAATAGAAATATTAAATTTCTCTCTTTTGAAACGACCTAATTCTTCATTGAATTTAATGCTATAGTTATGCAACAAAGTATTAATTAATCCATCAGTTTTCTCATCCCCACTCCATCCTAAAGGGTTCACATTTTGGAAATCGATGTTTGCAATATTTTTAGCATTGAACTTCGTTCCTTTAGAAACAAGTACTTCTCCAAAATTATTGTTAACCCCCTGACTCGTTTTATCTTTCAATAAAGCTTGCAGTTTGGTTACCAACATTTCCATCAAATCAACCTCATTTTTTTCGTGGGTTTTTTCGATTTTATCCAATTGCGCTTTCTCTCTCACTTTTGCATTCTTATCTTTCTTAGCACGTTGGAATAATTTCTTGTCAATTACCACACCTTCTGTTCCACTTGGAGCTTTCAAAGAAGCATCTTTTGCATCTCCGGCTTTGTCTCCAAAGATTGCACGCAACAACTTCTCTTCAGGAGTTGGATCGCTTTCGCCTTTTGGAGTGATCTTACCGATGATGATGTCACCTTCTTTAATGCTTGCACCAATACGAATGATACCATTTTCATCAAGATCTTTGGTAGCTTCTTCACTCACATTGGGAATATCTGGTGTTAATTCTTCTTCGCCCAACTTCGTATCACGCACTTCTGTTTCAAACTCACTGATATGAATAGACGTAAATAAATCTTCTTTAACTACTTTTTCGCTGATTACAATCGCATCCTCGAAATTGTACCCTTTCCATGGCATGAAGGCCACTTTCAAGTTTCTTCCCAATGCAATTTCACCGCCTTTGGTAGCATACCCTTCAGTTAGGAAATCGCCTTCTGTAACTTTTTGGCCTTTCAATACAGCAGGACGTAAGTTGATACAAGTTTCTTGATTCGTACGAACAAACTTAGTTAGTTTGTATACTTTCAAATCGTCTTCAAAACTTACCAATTGTTGTATTTCAGAACGCTTATAACGAACATGAATTTCATTAGCATCTACGTATTCTACTACACCATCTCCTTCAGCGTGAACTTGAATTCTTGCATCACGCGCAGCTTTTGCTTCAAGTCCAGTACCAACAATAGGCACTTCTGGCTTAATCAATGGCACCGCTTGACGTTGCATGTTAGATCCCATCAATGCACGGTTGGCATCATCATGTTCCAAGAACGGAATCAATGAAGCACTCAATCCAACAATTTGATTCGGAGCCACATCCATGTATTCAACTTCTCCTTTATCAAGAATAGGGAAATCGCCCGTTTGACGAGACTTAATCCTGTCTTCTACGAAAAATCCTTTCGCATCTATATCTACGTTTGCTTGTGCAATTTTAGCGGTGTCCTCTTCTTCAGCACTTAAGAAGGTAATCTTCTTCATGTCTACTCTACCGTTATCAACTTTACGATACGGAGTTTCAATGAAACCCATGTCATTAATCTTTGCATGAACGCACAGCGTAGAGATCAATCCGATATTTGGTCCTTCTGGTGTTTCAATGGTACACAAACGACCATAATGAGAATAGTGAACGTCACGCACCTCAAATCCTGCTCTTTCTCTGCTCAAACCACCGGGTCCTAGTGCAGAAATACGGCGCTTATGTGTAATCTCACTCAACGGATTGGTTTGATCCAAGAATTGAGACAACTGAGAAGTACCGAAGAATGAATTGATAACAGAAGACAATGTTCTAGCATTGATCAAATCTACTGGAGTAAATACCTCATTGTCACGCACATTCATTCTTTCGCGAATGGTACGAGCCATACGAGCCAAGCCTACTCCAAACTGAGCATACAATTGCTCTCCCACTGTACGAACGCGTCTATTGCTCAAATGATCAATATCATCTACTTCACTCTTACCATTGGTTAATAGTACGAGATACTTGATGATAGAAATAATATCTTCTTTGGTTAATACTTTTTTATCTAATGGATAATTCAATCCAAGGCGACGATTGATTTTATAACGACCAACTTCACCTAGATCGTAACGCTTATCACTGAAGAATAGCTTATCGATAATACCACGGGCCGTTTCGTCATCTGGAGCATCTGCGCCACGTAATTGCTTGTAAATATGCTGAACAGCTTCTAATTCACTATTGGAAGTATCTTTATTTAAAGTATTATAGATAATGGCATAATCTCCACTAACTTCTTCCTTTTGAATAAATACACTCTTGGTTTGCATTTCTATAATCAAAGCAATATTGCTTTCATCTAGAACTGAATCTCTTTCTAAAATAATTTCATTTCTTTCGATAGAAACTACTTCACCGGTATCTTCATCCACAAAATCTTCTACCCATGTACGTAATACGCGAGCAGCTAATCTTTTTCCGATATGTTTTTCTAATGTTTTTTTATCTGCCTTCACTTCATCTGCCATACCAAACAATTCCAAGATATCTTTATCTGTTTCGTATCCAATAGAACGCAACAAAGTTGTTACAGGGAATTTTTTCTTACGATCGATGTATGCAAACATCACGTTATTAATATCTGTTGCAAATTCCATCCACGCACCTTTGAAAGGTATTACTCTTGCTGAGTAAATCTTTGTGCCATTCGGATGAACAGATTGACCAAAGAATACTCCAGGTGAGCGATGTAACTGACTAACAACAACCCTTTCAGCACCATTGATTACAAAAGTTCCTCTAGGTGTCATGTAAGGAATATTGCCCAAGAATACATCCTGAACAATTGTTTGGAAATCCACATGCTCTTCATCATTACAACTTAAGCGAAGTTTTGCTTTTAGCGGAACTGCATGAGTCAATCCTCTTTCGATACACTCTTCAATTGAATAACGTGGAGGATCTACGAAATAATCCAAGAATTCGAGAACAAAAATGTTACGTGTATCAGTAATAGGAAAGTTTTCCTTGAACACACGGAACAATCCTTCAACATTACGTTTATCAGGAGTTGTCTCTAATTGGAAGAAATCTTTAAAAGATTGAATTTGAATTCCGAGCAAATCAGGTTGCTCTGCCAAAAGTTCAACTTTTCCAAAATTGATACGTTTCGCAGCGGTTAATTTAGTTGCAGACATATGTAAAATAAAACTTTTAGTGTAGGTCTTTAAATGAAGCAGTTATGGCTACGGCCACCCCTCCTAAATTAAAGGACGGCAAAGGTAGGAAATTAAAGTCGAATTTTTGATAATCAAATGGAGAATTTTGACAATTTGGTAAGATTTTTGATAAAATAGAGAAAAAACCACTTTTGGCATTAAAAAAACGACCAAAATGGCATAAAAAAAGCCCTAGTTTACACTAAGGCTTTTTCATTATTATTTGTACTTAAATTAAGCGATTTCAACATCAGCACCTGCTTCAGTTAATTTAGCTTTCAAATCTTCAGCGGTTGCTTTATCCACCCCTTCTTTGATAGGTTTTGGAGCACCGTCAACTAGATCTTTTGCTTCTTTAAGACCTAATCCTGTTAAATCTTTTACGATTTTAACAACTGCTAATTTGTTTGCACCACCACTTTTAAGGATTACATTAAATGATGTTTTTTCTTCAGCAGCTGCGGCTCCGCCGTCGCCACCACCACTTACTACAACTGCTGCTGCAGCTGGTTCGATGCCGTATTCTGATTTTAAGAATTCAGCTAATTCCTGAACTTCTTTTACTGTTAAGCCTACTAATTTTTCAGCTAATGCTTTTACGTCTGCCATGTTGTTTGAATTTTTACCGCCTTCATTGTGATTTACTCCGGCGGAGATTATAAAAATTGTTTATTGCCTTTTGTTTACCATCCGGCCAGGTATATTTTTCTTTTTATTAAGCTTCTGCTACAGGCGCTTCTGGTGCTGCATCTTCAGCTGGAGCCGCCGGAGCTTCTGCTACAGGTGCTTCTGCTACAACGGGAGCGGATGGAGCTTCTGCTACTGGAGCAGCAACTACTTCTTCTGCTTTCTCCTTGTTTTGCAACGCACCTAACACACGTTGAATAGGCGATTGAAGCAATCCAATGATTTCACCAATCAGTTCATTCTTAGTTTTGATAAGTGTAAGCGCCTTTAATTGATTGTCACCTACAAATACATCCCCATTAATGAAAGCCGCTTTCAATACAGGTCTTTCTTGGTTATTTTCCTTACGGAATGCACTGATGATTACAGCTGGATCTTTAGGATTTTCGCTAAACATCAATGCAGTCACCTTATGCAAAGAATCATAGACTCCCGCATATTTTTCAGCATCAATGCTTTCAAGTGCTTTCTTGATTAAAGTGTTTTTAGCCACTTTCATTTCTACTTGCTTGTTGAAGCAAACATTACGCAATTTACCGATTTGGGCTACCGTTAGGCTTTCCGTATCAGTAATGTAGAAATTGTTATATTGAGAGAACTTACCTTTCAGCAATTCAATCACTTCATTTTTTTCTTGCTTTGTCATAACAAATATTTTACCCTAGCTAGGCCAGGAAATTCAGATTTAGTTTGAAACAGATTTTGTATCTACAATTATACCTGGGCTCATAGAACTAGCCATGCTAACTCCTTTAAGATAAATACCTTTTGAACTGGCAGGTTTTAATTTGACGATTGCATTGATAAATTCTTGACAGTTTTCTGCAATCTTTTCAGATGAAAAACTTACACGACCAACTGATGCATGAATGATACCCACCTTATCCACTTTAAAAGCTATTTTACCGCCCTTAAGATCATTTACTGCCCCAGCAACATCATTAGTTACTGTTCCGGTTTTTGGATTAGGCATTAAATTACGTGGACCTAACACTTTACCCAGCTTACCAATTTTTGGCATTACAGAAGGTGTTGCCACAATCACATCAATGTCAGTCCAGCCACCTTCAATTTTAGTAATGAACTCGTCTAGTCCTACAAAATCAGCGCCGGCATTTTTTGCTTCTGCTTCTTTATCAGGATTACACAATACCAGTACTTTTTTTGTTTTACCTGTTCCATGAGGAAGAGATACAGTACCACGAATGGCCTGATCAGCTTTCTTAGGATCTACGCCTAAGCGTACATGTAAATCAACTGAACTATCAAATTTTGTTGTGTTTATTTCTTTTACTAGAGATGAAGCCTCCTTCAGCGTATAAGCTTTGTTGGCGTCAACCTTAGCATTTGCTATTTTTCTTTTTTTAGTAATCATTTTTTAAAAAAAATTTATGTTTCAATTTACTTGAAACAGGTTGACGATTAATTATTTTCCCAAGGAGCTTTTCCTTCAACAGTTAAACCCATACTGCGAGCAGTACCTGCTACCATGCTCATCGCGCTATTAAGCGTAAAGGCATTTAAATCAGGCATTTTGTCTTTGGCAATTTCTTCCACTTGTGCCCAAGTCACTTTGCCCACTTTAACACGATTGGGTTCTTTACTGCCGCTGCTGATTTTTGCTGCGTCCATTAATTGCACAGCTGCAGGAGGAGTTTTAATAATAAAATCGAAGGATTTGTCTGCATACACTGTAATCAATACAGGTAATACTTTTCCGGGTTTGTCTTGGGTTCTTGCATTGAATTGCTTACAGAACTCCATGATGTTGATACCCTTTGAACCTAGCGCCGGACCGATTGGTGGTGCTGGATTGGCTTGTCCTCCTTTACATTGGAGCTTAACGAAGCCGGTGATTTCTTTTGCCATTTTTTACATTTTTTGGTGATAGCGTTTCGATATTTACCGAAACTCCCAGATCTATCCGTAAAGGATAAATTGTCGTAAAGAACTAATTGGGGCGGCAAAGGTAGGGGATTTCAATTTATTGAACAAAAAAAACCGCCTCATTTTATTTGAAGCGGTTGTAACTAGTTGGGTTTGCAGAAATTAAGCAAGTTTTTCTACTTGCATATAGCTGAGCTCCACAGGAGTAGCTCGTCCAAATATCTTCACCTGTACTTTTAGTTTTTTCTTTTCGTCACTTACCTCTTCAATAACTCCATTAAAGTCATTGAAAGGCCCGTCGATAATCTTAATGGTTTCGCCAACAATAAATGGCTCACTCATTGTTACGCCACCGATATCGCTCATTTCATCCATTTTACCCAGCATCTTATTTACCTCTGCTTTTCTAAGAGAAATAATATTTCCTTTAGATCCTTTGCCATCTGTTAGAAAGTGCATCACATTGCTAATATTGCTAATGTGCTGAATAATATCATCACTGAGCTTATTGTTTGCCACTTCTATCATAATATATCCTGGATAAAAGTTGCGCTCGCGCATTACTTTTTTCCCATTAAGTACCTTGTATACTTTTTCAACAGGAAGAAAGATTTGTTTGATTACTTTATCCCATCCATTACGAATGATATCTTTATCAAGGTATTCCTTCACCTTACGTTCCTTACCGCTCACGACTCTTAGAACATACCACTTTGATTCTTTCTCTACCTTTTCTGTTTTTTCAACAGGAGATGTTTCTTGCATAATTACTTAAATAAAGAGTAAATAAATTTCATTGATCCATTGGCTATAAAGTCCATCAAAGCAACGATTGCCGTGATAAACAAAGTAGCACCTAATACAATCATCGTTGATTGTTGAAGTTGTTCCCATTTAGGCCAACTAACTCTATCTACCAACTCATGGTAAGATTCTTTTAAAAAAACACTGAACTTATTCATACTTCTTGTTTAAAACGTTTAATGTTTGTAACATAATCAGCACGGGCACTAGGATTCGAACCCAGATCAAAGGTTTTGGAGACCCGTATGCTACCGTTGCACCATGCCCGTAGAAAGCTAAAAGCTATCCCGATACT
>CANJJU010000025.1 GCA_947474815.1 Chitinophagaceae bacterium | reverse complement strand
GTTTAATATATTTTTCTGAACTGGATTTGGTTCTCCCTGAATGGATTCTTTTACACGTTCAAGATTCCATTTAGCCCTCATACGCCATTTATCCTTTCGTGTTACAAATACAACCATCTGTTGGGCTGTTTGTGCAGCTTGTTGATTCAAACAAAGAGGCACCATCATTTGCAGCGCTTCTTTTGAATGAATCCAATAAAATTCCCATAATTGCATATTACTGCTATTGGGAGATAAAATAGCTCTTTCCAAGCTCAATTTAATCACTTCGTCTGGAACAGGGACCGCAGAATCAAACTTTCTATTTGATCGCCTAAAGTCTATTATATTCTGAAATGCTTGATTCATGGTTACATTATTTTAGCGTAAAAAATATTATTACAAATGTAAAATAAATCGGGGGAGTAAATGCTGATGATGAAAACTGATTAACGACATTATTTTGTTTAATTTTACTCGAATGAAGGAATTATCTGCTTTAAATAAATATTTCTGGAAATATCGTTGGCGCTTCATATTGGGAATATTTTTCGTTATCCTAACCAACTACTTAAGGATTCTATCGCCTCAGCTGACAGGTTATGTTGTAAATACAGTTGTATCATCCATTGACGCTAAGAATCTT
Source organism: Chitinophagaceae bacterium (assembly GCA_947474815.1). Classification (GTDB taxonomy): domain Bacteria; phylum Bacteroidota; class Bacteroidia; order Chitinophagales; family Chitinophagaceae; genus Ferruginibacter. The sequence goes on along the minus strand of CANJJU010000025.1, from coordinate 23,831 downwards.
CACCCTACTTTTTCTACATCCCATTATCAGGATTACGATACCATCGTTCAATTAATCATCCAAAAATTTAATCAGATCCCGTTTAATAGTAAAATTTTTTACACTGGATTGATCTTGTTCACGATTGCGATTATTAGTGGATTTTTTATGTTTTTGATGCGCCAGACAATCATCGTAATGAGTAGACATATTGAATATGATCAAAAAAATGAAGTCTATGCACATTATCAGCAACTAGATATGGCATTTTACAAAACACATAGCACAGGAGATTTAATGAATAGAATTTCTGAAGATGTTAGTAGAGTAAGAATGTATACAGGCCCTGCCATTATGTACTTTGCGAACTTAGCTGCTGTAATAGGATTTAGTCTCTATTTCATGCTCCAATCAGACGTTAAACTTACTTTGGTAGCCTTGTGTCCATTACCAATATTAGCAATCACGATTTTCTTTGTAAATAATATTATTAATAAAAAAAGCGAACGCATTCAATCTCAATTAAGTGACCTCACCACCAATGCACAAGAATCATATGCTGGCATAAGAGTAATAAAATCTTTTGTACAAGAAAAGGCAATGATTGGATTTTTTAAAATCAATAGTGAAAAGTACAGAAGCAATGCACTTAGTCTTGCAAAAACAGAAGCAATTTATTTTCCAAGCATGGCTTTGTTGATTGGATTCAGTACGTTAATAACGATTATGGTTGGATCACTTGATGTTGTTCATAAAGTACCCGGTGCTAATATTGGGAAAATTGCTGAATTTGTTATGTATATACAAATGTTGACTTTCCCTGTTAGTGCCATTGGCTGGACGGCAAGCATCACACAAAGAGCCGTAGCTTCTCAAAAAAGAATCAATGAATTTTTACTCACTGAACCTTCTATCAAAAACGCATCCCCCAAAATTAAAAAACTACTAGAGGGCAATATCCAATTTAATCAAACCAATTTCACTTATAGTCATACCGGAATTCAAGCAATTAAAGATTTATCATTTACTATTTCAGCAGGAGAGAAGGTCGCCATCTTAGGGAAAATTGGTTCGGGCAAATCAACCATTGCACAGCTTTTACTAAGAATGCATGATATTCAAAATGGCAGCATCACATTTGACAATACTCCTATTAATAAAATTGACAAAGAACTGATAAGAAAAGAAATTAGTTATGTACCCCAAGATGTCTTTCTTTTTAGTGACACCATTGAGAACAATATCCGATTTGGAAAAGACAATGCTACCGCAGATGAAATTATTATCGCAGCAAAAAATGCGTGTATTTATGAAGAGATTATGAATTTCCCTGAGGGATTCAATACGATGATAGGAGAAAGGGGTGTCACATTAAGTGGTGGACAAAAGCAACGTATTTCAATCGCAAGAGCAATCATAAAAGATGCCAAAATATTGATTTTTGATGATTGCCTCAGTGCGATAGACAGCAAAACTGAACAACAAATTTTAGAGAATCTTACCCAATATTTAGTAAATAAAACGGCTATTGTCATCACACATAGAATATCTACCCATTTCAAATTTGATAAAATTATGGTATTAGATGAGGGCAAATTGGCCGAAATAGGCACTCATGAGGTGCTTTTGAAGCAAAAAGGCCCTTATTTCGACATGTATGAGAGGCAATCAAAAGAGGATAAAAATACCTAATTATAGGCCCAAAAAGCATTTGAAGCTAATTCTTCATTTATTTTTTCATATCAAAAACAAATTTATCTTTGTCAATAATTAAAAATATAGATTTTTTAAACAATAAAAAATTAACACAGTGGAGTACGATAACAACGAAAAAAAAATGGAAAGCGTTTACAGCATTCGTGTAAAAGCTGGAAAAAGAAGAACTTACTTTTTTGATGTAAGAGAAACTAGAGGAAGTGATTTCTATGTAACCATTACAGAAAGTCGTAAAAGATTTGATTCTGATGGATACGATCGTCACAAAATCTTTTTGTATAAGGAAGATTTTAATAAGTTTTTAAAAGGACTTAACGAAACTGTTGATCATGTAAAAACAGAGCTAATGCCTGATTTTGATTTTGATGCATTTAGCCATGAAACTCCCTATGAAGGTGAAGGAAGTCAGTCACCTGCAAACCAAGATCTTTCAACCAACACATTTGAATCTACTCCAACTGAACCAGTAAAAGAAAGTTCAATTGAGACACCTTCTGTTGATACAGGAGACAATGGAAGTACTGAGGAAGTTGACAAATGGTAAATTTGTATATTATTTATAAAAAAAGCCTTCAAATAAATTGAAGGCTTTTTTTATAAAATGAATTGCGGTAGACGCTATCTTATTTTCTTATATGCATTGATCAATCCATTGGTTGAGCCATCATGTGAATGAATCTTATTATCGTCATCCAATTCAGGCAATATTTTATTAGCTAGCACTTTCCCTAATTCAACACCCCATTGATCAAAACTAAACACATTCCAAATAACCCCTTGAACGAAAATTTTATGCTCATATAAAGCAATCATTTGCCCTAGTGTATATGGGGTTATCTTTTTAATAAGAAACGAATTAGTGGGTCGATTGCCTTCAAATACTCTGTAAGGATTATCATGATTGGTGCCATTCATCAATGCTGCCGTTTGAGCAAAATAATTACTCATTAATTTAAGATGATGGTCGGAGAGAGGATGATGTGATTGAGCTGCAACAATAAAATCACAAGGAATCATTTGTGTTCCTTGATGTATTAATTGATAAAATGCATGCTGCCCGTTTGTACCGGGTTCACCCCAAATAATAGGACCTGTTTCGTATGTTACCTTTTCCCCATTTCTATCTATGTACTTTCCATTGCTTTCCATATTCCCTTGTTGAAAATAGGCCGCAAAGCGATGCAAGTATTGATCATAGGGAAGAATGGCTTCTGTAGGCGCATTATAAAAATTCCTGTGCCATATTCCTATTAGGGCCATTAAGACTGGAATATTATTTTCAAAAGATGTCTTTTTGAAGTGTTCATCGGCAGAAAATGCTCCTTTTAATAATAATGCATAATTATCATATCCAATGGTAAGTGCAATCGATAACCCAATGGCACTCCATAAACTATAACGTCCACCAACCCAATCCCAGAACTGAAACATATTAGCAGGATCGATGCCAAACTTTTTTACTTCCAATTCATTTGTACTAAGTGCAACAAAATGGGATGCAATATCATCCTCGTTGGCTCCATTTTGCAAAAACCATTCTCTCGCAGAATGAGCGTTTGTCATTGTCTCCTGGGTAGTAAAAGTTTTACTTGCTATTAAAAACAGGGTTTCTTCTGCATTGATTTTTTTGAATACTTGCGCAATATGTGAAGCGTCAACATTGCTTACAAAATAAGTTTCAATTCCATCTATCCAATAAGGTTTCAACCCTTCTGTTACCATTACAGGTCCTAGGTCGCTTCCCCCGATTCCAATATTGACAATGTATTTAATTTTTTTCTCTGTAAACCCTTTCCAACTTCCATTATGCACCTTCTCGCAGAACAACTTCATTTGTTGTTGCACTTGTTTAATTTCGGGCATCACGTCCTGGCCATCCACCAGCAATTCATTTGCAGAAAGATTGCGCAAGGCAGTATGCAATACAGCTCTGTTTTCGGTTTCATTGATTCTTTCAGCTCCAAACATGGCATCCATCGCATCATTTAATTTACAATCCTTTGCAAGTTGAATGAGCAATGATTTTGTTTGAGCATTGATATTATTTTTGGAATAATCAAATAATATATTCTCAAATTGAATTGAATTAGATTGAAAACGGTTTTCATCCTCCTCAAAAAGCTTCCTAATAGGCAACTCTTTAACCTGCAAAAATTCTTTTTCAAGTGCTTTCCACGATTGAGTATGTATGGGATTTATTTTGGGAAACATATTTTGATGTTCAATTTTTAAGATGACTGAATTACATTTTTTCTATCAAGCCAATTAGCTCTTTTACCATAACCGCAGTCACATCGAGATGAGTAACCATTCTGACTTGATTAGCTGATATTGGAATACAAAGTATATTATGTTTTTTAAGAAACGCCGAAAAGGATTGAGCAGAGTAGGAACCTTTTACTTCAAAAATGATAATATTCGTCTCAATCGGATAGATTTCCCCTACAAAGTCTTTATTCTTCAACGCATTCCCCATCATAGTGGCATGGTCATGATCTAGTTTTAACCTATCTATATTGTACTCAAGAGCAAACAAGGCGGCAGCAGCTAAATAACCTGCCTGACGCATTCCTCCCCCTAGTATTTTTCTAATTCTACGAGCCTTATTAATAAATGCCTCATTACCTAACAGGAGGCTTCCCACAGGAGCTCCAAGTCCTTTACTCAAACAAATAGAGATGCTATCAAATAATTTCCCATATTCTTTAGGAGTTTCCCCTTTAGCTACCATCGCATTCCAAATACGAGCACCATCCAAATGGTATTTGATATTATTATCCAGACAAACTTTTTTAATAGACTGTAAATCAGTCATTTCATAACAACTTCCGCCGCCTCTATTAGAAGTGTTTTCAACGCAAACCAATGAAGTGGGGGCTTTATGTACATCATCAGGATTGATTGCTTCCTGCACTTGGATAGCAGTCAATCTACCTAAATTTCCCTCCAAAGGCCTTACTTGACAACCGCTATTAAAAGCAATTCCACCACCTTCATAATTATAAACATGACTTAATTTTTCACAAATCACCTCATCGCCTGGTTGAGTATGGCACTTTATGGCAATTTGGTTGGTCATAGTGCCACTAGGGCAAAACAATGCAGATTCCATTCCGAAAAGAGCTGCAGCATAAGATTCGAGCTGGTTTACGGATGAATCTTCCCTAAAAACATCGTCGCCTACGGAAGCTTTTAGCATGGCTTCAAGCATGGCAGACGAGGGTTTTGTAAATGTATCTGAACGTAAATCGATCATCATATTGCAAATGTACGCATTGAATTTCACCCAAATTAAAGAAGAATTAGCTGTTTAGTCGATCCTTTTGTGCTTCCTGACTATTGATTTGTTCTTTTAAAAGATTATAAAAAAAACCAAAATCACTATGAAATACAAGAATTGAATAGTACCTTTGCAAACAGTCATTTGAGTAGTAAATTTGCTAAATTTAGTGAAATTTGCAACTTTTTTCTTCTTTGATTGTCAATGTGCTGAATCAAACATTCGTAATTAATTTAATAAAATGAGGCAACTTAAAATAGCTACCCAGATAACCAATCGCGATTCTCAAGCGGTTGAAAAATATCTGCAAGAAATTTCAAAGATTTCAATGATTACTCCTGAAGAGGAAACGACATTGGCTCAGAAGATTAAAATGGGCAATCAAAGAGCTTTGGATAAATTGGTTCAAGCCAATCTTAGATTTGTGGTTTCTGTTGCTAAACAATATCAACATCAGGGTCTTTCTTTGAGTGATTTAATCAATGAAGGAAATCTAGGTTTAATTAAAGCTGCACAACGCTTTGATGAAACAAAAGGTTTTAAATTTATCTCATATGCTGTTTGGTGGATTCGCCAATCAATTCTTCAAGCATTAGCTGAGCAAGGACGTTTGGTTCGTTTACCTCAAAATAAAATCGGAACATATAACAAAGCGAATAAAGCATACATGGCTTTTGAGCAAGAGCACGAAAGAGAGCCTTCAACAGAAGAATTATCTGAATTGTTGGAAATGAGTGAAACAGAAATCAATAATATTTTTCAAAGCAATACGAGACATACATCGTTAGATGCTCCCGTTCATGAAGCGGAAGACGTTGCAATGGGCGACTTATTAAAAGGGGGAGACGAAACGGATGAAGATGTTATGCATGATTCATTAAAAAATGAAATTCGTCGTGTACTAAAATCTTTAAGTCCACGTGAAGCCGAAATTGTAAATGCATACTTTGGATTAGATGGCGAAAATGGTGTTACGATTGAGCAAATTGGTCAGAAATACGATTTAACCAAAGAGCGTATTCGTCAGATCAAAGAGCGTGCCATCAAACGCTTACAGAAAGCACGTTATAGTGGCGCATTAAAAGCTTATTTAGGATAAAAAAACTACTCTTATACAAGCCCTCTCCAAAGAGGGCTTTTTTGTTTGAATGATGTTTCAAGAAGGAAGAAATATATTATTTAAAGACGTCCATTCTATCATTATTGATACTTGTTTTTTAGTAAATTTGCTACATGAATAAGTTACTTTGGGTGCTCAGTATATTGATACTAAGCTCCTGTGAAAAAAATATAAATTTCGACTTGAATGAATCATCGCCAACATTGGTAGTTGATGCTCAAATAGAAAACGGAAAAATCCCCATTGTTGTATTAACAAAAAGTCAGTCATATTTTGCGCAAATATCTCCAGCCATCCTTGCCAATTCATTTGTCAGGAATGCGGATGTATTTATTTCAAATGGAAATTTAACTCACAAGTTGAAAGAGTATTCATATCCACTAGCTCCTGGATATTCAGCTTACTACTATAGCATTGATTCATCGAATTTGTCTACTGCTTTTGAAGGAGAATTAAATACACCCTATACTTTACAAATCATTACTGAAGGAAAGCAATACGACGCAAGTACATTTATTCCTGCATTAAACATCGTTCCAGATTCTGTTTATTTTAAAAAAGTTCCATTAAATCCAGATACTACAAAAAGATTATTATTTATTAGAGCGACCGATCCTCCTGGACTTGGTAACTATGTAAGATATTTTACACAAAAAAATAGCAACCCCTTTTTTCCTGGAGGAAACTCTGTTTTTAATGACGAGGTAATTGATGGTACTACTTATGATTTCCAATTGCCACAAGGAATTGATAAAAACGATCCACCCACAGAAGAAGAAAATTTATTTAATAAATCCGATATAGTAACGCTGAAGTTTTGCAATATCGACAAGCCAACTTATACCTTTTGGAATACTTGGGAATTTGCCTATCAAAGCATTGGCAACCCATTTGCTCAGCCCAATAAAGTAATTGGAAATATTTCAAATGGCGCATTGGGTGCATTTTGCGGATACGCTGCCTGGTATAAAACTGTTATCGTACAATAAATAACTCATTTTAAATATTCAATATCAATTACATTCATGGAACAAACTATAGTTGAAAAAGTAAACTGCTTAATCATTGGATCTGGTCCTGCTGGTTATACGGCTGCCATTTATGCGTCAAGAGCAAACCTTCATCCTGTACTATATCAAGGAATACAACCAGGAGGTCAATTAACTATTACGACAGAGGTAGAAAATTATCCAGGTTATCCAGAGGGGATTCAAGGGCCCGAAATGATGGTACACTTCGAAAAGCAAGCAGCAAGAATGGGTGCTGATATTAGATATGGACTTGCTACATCGGTAGACTTTTCAACGCACCCGCTAAAAGTGCAAATCGATGAAGAAAAATGGATTGAAGCAAATTCAGTGATTATCAGTACAGGGGCTTCTGCCAAATGGCTTGGATTAGCAAGTGAACAAAGACTAAATGGATATGGAGTAAGCGCTTGTGCAGTTTGTGATGGATTCTTTTTTAAAGGAAAAGAAGTAGCAATTGTGGGAGCAGGAGATACTGCTGCAGAAGAAGCATTGTATTTATCTAAGTTATGTACAACAGTTCACATGATTGTTAGAAAGGAACAAATGCGTGCAAGCAAAGTAATGCAGGACAGGGTAATTCAAACAAGCAATATTAAAGTATATTGGAACAGCGAAACAGATGAGATCTTAGGTGAAAATAAAGTAGAAGCCGTTAGAATATTAAACAATAAAACAAAAGAAAAAACTGACATTCCTGTAAGTGCCTTTTTTGTAGCGATCGGTCATGAACCAAATAGTGGCATTTTTAAAGGCTGGATAGAGATGGATGAAACCGGATATATTACGACGATTCCTGGCACTAGTAAAACAAATGTAGAAGGAGTATATGCCGCAGGGGATGTTCAAGACAAAAATTACCGACAAGCTGTAACCGCTGCTGGAAGTGGTTGTATGGCTGCTTTAGATGCAGAAAGGTATTTAGGAGAGAAAGGACTTCATTAATCAATATTGTAAGAATTGTACACCATTCAATTACATAACCTGACTTTTTTTTCTTTCCATGGACTTCATGAGGAAGAAAAAATTATTGGGAATACGTTTGAAGTTTCTATCGATATTTTCATTGGAGACATCCCTTCAGTAAAAAGCATCAAAGACACATTGAATTATGTAGAAGTGTATCGTGTTATTAAAGAAAGAATGTGGATCCCAACACCTCTTCTTGAAAACATTGCCGAGGATATTGTGCATTCATTACAATCACTAGATAAGAGAATTAAAGAAATTAATATTTCCATTAAGAAAAAGCATCCTCCAATAACACATTTCGCCGGATCAGTAGGCATTACTTTGAAAAAAACTTTTTAGAAATGTGCACATTGATTTTAAGAAAATTCAAAAAAGTTTTAATTGTTTCCTGTTTAGTTATTTACTCTTTATTGTTTTTCAATAATAGTATAGCACAAAATTTCGACAGCACTTTTCAAGCAGGCCTTCATTATGAAACTTCCTTAAATGAAAAACTGGCACTTGTAAAATTCATAGATGCACTAAAAATAAAACCACTTAATCTGGCGGCTTTATACAAATGCAGTGAATTGTGCAGTAGAATAGGACATAGAGAGTCTAATACTAATTCCAGAGACAAATACTTTCAGTCTGCTTTATCATACGCTACAATAGCCTACAATCATTACCCCAATAACGATGAGGCTAATGTTGCCATGAGCATCGCCTTAGGGAGAATAGCTTTAACCAAGAGCGGAAAAGATAAAATCAGCAAAGTAAAACAGATAAAAAAGTATGCCGAAAATGCAGTTAGATTGAATCCAAATAATGCCAAAGCATGGCACATTATTGGGAAATGGAATTACGAAGTAAGCAATCTATCTATGATAGAATCAGCTGCTACTAATCTATTCTACGGTGGACTTCCTGCTGCTTCTTTAAAAGCATCCATCGAAGCATACGAGAAAGCCAAAAAGATAAATCCATATTTTTGTTTAAATTATCTTGAACTAGCAAAAGCCTATTATAGAAACGACGAGAGAAACAAAGCAATATCAACCTTAAAATTAATTTCGGCAATCGCAATAACAACCGAAGATGATATTAAAATAAAAAAAGAAGCTGCAGAGCTTTTAAGAAAATGGAATAGATAATTTTCTATTTAACTAAAATACTTAAAAAAAATAACCATGCATAAATTTTTAATTTTAATCCTTACTCTTATTGTAGGATTTGATTCGTTTTCACAAACCACCCCAACAACAAATGAGTCTATTTATGATCCCTTTGCCTTGTTCTCGCCCTTATCCGTTCACGAAGGAAATATGATTGGCAGAACTCCTTCAGGTTCTCCAAGCAATGCATATTGGCAGAATAAAGCTGATTATGAAATCAATGTTAATTTGGATGATCAGAAAAATGAAATCAGCGGCTCTGTTATAATCACCTACAAAAACAACAGCCCACAAACACTTCAATATCTATGGTTACAACTAGATCAAAATCTTTTCAAAAATGAAAGCAGGGGACAAGCTCGAATGCCTGCAACAGGGAGGAGCAGATACGGCGATGCTAATTCAAATTTTAATGGCGGATACAATATCAAATCAGTTAAAATTTTATCAGAAAACAAAGAGGCAAATTATATTATTAACGATACAAGAATGCAAGTACGTTTGAATAATACAATTAAACCAACAGGAGGATTGATAAAACTAAAGATCGATTATTCATTTAATATACCAAAGTACGGGGCAGATAGATTTGGAATTTTACCCACCACTAATGGAAACATTTACACCATTGCTCAATGGTATCCAAGGATGTGTGTATATGATGATATCAGAGGATGGAATACTGATCCTTATCTTGGGCCTAGTGAATTTTATCTTGAATATGGAGATTTTGATTTCAAAATAACTGCGCCTGCATCTCACATCGTAATAGCGGGCGGAGAATTACAAAACCCTTCAGAAGTTCTTACTGCTGAACAAATAAAGAGATTTGCACTTGCAGCATTGAGCGATAAAACTGTGATCATTAGATCAGATAAAGAAATAAATGATCCAGCCTCTAGACCAATTGGCAAAAACCTTACCTGGCATTTTAAATTATCAAATGCGAGAGATGTATCGTGGGCAAGTTCAAAATCTTTTATTTGGGATGCCGCTAAAATAAATTTGCCTAGTGGTAAAAAATCTTTGGCAATGAGTGCTTATCCGATTGAAAGCATGGGGCAAAATGCATGGAGCAGGGCGACTGAATATTCTAAAGGTAGTATTGAAAACTACAGCAAAAGATGGTTTGAATATCCTTATCCTGTAGCAGTGAATGTAGCGAGTAATGTAGGTGGTATGGAATATCCTGGAATCGTTTTTTGTGGATATAAAGACAAAGACGAAAGTTTATTTGGTGTAACAGACCACGAATTTGGACATACTTGGTTTCCTATGATTGTAGGAAGCAATGAAAGGAGATACGGTTGGATGGATGAAGGATTTAATACATTTATCAACTCACTAGCGGATGATGATTTTAATAATGGAGAATACAAATCAATCCCTTCAAGCGGAAAAGAAATCGCATTCAGTTTATTTAATTCAACTTCAGAAAGCATTTTTCATACACCCGATGCAATGAAAGAACGCAATATTGGGATTGCTTTATATTATAAACCTGCATTTGGCTTAGCATTATTGAGAAATTATATTCTTGGAGAAGACAGATTTGACTATGCTTTTAAAACGTATATCAGCAAATGGGCTTTCAAACATCCCACCCCTTGGGATTTTTTCAGCACAATTGAAAATGCTGGGGGAGAAGATTTAACGTGGTTCTGGAAAGGATGGTTTATAGAGAATTATTCATTAGACCAGGCAATATCTTACGTAAACAATGATGCAACAAAAGGCGCATTGGTTACCATCGCTAACTTACAAAAAATGGCCATGCCAGTTTTTGTAAGTTATGAAACAGTATCAGGTATAAAAGGGAATATAAAACTGCCGGTTGAAATCTGGAATAACACAGGTGAATTTAAAGTGCGTATCCCTGTAAAAGAATTATTAAAATCAATTACGATTGATGAAGGACAAGTTTTTCCTGATGTTAATTTCAAAAACAATTCCTGGATAGCTCAATAATTCATTTCTATTTCATCGGGGCACTGATTTCCACTTATTGCTTTTCATATACCAAAATGACATAGCAAAAATCACAGTCCAGTAAACAAACTCATTGCTCCATGCTATAGCAAGAGAAATGTAATGATACTTCATGAAGTAAAAAGTATAACATAGGTAAAGTGTTATAGCTATAATTTCTATAAGCAAATTTGCTTTTGTTTTTCCTGTACCCGTAACACCATTGAGCCAAATATTGGCGATACTCATAAACATAATACCTAAAGAAACCACTCTAATCACGGGAATACCTTCTTGAACAAATACTTCTCCTTGTCCAAATAACCTGAAGAAAATAATTGGAAATAGATTTAAAATTGCAACCATAAATAAACAAAGACCAATACTCCAATAAGAAATTTTTCTAATGATGGGCAAAACCATGTCTTCTCTATTTTGACCAATCAAATTAGAAACCATTGTATTACTAGTACCTGCAAAGGCCCATACAAATACTCCCGCCAAGCCAAAAACGTTTCTCATCGTATTGCTGATCGCTTTCGCCATGGTACCTCTTGTTTCAATTAACAAGAAAAACACAAGCCAAGTAGTTACACTAATTAAGTATTGCAAAACCAACGGAATTGCTACTTTAATAATCTCTTTATTTATAATTGGATCAAACTTAAACCCTTTTAATAAATGATATTTCTTTTTTATTCCTGTTAAAGCAATTACCCCAAACACTACAATCAATCCAGTAAATTCAGCAATAACAGATGCAACAGCCGCTCCATTGAAACCCATCATAGGAAATCCCGCTTTACCGAAAATCAGAAAATAGTCAAATAAAATGTTTACCAATGCCTCACAAAGAAATCCAATAATTAAATAACGACTATTTAAAGACGATACTAGAAATGCATTCCCCATTTGAAATAAATACAAAAAGGGCAGTCCTAAAATTCGTATTTTAAGAAAGCTCATTTCAGCAGGATAAGTGGAAGCATTCGCCACTTGTTTTAAAATCAAAGGAGAAACGACCCAGGTAAATAATATAAAAAAAAAGGATAATTGAAGGCTTATTCTAATGCCTTGTGATAAAATGGATTTAAAATGTTCACTTTTCCCACTTCCAGCATACTTAGAAAAAACAGTCTGCATAGCATTGTTTAGACCATGGCCAGCTACAGCGAATATTAAATAAAAGACTCCAGTAATACCTGCATTTCCAAGGGCCTCATTGCTTACATGACCTAAGAAAATGCTATTAATCAGTAAATTGATCTGAGGAACCAATATTGCCAAAGTAATAGGCAAGGCAATCGACAGCACTTGCCTGTTATTCACTTCAACCTTAAGTTCATTTATTGATGCAGTAGATTCCATAAAGTAGCAAAATTATTCTAATTTTACGTCCTTAACATAATTATTTGAAAACAGTATATAACATCCCCTTAACCCCATCAGAGGCATCTGGGGCAAATTTATTAATTGAAATTGGCTCTGCTGGACTTTCATTGTGTTGGACTACACATCATCCTACTACAGTGAAAGGAGTATGCATATACACTTTTGACGAAAATGAACCTATAATGGGCGCAGTCAAAGACATCTTGAATTCAACCAAAGTCAACGATTTAAAATACGAATCTGTCACAATTAGTTATAATTTCAAAGAATCCCTTTTGGTTCCGGCAAATTATTATAAACCAGCATTACATGAAGAGATGCTGTCGCTTGTATATGGTCATTTAATGAACGTTACTATTAAAGCAGATGAAATCAATGCCAAAAATATTTATAACGTTTATAGCATTCCTACAGAAATAGATTTACTTCTAGAAGAAACTTTCCCCCTTTCAAATCGATTCCATTCTAATTCAAAACAAATACAATCGAGTGACAAGAACAATACTCTTTTTTGCTCCATTTTCTATGATTCAATTAAAGTAATCCTTTTTAAAAACGAAGGACTAGAAATTGTTCAACAATACAAATTTAACACGCCAGAAAATGTAGTGTATCACTTATTGAATATCTGTCAACAACACAATGTTACAGTAGAAGAAATTACCTTGGCAATAAGTGGTATGATTACAGAAGACTCCCAATTATACAAACAACTATACAACTATTTTATAAATATTGAATTTGATAAAATACCTGACTCTATTTCAATCGATGAAAAAATGCAATTTTTACCTTCACATTTTTTAAGACATTTAACAATATTGGCTTCATGCGAATAATCAGTGGTATACATGGAGGAAGACGAATTTCTCCCCCAACAAAAATGCCCTATACTAGACCAACAACTGATATAGCAAAAGAGGGGCTATTTAATATTTTACAAAATAATATAGACATAGAATCGATAAAGTCGCTTGATCTTTTTGGAGGCACAGGCTGTATTAGTTACGAATTAGCTAGTAGGGGAGCTTCCGACATAACGATTATCGAAAAAGATCCTAAAATGTATGATTTCATAAAAACAACAGCATCTACTCTTGAATTTAAAAACTTTAAAGTTATTAAATCGGATGTATTCTCCTATATCAACACATGCAAGGAAACATTTGATTTTATTTTCGCTGGTCCGCCATACGCGCTAGCAAGTATTGACGAATTGCCCACCTCTATTTTCGAAAAAGGATTGTTGAAAAGTGGGGGATGGTTTGTATTAGAACACACACCAAGAAATGATTATAAAAAATTCAATTATTATAAAACAGAACGAAATTACGGCACCACGATATTTTCAATATTTATTCAAGAGTAAGTATTACTAAATATGCTAAAGAAAGAATTAAGGAAAATATTCAGAGAAAGAAGATCCGCATTAAACGCTATCGAAAGAGAGAAAATGCACGATTTGATATTAATACAATTTCAACGATTGCCAATAGAAATACCAACAATCATCATGACTTATGCCGCTTTTGAAAACGAATTTGATCCGCAGATTATTATTGACTACTGTAATTTTAAACAACCAAATCAAATAATTTCCATGCCAGTCGTTAGTGCGCGTAACAACGAAATGAAAAGCATACTAGTTGATGATGACACTATTTTCAGTTTAAATCAATACGGCATACCAGAGCCAGAAGGCGAAAATGAATTACAACCAAACAAACTAGAAATGGTTTTAATCCCTTTATTAGCTTTTGATAAAAAAGGAAATAGGGTAGGTTATGGGAAGGGGTACTATGATCGCTTTTTAAAGAAATGTAATGCCGATGTTATTAAAGTTGGATTTAGTTATTTTAATCACTGTGATCACATCACAGACATCAATGAACATGATATACCGCTAGACCATTGCATTACCCCTACAACTATTTATTCATTTACTTCATAAACCATTCTAATTGTTAAAAAGTTTTAGATATCTACTATTCCCGCTGTCATTAATATATGGCGCTATTATTTGGCTGCGAAATATATTGTTCGATAAAAAAATATTTAAATCAGCAAGCTTTAACTTCCCAATAATATGTGTAGGCAACTTAGCCGTAGGAGGTACAGGAAAAAGCCCAATGACCGAATACTTAATCAGGCTACTGATGGAGCGTTATGATATTGCTACATTAAGCAGAGGCTATAAAAGAAAAACAAAAGGCTTTGCTATCGCAAATGATGCGACTACCGCAATTGAAATAGGAGATGAGCCTATGCAATTTCACCAAAAGTTCCCTTCTATAACTGTATCAGTAGGAGAAGAAAGAATTTTAGCTATCCCCCAATTACTTCAACTAAAGCCAGCAACTGAAGTGATAATACTTGACGATGGCTTTCAGCATAGAATGGTAAAGGCAGGTTTAAATATCTTACTAACAGAATATAAGAATTTATATACCCGCGACTTAATGATGCCTGCAGGGGATTTAAGAGACATCAAACTTAGCAGTAAAAGAGCAGACATCATAGTTGTTACGAAATGTAAAAGTGATTTGTCTGCTAATGAAAAAAACACACTCCTAAAAGAATTAAATCCTTTGCCTCATCAGAAAATATTCTTTACAGACATTGTTTACGGTTCAGCCTATCACTTATTTGATAAAAAGACATATACCATTGACCAAACAACAGATGTATTACTACTCTGTGGAATAGCAAATCCAAAGCCACTAAAAGACCATTTAACACAATCCACCGCTAGTTATGAAATGATTCGATACGGTGATCATCATATATTTACTAGTGATGATCTTTCCGATATCAAAAATCATTTTGAACAAATAAAGTCTGTTAATAAAATCATTATTACCACTGAAAAAGATGCTGTCAGATTAGAAAAATTCGGAAAGGAACTAGCTGAATATCCAATTTATGTATTACCAATAGAACATCATTTTTTATTTGAAGAAGCGCCCTTCTTTAATACACAAATAATTGAATTTGTAGGCTCCTTCAAAAGGGGATAGGCCCATTGCTAGATAAAAAGATTAACAAATAAAAGGGTGAAAAAGCCCGAAATTGCATCTAATTGTATACTAACTGATTATCGTTCCAAATTCTTATATGAAGCATCCTATTATTTTTATTGTTTTATTACTATTGTCACTCAATAGTAATGCCCAACAATCAACTATCGCCATCAATGGAAATGTTAAAAACTTTGATGGGCTGCTTCAGAATGCAACAGTGTCCCTCTATGCAAAAGGACAAACAGATACCCTTAAAACTCTGACGAACGAAAACGGAAGCTTTAGATTCTCAAGTGTTAAGTATACTAAGTTTTTTATACTCGTTTCATATATTGGATATAAAACATTTTTAAATGATTACAGCATCTCAATAGCTAAGGGAGACAAAACATTAGACGATATATTCCTACAACCTTCAAGCGATATGCTATCAAATGTGACGCTTGAATCGCAAAAAGTACAAATCAAAGAAGATACTGTTTCTTATAAGATTGATAGTACGATGTATCGTAAAAATGACAATGTAGAAGCGTTGTTGAAAAACTTACCTGGGGTACAAGTCGATAAAGATGGCACTGTTACGGCTCAAGGAAAACAAGTCACCAAAGTAAAAGTGAATGGAAAAGATTTTTTCAGTGGCGATGTAACTACCGCAACGCGTGAAATCAATGCTGATATGGTGGATCGAATTCAAGTAATAGATGATTATGGAGATCAAGCAGCCTTTACAGGAATCAAAGATGGCGACCCTTCAAAGACACTTAACATTCAATTAAAAAAAGACAAGAACAAAGGATATTTTGGTAATGCTACTGCAGGTGCGGGCACCGAAAATAGACACCTAGAATCTATTTCATTTAATAAATTTAATAATGAACAACAACTGTCTGTTCTTGGCAATATAAACAACACCAATGCAAGCCTTTTTAATTTTGGCTCTTCGGGAGGAGGCTCAATGGGAAACATGATGGGTGGCATGGCCAGATCAATGGGAATTGGCAGAGGGGGAGGTGGAGTAGGATCAGTAATAGGAAACTCAGGAAACAATGACGGGATTAATACAAACAAATCAATTGGACTGAATTACAGAGATCAATGGGGCAGTAGAATGTCAGTTTATGGTAGCTATAGCTTTTCAGATCGAAATTCAAACACATTAAAAACATCCACACAACAAAATTTGTTCGCCAATAGTAGCAGTAGCTATATTCAAGAGTCAAACAATAATAACATTTCAGATAATCATCGTTTTTCTTTCAACATTGAATATAAAATTGATTCAATGAACTTTTTGAAATTTAGCCCATCTGTTACTTACAATAAAACGAATACTCAGTACATATCTGATTTTAATTCTATTGCAAATAATGTATTAAAAATATCAGAAGGATCATTGGGCGATACCTTGTTTTCTAAAAGCCCCAATTTAAATGGCTCGCTTTTATTCAATCATAGATTTTCAAAAAGAGGCAGGACCTTATCGCTCACTGTGAATGCAGGAAAATCATCTACTCAAACAGATGAAGATTACGAAAACCTTACAACTTATTATTTGCCAAATGCTACCACTTTTGATGATAAGTTTGCTCAAAATATATTGCAGGATAATAATAATGAAAATTATGGAGTGAAAGCATCTTACACTGAACCTTTGTCAAAAAAAAGAAATCTAGAATTTAATTATGCTTACAACTACCAGCTAGTAGGAAATGATAGAAAAACGTATAACATCGATCCCGTTTCAGGCACCTCTACTTATGTAGACTCTTCTAGTAATATTTATGACAATATTTATAAAACGAATAGACTAGGCATCAATTTCCGAACCACAGAAAAGAAATACAATTACACAGTAGGTCTTTCAGTTCAACCGGCTACCATTCAAACAAATTCTATTTCAAGTAATAGTATATTCTCAAATTCGATGATCAACTATTATCCTATCATCAGATTTGCCTATAATTTTTCAAGAAGCCGATCGCTCAATATCAATTACAACGGGAACAGCAACCAGCCAAGCAATAGCCAATTACAGCCTATTGTTGACAATACAAACACACCTTATATCACTATAGGGAATCCGAATTTAAAACCAGAGTTTACCAATACATTTAGTCTGCGGTATAACAACTTTGACTTTATCAGCGGCGATGTATTCTTTGGTAATATTTCCGCCTCCTTTACCCAAGACAAAATTGTAAATAGTACAAGACTGTTGCCAAAAGGAATTCAAGAAACAAGCTATTTAAATAGCAATGGATATTATACTGTGCTTGCATTTTACAATATTTCAAAACCCATTAAAAACAGAAAATACGTTTTTAATATTGGCGGGAATATTAGCTATAATAACAATGTATCCTTTTTGATAGACAGCTTAAATGTCTCAAATAAAAACACAGGTAAAAACTGGGTAATTGGAGAGCGTTTTTCAACAGATATAAAAATTAAAAAATGGCTCGAAACCACCTTCAGTGCTAATTATAGCTTAAACAACAGCAAGTATTCTTTACAAACAGATTTAAATTCTAATACTGTTGGTTGGACATTATCAAACAATGCTAGATTTTTCCTACCTAAAGATTTTATTATTAGTTACGACATAGATAAAACAATCAATACCGGTTACTCCACCAATGTAAATACGAATCCTTTAATCATTAGCACTACTATTGAAAAGCAATTGTTTAAAAAGAAAAATGGTTCTATTAAACTTCAAGGACTCGATTTATTAAATGAGAATATAGGCATAAGTAGAACGGTAAGCAGCACTGGATATACGGACGCTCGTACCAATAGACTTGGCAGGTACTTTTTAATGACTTTTGTGTACCGATTGAATAAATTTAAATCTGATCAGCAAGGGACTCAACAAATGGGCTTTCCTGGCGGCGGCGATATGAAAATGATGAGGGGCGGGCCGGGATTTTAACAATAAACTAGAAGTTATAAATTTATACATCCTTGCGAAGGATTTCACATAAAGCAACATCTAATAAAAAAACATTTTCTATATGAAATTTCCCATATTCCTTTTTGCAACCTTGTCATTGATGACAATCTCTTGTAAGAAAAACAATGTTACCAATGGTACTGCTGCAAGCATTACTTCATTGGCTTGTAATAGTGGATCCTTTTCCGCTTCTGCAACGGCAAATGTTGCCTATTCTGCTACTGCAACTGTTCCCTATGCCGGCGGAAATGGAGTAGTTTATTTAGCGGGGAGCTCTATCAATTCTACTGGAGTTACGGGGCTTACTGCGAGCTTGCAAGCAGGCACTTTAACAAGTAATACAGGAAATCTTTCCTATACAATAGCTGGAACACCTAATACATCTGGAGTAGCCAGTTTCCCTATTAGTTTCGGAGGGCAGTCTTGTAGCATCACTTTAACAGTAAATTCTGGTGGAGGAGGGGGTACTACGAGAACAGTTTACGATTCTATTTATGGTGCTTATAGCATTACTTATGATGCTAATTATGCATATATTAAAACTTACGATCTACCAGATCATAAAAGTATTTATTACCCAACGTCTAACCCGTTGTATGAATTCTTTAGTGGTACTACTTTTGGAGGGAATACTTTTGCAAAGAATCCTAATAGTATCGTAACTCAAAATGGCACTTTCAAAATTCCGCTTAATCCAACAGCAGCAACCACACATCAGGCTACACCGCTTGGACCTATTGGAATTGCTTTAGATGGTGTTCCTTTCTTTAATCAATACGCAGCTGGTAACGCAGCTCTAACAAATGAAATAAATGGTTTTGACCAAGGATGGGGACATCCACAACCTCAAGGAATGTATCATTATCATGTAGAACCTTTGTATTTAACTACAGTAAAAGCGAGTAAATCGGCATTATTAGGGTTTTTATTAGATGGATTTCCTGTTTATGGACCTGAAGAAAATGGGGTGGCATTAACTAGTAGTGATTTAGATGTATATCATGGACATTCTCATGCAACCAATGAATATCCTAGCGGAATCTATCATTACCATTTTACTGCTGACGCACCTTACTTAAATGGGAGTGGATTCTGGGGAACACCTGGAACAGTTACTCAGTAATTTAAAAGATTTTATCAATTTTACTAAAATTGATTTGATGAATCAAGCAAGAAATTATTTAATAGTCATTCTTTTTAGTAGCTGCTTTCAATTTTGCAATACTAAGAAGAATGATTTTTTAATTGAGCCTAAAATAGCCAAAGCTGTTCCATCGATTTTTATTAATGCAAAGGATGCTAATTTTAGAATACACCAAGATACCCTATTCTTTAAAAATATTTTATATACAGGATACAGATATAGTATAAACGATGCAGGAGATACGCTTAGTCTGGATTCTTATTTTAATGGAGTAGAAGAAGGGTTTCAAAAGAAATGGTTTTCCAAAAAGCAATTACAAGAAATACGATTTTACATTAACGGAAAAAAGGAAGGCGTTCATCAAGGCTGGTGGCCAAATGGACAACAGAAATATTATTTTACTGCATACAACGACGAATACGATGGAGCTTTCAAAGAATGGATATCCAATGGATTATTAATCAAACAGTTTCATTATACAAAAGGATACGAAAATGGAAGCCAACGACTGTGGTGGGCTGATGGGACTGTTAGAGCGAATTATGTAATCAAAAATGGTAAAAAATACGGATTGCTTGGTTTAAAAATTTGTACCAACCCTTATGATTCAATTAAAACAAAATAAACTTCTCATTGTATTGTGTATGCTTCTAGGATGCAAACAGCAACCTAGCATATCTTCCATGCCTTTTATTAATAAGCCCGACTTTACGCCGGAATGGATTGCGACAGATGATAAAAAATACTATAGCATTCATCATATTCCTGCCTTTTCATTTATTGATCAAAATGGCCAGTCTGTAACGGAGAAAACAGTTGAAGGGAAAATTTATGTGGCTGATTTCTTTTTTACCAGATGCGCCAGTATTTGTCCAAAAATGACAGCAAACCTGCTGTTGGTTCAGGCTCATTTCAAAAATGATAAGAACGTTATGATCTTATCTCACTCTGTAACCCCAGATTTGGATAGTGTGTCCGTATTGAAAAAATACGCAAATACTAGGGGAGTGATAGATAATGGGAAATGGAGATTACTAACAGGAAAACAAGATGATATTTACAGATTGGCAAAGAAGGAATATTATGCAGGGGATACCATTGGGTATTATCAAACAGGCAATGAGTTCCTGCATACCGAAAATGTCATATTAATAGATAGGAAAAGAAGAATAAGAGGAGTTTATAATGGAACCTTACAAGTTGAAATGGAAAGACTTATAGAGGATATCGAAACTTTAAAGAAAGAAGAAGAATAGCGATTTAGTTTAACGAGCAATGGCTATTTTAACCTTCTTGTTCTTTATTTTCTCATTCTTAACGTCCTCAATTACGTGACCGATTTTAGATTTTCGTACAGCTACAAAAGAGGCGAAGTCTTTCACCTCAATTAGTCCAATTTCGTCCTTTTTCAACTTTCCTTTATTGGTCAGAAATCCAACCACATCAATCTTATTGATTTTATCCTTTTTGCCAGCTGCAATGAACAATGTGCTCCATTTGGGCTTTTCAGGGATACTGTATTTTTCAGGTAATTCAAATGATTGCGCGGCATTGCTAACATAAGCAGGGACTTCTTCCTCAGGGCCTATAATTAAAAAGACACTGCCAGTAGCATCCATACGAGCAGTTCGGCCATTGCGATGAAGAAATGCATCTTCTGTAGAAGGGAGATGATAATGAACCACACTTCTGATATTTGCGATATCAAGGCCACGGCTTGCCAAGTCAGTAGTAACAAGAACATTCGAGCTAGCATTGCGAAACTTACAGAGAGCTACTTCACGATCGTGCTGTTCCATACCGCCATGATAAAATACATTAACAATCCCTTGTTCAGATAAAAACTGACTCGTTCTTTCTACCGATTCTCTGTGATTACAAAAAACAATAGTAGATGTATCGTTCAAATAACAAATGAGTTGCAATAGTGTATTTAACTTATCCTTATCTGCAGAGACAATAGATTTAATACTCAATGTATTTGAATCTTTAGGTTCTCCACTTAGAAAATTTATAGCGTGAGCGTCATACATCTGAGTGAATGGAGGTATAGGCGTAGCTTCAGTTGCAGAGGTTAGTATCCTTTTTTTAACAGCGGGCAATGATTGTAATATATATTCCATTTCCTCTAAAAATCCAAGCTCTAACATTTTATCAAACTCATCCAACACTAAAAATCTAATTTGATTGGTGTCTACATTATTCCTACGAATATGGTCAGCCATACGCCCGGCGGTTGCGATAATGATAGCAGGTGGCTGTACAAGATTATTTTCTTCTATTTCACGCTTGTGACCGCCATAGCAACAGGTAATTTTGTATCCGGTTTGAATTTGCTTTAATACCGAATCAATTTGCAGCGCTAGTTCGCGAGAAGGAACCATAATCAGGGCTTGAGTAGTTTTCTGATCAGGTTGTAATGATTTCAATAAAGGAATCAAAAAAGCCAAAGTTTTACCAGATCCAGTATCCGACAATAATTTTACTTTATCGAACTCATGCAACGCATTTATAGCAGCGTGCTGCATTGGATTTAGTTCTTTGATTTTAAGATTATTCAAAATCCCTTCTGTAGAAACCATTTTACTTGACATAGGTGCAAAGCTACCTTATTTAAAAACAACTTAGCTAGAACTACCATAACTGATTGGTTTCCTTTTAATTGAATTAGTTTATTTCCTATAATTAATATTATGTTAAATAGATATTATAGAAAAATACACTGTTTATACTAAGTCCTCTTATTGTGAGAATTGGATACTCCTCCGTTAGATCGATTACTCTAATGAAATATGGCTACTCTTTCGAATAGCCATATGATAAATTAAATAATCTAGAGAAATTATACTTCAGCAACTGGATCTGATCCATCTGCAGATTCTGACGAATCAGAGATATCAGGAGTAGACTCACTAGAAACATCCTCCTCAACAGATGGCCCAACTAGTTCTTCTTCCTCCATTTCATCCAATTGAGTGATAGCCGCGATTTCGTCACCATCGTCTACTTTTATCAATTTTACTCCTTGAGTAGCTCTTCCTTGTTCGCTGATATCTTTCACTGCCATACGAATGGTTACTCCACTCACACAAGTAATCATTAGATCTTCATTCTCTTTCACATCAAGCAAACCTACTAGTCTACCTGTTTTATCGGTCACATTAATGGTTTTCACACCTTTTCCTCCTCGATTGGTCACTCTATAGTTTGCTTCCCCTGTTTCTGGGTCATCTAAGAAAGTACGTTTTCCATATCCCTTTTCACTAACTACTAGAATGGTTTTGGTTTTATCTTCTTTGTTGATGCAAATCATACCCACTACTTCGTCTTTACTCTCATCAACCTCAATACCATAAACACCTATCCCTCCACGTCCGGTACTACGAACAGTTGTTTCATGGAATCGAATGGCCCTACCACTTTTTACAGCCATCATGATTTCGCAATTGCCATCTGTTAATGATGCTGCTAGCAATTGATCTCCTTCTAGAATATTAATTGCATTGATACCATTTTGTCTTGGTCTGCTGAAATCTTTTAAATCAGTTTTCTTTATAATTCCTTTCTTAGTACACAAGACGATGTAATTTCCTTTAACGGCTTCTTCATCTTCTAAATTCTTAATATCAATAATAGCTCTAACTTTATCATCTGGCGGAATTTGTATCATATTTTGTAGAGCACGCCCTTTACTTGTTTTATCCCCTTCCGGAATTTGATATACTTTCAGCCAGAAGCAACGGCCTTTTTCAGTAAAGAATAATAACGTATGATGGGTAGATGCAACGAACAGATGTTCGATATAATCTTCTTGACGAGTACTACTTCCCTTTGCGCCTCTTCCACCTCTCCTTTGTTGACGATATTCTGAAGCAGAAGTACGTTTGATATAACCCAGATGAGATATAGTAACTACCACATCTTCATCTTCAATAAGGTCAAGCATATTGATTTCATCATCGGCATATACAATTTCTGATTTACGCTCATCACCAAACTTTGCTTTTACTTCATTGAGTTCTGTTTTGATAATTTCAAAACGAAGTCCTTCATTTTCAATAATATTTTTAAGCTTTTGAATTAAGCGCATAATTTCAGCATGCTC
>CANJJU010000024.1 GCA_947474815.1 Chitinophagaceae bacterium | reverse complement strand
CATACAATATTCTTAATTAAAGGATTTGAACAGACTATTGTTTTATTTGCCACTCAAATATAAGATAGTGGCGTTATATATGACGCCATTTTAGAGTTTTTATTTTGCCACTTTGCTTATGTGATAAATAATAAAAATAAAAATTTTAGCAAGGCATTTGGTAGTCATTTAAGAAAGCTCAGAATTGAGAAGGGATTTGGTATGAGAGAGTTTGCTTTGCATGTTGATATGGAATACAGCCAATTATCCAAAATTGAGAGGGGTGTAATAAATCCTACAATTGCAACAGTTTTAATTTTAGCTGAAGGACTTGAGATTTCTCATACAGAGCTTTTTGATTTTCCTTTTGATAAATAATCCGATTTCAAGTACAGGTGAAGTGTCAAATTAGTTTGGCAAAAGAAATAATGGTTTTCTTTAATTTTAAATGAAACAGATAGAATATGTGCCAATCAATATTAGTGGACAAGAATTTAAGCTTCAAACTATTCAAATTCTTTCTGTAGCAAAAAGTGTAGCAACCCACCTATATTTTAGTCAATTTAGATGAGTTAAGATAAGAAGAGTATAATAGTAACCCCTTTATATTCAATGGTTTCAGAAGATTAAGATAAGTTAGTATAAGTCACCAGACCCCCGTCCGGTCCGCAACGATAAGTTTTAATGCCTTGTAAATCAATAATTTACGAGGCATTTTTGTTTGAGGGTACTTTGAGAGTGATCAAAAAGAAGTCTAAAATATATTCCTACCAAATTTTGGATAAATCTAGGCCTCAAAATTGACTTTAAATCTTTGTATTGTTGGTATTATTATGATTGTTGTTATGGTTATTATTTTTAAGTGCCTTCACATAAAATATTAACATGAGACAAATACAGGAAACGGCAATTCCTATAAATAACGTATTAGTGGCATCTTTAGACTGAGTTACAATTCTTAGAAATGTTCCAGATAAAAATAAAATAATTGTTTTTGATATCTTTTCTTTCAAATCATCCAAGTTGTCAATTTTCATCCATTCGAAAGTTTCAATAGGGCCAATTAATAATTTATATAACCCAACAGCAAGTAAGTAAAATACAATTGCCAATAAATAAACATCAATAATAGAAATAAAATTAGCCGACAATACAACTGCATCCCTCATTTCTCTTTTTGAATTGCTTAAATCATATAATGAAAGAGAAACATAATCAATAATATATAAAATCAAATTCGTGGCTCCCACCAAAACTAAAAATGCTGCGCCTATATAAAGGGCAACTACAGTAATCATGGCAAACCATTTGTCAAATAGTAACAGCTTCATAAGCATTTTCATATTTTGCTGATTTTGTTTACTTTAAATTTAATAAGTAAGATTATTTATTGAATAAAAGAACAGGAAATCAAATAATGAAAAAATGATTAATTAGTTAATTGCTACTGACAAGAGTCACAATAAGAAAAAAGATAGTGGGAATTATAATTATTTAAAATTTATTAAGCGAGAGCAATTCTAATTTGATTAAACGACAGCTTCTATTTAGTGCTTGAAAGTTAAATAAGATTCAAGTATCGTTATTTTGTACCTATTAGATTGTATCAATTCACCATCCATTTGGCCATACATTTCTTGTTGAGTTTCAATGATGAGTTCGGTAGTTTCTTGATGGGTAATAAAAGCTAGTTCCAAATGCTTTCCTTTTTCAATCACCGGTAAATAGCGAAGTCTTTGTAAAATGGATTGGGCAGGGCATAGCATCATATTCAATTTTCCATCGCGGATGTCTGCTTTTGGAGAAATCATAAATCCGCCACCAGTTCTCGGCGCATTGGCTATGTTTACTAGCAAGTATTTATGATTGAAAGATTGATTGTTTGCACGAATGGTAAATTCAACTTCCTTGTATTTAAAAATTTGTTTGAGGACTACGCCAATATATCCCAAATGACCTCCTAGCCATCGAATCACGCCCATCGACTTTAATACTTCTCCATCAAAGCCAATGCCAATAGAGTTTACAAATATTTTTCCATTACAGCTTCCTGCATCTACAGGTTTTGGTTCTGCGTTTAATACTAAGTTGAGCTGTTGTTTTAAAGAAATGTTCCCATATAACTTCCAAGCAAAATCATTTCCAGTGCCCCCTTTGAACAAAGCAAGAGGAATATTAATTTCTTTATAATGGTTTACGAAATAATTGATTGTTCCATCTCCTCCAATAATCCACGCCTCTTGTAGGTTATCTAATGTAAGTGGCCAATGATCTGCGAATATTTCATACGCTGTGTTTTTTTGCTCAAGTTCATGAGTAATAAAAGCCGCTATTTTTTTGCTTTTCCCTTTCCCGGATTGTGTGTTTAAGAAAATGCCAATCATATATTTAAATTAGGTATAGGTAAAATACGAAGTATAAATGAGATAGTTGATTAACTTTTTTTAACAAATCACTATTACATAAATCTTAACACCAAACAATTGAATCATTGAGATGTACAATTTAATTTTGTGTTCGCACGTTAATCCTATTGAAAACCTTTAATCTTAATTAGTATAGATTCCTCCACTACTTTTTAAAATTTCAATTATTTAATCCATTGTTATTATGAAAAGAATTCTTTTTAAAAATACGCGCCTGCCATTTTTAATCATCTTTATTTGTATGATTCAATTTCCTTATAGTTTTGGCAAGTCTACGCTATGGGAGCCAGTATTATCAAATACTAGCAAGGTTGCTTCTAATCGATCTCTCGAATTGTATAATAAATTACAACTCAAGAAAGCAGGTCTTTCTGAAAAAGCCTTTCTATTCGCAATAGAAGGGTTTGAAAAAATAAAACAGTCCAGAACGTTCAACAATGATCACATTATATCTATCATCGATTTTACCAAAGCTTCTTCTAAAAAGCGGTTGTTTGTGGTAGACATTGAAAATGAAATGGTTTTATTCAATACGTATGTAGCACACGGCCAGCATTCTGGTAAAAGATTTGCCACTAATTTTTCCAATACTGCGGAGAGCCTTCAAAGTAGTCTTGGTTTTTATGAAACATCCCAAACCTATTTCGGAAAAAATGGATATTCCCTTCAATTAATTGGGTTGGAAAAGGGCATCAATGATAATGCGAATGAACGATCTATAGTCATGCATGGAGCGCCCTATGTTTGTGAGCAATTTATCAAAAGCAATGGATATCTGGGAAGAAGTTGGGGTTGTCCTGCGGTACCGGAAGACTTAACAAAACCAATCATCAATACCATTAAAAACGGCACTTGCTTATTTATTTATGCAAATGATCAGCATTATTTAAATACGTCCGTTATGTTTAAAAGCTAATCTCTTATTCTAGGCTTTTTAGGTCGTACGTATGATTATTTCTGTATATTTTTTTCATCATTTATTTATTCATTTGAATTGATATAACTTCACGTGAAAATAAATCTCATGTCTCAATTAAAAGGAACGGGAGTTGCCATTGTAACCCCCTTTGATCAAAAGGAAGCAGTTGATTTTAATGCTTTGGGTAAATTAATCAACTTTATTATTGAGGGAGGGGTAGAGTATATTGTTACATTGGGTACAACAGGAGAAACGCCCGTATTAAGTAAAGAAGAGAAGATAGAAATTATAGAATTTACGCATCAGCAAGTTAATAACAGCGTTCCTGTAATTATTGGAATGGGAGGGAATGATACTAGAAGTTTGATGAAAGATTTGGAATCTTATCCTCTAGACAAAGCGTATGCTGTATTGAGTGCAAGTCCTTATTACAACAAGCCTTCTCAGCAAGGATTATTCGAGCATTATAAGTTGGTTGCTTCTTCTTCTCCTAAGCCGGTAATTTTATACAATGTACCTGGTAGAACCGGTAGAAATATGACTGCAGACACTACGTTGAAGCTTGCAAATGAAGTAGAGAATATTATGGGAATCAAGGAAGCAAGTGGCGACATGGCTCAGTGCATGGAAATTTTAAGAGACAGGCCTGCTGGGTTCTTGGTGATGAGTGGGGATGATAATTTGGCTTTGTCGCAAATGGCTTGTGGTATGGATGGTGTAATCAGTGTTGCTGCAAATGGATTCCCAAAAGCTTTTTCTGATATGATTAGACATTGTCTTTCTCAAAATTTCTCCTCAGCAAAAAAAATCAATGACACATTGATGCCTGCTTATCAATTGATGTTTGAAGAAAATAATCCTGCGGGGATCAAAGCATTTTTACATGAAATGGGCTTGATACAAAATGCCTTGCGTTTGCCATTGGTGCCACTGAGCAAGGGGTTGCATCAAAGCGTTCAACAATATTTACAAAAGAATAAGTAAAGATTAAAATTTATAGCAGACGCCTTCTATGGCTAAAAGAGTGTTTTCAAATATTTCTTTCGCCTCATCAAGAAAGGGGTCTATTGATTCGTATTTAGAAGAAAAATGTCCAATAATAAGTTGATTCACTTTTGCCAGCTTTGCCATGCTGGCTGCCTGAATAGAGGTGGAATGAAATCTATCAGCCGCTTTTTCATGTAAATCTTTTAAATAGGTGGCCTCATGGTAAAGAAGGTCTACACCCTTTATTGTCTCCACCAATGATTCGTCGTAAATGGTATCTGCGCAATAGGCGTAACTCTTAGGGGGAGATGCTAGAGTGGTAAGTTCTTCATTAGAAACAATGGTTCCTTTGCTAGTTACAAAATCTTCCCCTTGTTGTAATTGCTCATAAAACGTAACAGGTATTTCATAACTCTTTACTTTTTCAGGAAGGATGCTTCTGTTGTTTTTTTTCTCTTTGAATAAAAACCCCCAACAGTCAATGCTGTGTTTTACTTTAAAACAAGAGACTTCTATTTTTTTTGTATTGGCAATTGTTCCCTCTTTTTCTAACGGATGAAAATGCAGTGTGTAATTGAGTTTTGTTTGGGCTACATCCAATTGCAATTGGATAATTTCTTTCAAAGCTGCTGGGCCATGTAAATGAAGATCTTTTGCTCTGTTGAGTAAGCTCATGCTTGTTAACAAGCCAATCAATCCAAAATAATGATCGCCATGTAAATGAGAAATAAATATGTGCGTTAGCTTGCTGTGTTTTAATTTGTATTTGGAGATTTGTAATTGAGTCCCTTCTCCACAATCAATAAGAAAGCATTCTTCTTGTGTTTGAAGCCACTGTGCAGTAGGATTTCTTCCAAACGCAGGAATAGCAGAATTATTTCCAAGAATAGTGACTGATTGCAATAAGTTGGGGTATTATAAATATGATGAAATAATTATTTAAGCATTGTCATCTTTATGATCAAAATCATTTAGCAATTCTCTTTCTATTTCTTCCATCTGCACAATATCCCAAGCCTCGCTTTCTGTAGGGGTAACATTCATCATTTCAGATTCCTCATCGTCATTAAATTGCCCTTCCAGGCTTTTATGCATTCCGCATATTACAAATGAGCAGTTATTCTCATAAAATTGATGTTGAATGAAAGATAGTTTTTTTCTTGAGTCATCATCCATCTCCTTTACATTCTCTAGATTCAAAATAACATGAGGAATCTCCTTTTTTTTGAAAGATTCAATCAAATCTAGCAGTTCAACTGACATATTAGCAGAAATCTCTGTTTCTAATGGTGTTATGACCGTGAATTTTTCTTTGGTATCTATTTTGACATTCATATAAAGGAAGTTAAGACCGATGTAAAATAAATTAATTTTTGGTGTAATATCGGTTTTTTTGGACTGTTATTTTTATCAATTACCGTTACGCATGATTACAATCTTGTTTTATTTCACATATTATTAAGTAATTGGATTACAATGGGTTTTAAAAAATAGTTTAACTTTTCAACATATCAACATTTGTATCTGTTGCATACAGAATCAATATAAATATTCGTTATTATTGTAACACTTAAAACAAAGAGAATGGATAATAATTTCTCCACCCAAGTTAAAGAAATCATATCGTATAGTCGTGAGGAAGCTTTGAGGCTAGGTAATGATTTTATTGGAACCGAACATCTAGTGCTGGGTCTTATCAGAGATGGCGAGAATACAGCCGTTAAAATACTTAAATCGCTAAATATCGATTTATTTGAGTTAAGAAAAGAAATAGAGATGGCCGTAAAAGACAAGTCAGGCAAAACCATCGCCAATATCAATTCTTTGCCTCTTACCAAGCAAGCGGAAAAAGTTATCCGCATAACAGTATTAGAAGCCAAAGCTGTTAAAAGTCCACAAGTAGAGAGCGAACATCTGATGCTTTCCATTCTAAAGAATAAGGAAAATATAGCTACTCAAATATTGAATCAATTTGAAGTGGATTATGATGCATTTAAAACAGAAGTTGATTTTGTTACCAGCGATGCGCCACAAGCTGAATTCAATGAAGAAGATGATTTTGATGAGGAAAGAAAGCAATTCGGCCAACAGCCTAAGTCACCCAAAGGAGCTAGTACAGGGGGCTTAAAAACAAAAACACCTGTGCTAGACAATTTCGGAAGAGACATTACTCGAATGGCTGAAAATGGTTCCTTGGATCCAATTGTTGGTCGTGAAAATGAAATAGAAAGAGTATCACAAATATTATCTCGCAGAAAGAAAAATAATCCCATATTAATTGGGGAGCCTGGCGTGGGTAAAACAGCCATCGTAGAAGGATTGGCACTCAGAATTGTACAACGAAAAGTATCACGTGTCCTTTTTGATAAGAGAGTGGTAAGTCTAGATTTAGCTGCTTTGGTTGCCGGAACGAAATACCGTGGTCAATTTGAAGAGCGGATGAAGGCAATCATGAACGAGTTAGAAAAAAATCGAGATGTCATATTATTCATCGATGAAATTCATACCATCGTTGGAGCAGGCGGTGCCAGCGGATCTTTGGATGCTTCTAATATTTTTAAACCTGCTTTAGCAAGAGGCGAATTACAATGTATTGGTGCTTCTACACTCGATGAATACAGAATGCATATTGAAAAAGACGGAGCATTGGATAGACGTTTTCAAAAAGTAATAGTAGAACAACCTTCGGTAGAAGAAGCGATTGAAATCTTAACTAATATTAAAAATAAGTACGAAGATTATCACAATGTCACTTATAGTAAAGAAGCAATTGAAGCTTGTGTAAAAATGAGCGATCGTTATATGACCGATAAGTTATTGCCAGACAAAGCCATTGATGTATTGGATGAAGTGGGGGCAAGAAAGCATATCAAAAACATCAATGTCCCTGATACTATTTTAGAGCTTGAAAAGAAAATAGAAGACATCAAACTTGAAAAAAATCAAGTGGTAAAAAGCCAAAAGTTTGAAGAAGCGGCTTCTTTGAGAGATACTGAAAAGCGCTTGCAAGAAGATTTAGAGAAGGCTAAAAATACCTGGGAAGAAGAAAGCAAACACAAAAGATATCCTATCGAAGAAGAGGATATCGCTGAAGTAGTATCAATGATGACGGGCATTCCCGTGAAGCGAATGGTGCAGGCTGAAACAGATA
The DNA here is from genome assembly GCA_947474815.1 of Chitinophagaceae bacterium. Taxonomy (GTDB): domain Bacteria; phylum Bacteroidota; class Bacteroidia; order Chitinophagales; family Chitinophagaceae; genus Ferruginibacter. The sequence continues at coordinate 17,826 of CANJJU010000024.1, read as the reverse complement.
AATTGCGTCGAATGGCGGAAGATTTGAAAGGGGCAGTCATTGGGCAACAAGAAGCAATCTCTAAAGTGGTAAAAGCCATTCAGCGAAATAGGATTGGATTAAAAGATCCCAAAAAACCAATCGGTACGTTTATTTTTCTTGGTCCTACGGGGGTAGGTAAAACAGAGCTTGCGCGTTCATTGGCCAAGCACATGTTTGACAGCGAAGACGCCCTGATTAGAATAGATATGACGGAATACATGGAGAAATTTACAGTGAGCCGTTTAATTGGAGCCCCTCCAGGATATGTTGGATATGAAGAAGGGGGTCAATTAACTGAAAGGGTTAGACGCAAACCATACAGTGTAATTCTTCTTGATGAAATTGAAAAAGCACATCCAGATATCTATAATATTTTATTACAAGTATTGGATGATGGTCAGTTGACAGATGGACTTGGAAGAAAAGTTGATTTTAAAAACACCATGATTATCATGACTTCTAATATTGGCGCACGTCAATTGAAAGATTTTGGTGATGGGGTAGGATTTGCAACACAAACGCGCCAAGACAATCAGGATGAAAACAATAAAGCCATTATTGAAAAAGCGCTCAAGCGCACGTTTAGTCCAGAGTTTTTAAATCGGATAGACGATGTTATTATTTTCAATTCACTCAACAAAGAAGACATCTTCCAAATAATAGATATTCTTATGAAAGGGGTGATGAAAAGGTTGAGTAATCTAGGTTTCTCTCTCGAATTAAGTCCTGAAGCCAAAGATTTTATAGCGGAGAAAGGATACGATAGTCAATTTGGCGCTCGTCCACTTCACAGAGCCATTCAAAAATACCTTGAAGATCCTTTGGCAGAAGAAATTCTCAATATGACAATCAAAGCGGGAGATACCATGGTGGCTAAGTTAGACAAGGAAGCGGGGAAGATCATATTCAAGCTAAAAGAAGAGCCAAAGAAAAAAGAGAAGAAATCTGAAGCTTAAATTACCTAGATTTAATAGTCAAGCCCATTTGTACAACAAATGGGCTTTTTTTATCTTCTATTATTTATAAATATCTTTTTGAATTAGCATTATTTTCACTCATTTTTGCATCGTTAATGGAAAACAAGATAATAATTACAATTGACGGATGGTCCTCTTGTGGAAAAAGCACACTAGCCAAACAACTAGCCAAGCAGCTAGGCTATGTTTATATTGATAGTGGCGCAATGTACAGAGCGATTACATTGTATTTTTTGAGAAATCATATTGATTGGACAGATGACATTCAGACAAAATCTGCGTTAGAAAATATTACTTTAATTTTTAAATACAATGAGAAATCTGAGCAATCTGAGATATTCTTAAATGAAGAGAATGTAGAATATTTAATCAGAGATTTGGTGGTAGCAGAAAAGGTTAGTGAGGTGGCTACTATTTCTTTGGTCAGAAATTTTGCAGTGGCTCAGCAACAAAGAATGGGAGAAGACAAAGGCATTGTAATGGATGGAAGAGATATTGGTACAACTGTTTTTCCTCATGCTGCATTAAAATTCTTTATGAATGCCGATATTTTGGTGAGAGTGGAAAGAAGATTCAAAGAGATGTTTGATAAAAATCCTAACATTACGATTGAGGAAGTTAAAAGTAATCTTGAAATGCGGGATTATATCGATTCAAACCGAGAAGTGAGTCCATTAAGAAAGGCAGAAGATGCCATTGAGCTAGACAATACTAGGCTCACAATTCAAGAACAGCTTGACATAGCATTAAAACTTGCAAAAGAAAAAATTAGCAACTAAATAAAACACATTAAATATTGATTTTCAATTAGTTAGTAAATAATGGATTGATAATCATATTATTTCATGACTAATAAAATTGGAACTTAGGTTTTTGTAATATACTTTTGCATTAAGAAATCGATTAGTACTTTTCCTCATTTTGGAGTTTTTGTTTATCGAAGTCGTTCAATCCTCTATTTTAAGAAATTCCATTTATTTTTTCTTATCCTTTTATTTAAAAAAAAGCCAAAACTTTTTTTAAACACAAAGAACATTAATATGAAATCTATTTTACGATTCAGTGCTGCTATTATTTTATTATTGGTAATTGGAAATGTTTCAAATGCTCAAAATCCAGATTTACCGTCTCCCGCTACTAATGTTGTTACATTGCCTGCAGGATCATTGGTGATTGCAATGGATAATACAAACCAAGCTATATCTTCTCGTTTTAATCTTAAAGCTTATGGGCTTATAGTGGAATTGCTTGATAAGTATAAGAAATTAAAATGGGTTATAAAATCTGGTAAAGCAAAAAATGCTGCTGATTTTACGGTTACAGCAGAACGACTTTACCCTAGTAAATTATTAGCAACTTCAACAGCTTTTAAGGCGGGCCCTTTTGTAATTTCCCTTTCTGATACAACTGGCGTTGGTTCTATCATTAATGCGTTTAATGCAACGACTACCAGTGATGTTAATGTGTATCGTACCACTGCAGATGTTAGTGTAGATGTTAGATACGATATGTTAGGCGTGAAACCTCGTGCAGCTATTTTAAATGATGGTGGAAAAGCAACCATTCATACCAAATACATGACAAATGCATCTATTCCGACTTATAATTATCAGATATTCAATACAGCTGCCAATTTACCTTCCAACTGTTTTACATTTGCTTCGGAGCCTCATAATGACCCCAATAATGCTTCTGAAATTGCAATAGTTAAAGATTTGGTGGATTCTATCAGAAAATTTGTGACGGTTGACGGAGGTAATTTTCTAGCTGAGTGTCATGCTATTTTAGCCTATGAAAATTCAGTAAATGGTAAATTTCAATCGACCTTGGGCTTGGACAAGCCCAACTCTTTGACTTCATCCAATTTTTCCTACGTAAACTCAGATTTACCATACGCTCAATACGATGGAGCATATGATCCAGCTGCAGGAGGTTCTGTACAATCTTACACTAGGCTCGGAGGCGAAGCTGCCAATAATTTTTACCCTATAATTGTAGGAAATACCGCTGCATTGGATTCTGTTTATGGGGCATCTGTTTCCAAATTCAAATCAGGCCGAGGCGGATTAATATTTTATTTGGGTAATCACGACCTAGATGGAACAGCTGAAACGGATATCAATGGACAGCGCATGTACCTCAATGCTTTTTTAACTCCTGCCATTTATCCAAGTTGCCCTGATGCAGCTCCAACTCCAGTAAAACTTACCTCTTTTACAGGTACAAAAATAGATAACAGACAATCTCAGTTGTTTTGGTCTACCAGTTTCGAGCAAGATGCTCAACAATTTATTATACAAAGATCTGCAGATGGAGTAAACTTTTTCGAAATTGGAAGAGTGACAGCTGTTGGTAATTCTACAGTTGAAAATAACTATACTATAAAAGACTTTGCGCCATTACCTGGCAGAAATTTTTACAGATTAGCGGAAGAAGATATTTCTGGGAGAATTAGTTTCTCTAGTGTAATTGTGTTGAATTTTGCTAGCTCAATTCCTTCGGTAGATATTTATCCTAATCCTGCTTCTCAATATGTAATTATTGGATTCAATAATTTACCATTAAAAAATACTTTTAATGTGTACGACATGACCGGCAGAAAAGTAATCAGCAACTTTATTGTTTCTGGTAATACAGTAAAGATTGATGTTACTAATTATAAAGCAGGAACCTACTTAATAAAATTAATAACAACAGAAGGAAAGGTTGTTGAAAATAAATTTGTAGTAATAAAATATTGACTTATGATTAACCAGTTAGTCAAAACGTCAACCCTTTCTTAATTGGAAGGGTTTTTTTATTCTTAAAACTTTGCGATTAAATTATCCAAATGCTGACCAGAATGATAGAATTCGGCTATTTTATATATCACTTTCTCCACTAGGGCATCAGGGCAACTGGCACCACTGGTTATTAAGATTTTTAAGGGTTTCTTATCGGGAAGGAAGTTGTTGGTAATTAATTCTTTTTTCTGATGAAAATCAAAATGCTCAATTTGAGTATTAGAAAGGATTCTTTCTGGGCTGTCTATATAGTAGGTAGGTAATTTTGCCTCACACAATTCAACTAAATGAGAGGTATTGCTACTATTATATCCGCCTACTACAATAGCCAATTCGGCGTCTTGTTCAAGTAATCCGTAAACGGCTGATTGATTGTCATTGGTGGCGTAGCAGAGTGTATCTCTTGTATCAGCAAATCTTTCATGAATCGTATTTTCATTCAACTGATATTTTTCAACCATTATAGTTTTAAGAAAATCTGATATGCCTTGTGTATCACTTGCCAGCATGGTGGTTTGGTTCACCACTCCAATTCGTTCGAAATGAGTGGTAATATCAAAATGAGTAGAATATTTTCCTTCAAATATTTTATAGAACTCTTCTACAGGGCGTTCCCCTTTAATAAAAGTAGAAAGCGTAATGGCGTCTTCCATATCACTTACTACTACAGTGGGAGTATTTGCAGCCGCATGTGAAAAAGTAGCCCTAGTTTCTTCATGTGAGGGTTTGCCATGAATAATCACAGTATAGTCTTTCTTAGCAATTTGCTCACTTCTATTCCATACCTTTTCTACAAAAGGACAGGTGGTATTGTATTGCTCAATGGCAATTCCTATCGATTTCAATTTCGCCTCTATTGCCAGTGTTGTTCCAAAAGCAGGGATAATGACCACGTCTTCTTTTTTCAATTCATCAAAAGGAATGAGGGTATTGCCTTTGGTATCTTGTAAAAATTTGACCCCTCTATCCAAAAGATCTTTATTAACCTGAGGATTGTGAATCATTTCACTCAGTAAGAAAATTCGTTTATTGGGATGTTGATCAATTGTTTTAAAAGCAATTTCTATTGCATTCTCAACCCCATAGCAAAAGCCAAAATGTCTGGCTAAGTATATTTTCAAATCCCCTAGATCCAATAGAGTGGGGGTGAAATCTTTTTTTAACTTGTCTGCCTCTTTCCTTTTTTCTTTAATAGCAGAAATCAATGTGCTACGATATGTAAATGGAATGGTAAATTGTTTCATTGTAAATTATAACTATACAAAGGTACAATCTTGTGTTCAAGAATTGCATAATTTTCATGTGCAATACTTTTTTAAATAAAAAAGCTCCGATATTATTATCGGAGCTTTTAGCAAACATTCATTTTTTTCTTTAATCTTCAAGTGTAATGGGATATTCGTATAATCCATCATATCCTGGATAAAATCCACTAATGGTAATATTTTTTTCTCCCGTAATTATTTTTTTGAAGTCATCTACCGATTTTACATTTTTGTCATTTACTTTCAAAATAACAAAACCATCTTTCATTCTAGTTTGATCATTCAGCGCGCCATCGTTTACTTTTTTCACAACAACTCCTCCTGAAATATCATATTCTTTGGCTTTTTTAGAATCAAGTGTTGCAAAGTCTGCCCCAAGTTTATCTAGCTCAGTGTCGTTTTTTACAATTTCATAATTCCCTGCTTTGTTTTTCAATGTAACGGAATAAGTAATTGATTTTCCACCGCGCAAAACTGAAACCGATATTTTGTCACCTGGTTTATATCGGCTCACTTGTTCTTGTAGTTCTCCGCCACTTGAAATGGCTACGCCATTTATTTTTTGAATTCTGTCTCCTATTTTGATGCCTGCAGCATATGCTCCGCCATCGCTTGGTACGTCGGTTGCATAAATTCCATCATATGCCTCTGCGGGAATGTTGTTTTTCTTTTTTTGATCTTCTGTCATATCGGAAGCGTTGCCAAATTGAATTCCAAGATATCCTCTTTGAACTGTTCCAAATTTTATAATGTCATCCACCACTTTCTTAGCAATATTTACAGGGATTGCATAAGAGTATCCTGAGTAATACCCAGTAGGAGAAGCGATAGCAGAGTTGATGCCAATTAATTTTCCATCGGTATCAACCAAGGCGCCACCACTATTTCCCATATTTACAGCAGCATCCGTTTGAATGAATGACTCCACTGCTCCTCCAGTGTTGCCGGTTTTGTCTTTATTGAGCCCAAGGCTTCTAGCTTTTGCGCTCACAATTCCTGCCGTTACAGTAGTTTCTAGATTCAATGGATAGCCAATTGCCAATACCCATTGGCCTATTTTTACCTCATCGGAATTTCCATATAGTAAATAAGGCAATCCTGCTGCTTCAATTTTAATGACGGCTAAATCATAAGCAGGATCGGTTCCAATTACTTTGGCTTTATAAGTGCGCTTGTTGTTAAGCGTTACTGTAATCTCGTCTGCATTGTCAACCACGTGATTATTGGTAACAATAAAGCCATCATCGCTGATAATGACACCAGATCCTGAAGCTTTTTGTTCAGGTATGATATTCATTCTTCCACCTCCAAAAAATTGATTGAAAAGATCTTCATCAAACAAATCGCTGAAGGGATTTTGGCGCATTTTTGGTAAGTTGTTACTTACTTGTTTTGCATTGGTTTTGGTTTTAATATGAACCACTGCTGGAGTGGCTACCAAAGATGGCTGAGTGAAATCAACTGCGCCAACAGGTACGCCGCCTTCTCGCTGTCCCGTTAAAATATAATTAGAGGGCACTACACCAGGCTGTTGGCCTGCATAGGTGTTACTTGGTTGTACAAAAACAACATAACCCCAAAGTACTAGTAAGGTGGTAAGAACACTGATGCCAATGGTTCCTAATACATGTTTTGTTTTCATTTTTTATACAGTTTTAACTTCTTTTACAGTAAAGGTATGTTTTCAAAAAGTATGCCTATTGTGCAAAATAACTCAGTGATACAAATAGTAAAATCCCGTTCAGCATCTTTAACAATAAATTAGTAAGCTCGTTCCTTGTTAAATTGTCAATAAAAATTGTATTGTATCAATGCCGTCTGCATAGGAAAATAATTCCGGCTCTTGTGCTTGTCCAAAGGGTACAAAATTTCTCCCTACAATGCACTGCAAATCTCCGTTTTTAGCGACTTCCTCAGTCAGTATTTTGTAATTGCTATAGAAAGAATAATTTAAAACGCTTATAGGTGAAAAGAGTTCATTGCTTTCAACCAATAAGGTACTTTCATTTGTCATATAATAAGTATTGTTGAGTAGCAACAAGGAAAGCTGAAAGTCGTAATTATTTATGTATTTATTATAATCTCTAAAGTATTTAAATTGGTCAAAAGATTTTAGCAATGGAACAAAGTCATAATTTTCGGGAACGAATATTTTTGTAACATTTCTGCATCCTAGTCCAAAAAACAAATGAATATCTTCAGATAATCTATTGAGTTCATTGGCTGTTTCTTCTCCAGTTAGGATTGCAATAGATGTTTTGTTGCGTCGAATGATGCTAGGGTATTTTGAAAAGTAATGTTCAAAATAGGTTGCTGATTGATTCCCTCCTGTAGTTATATAAGCATCACATCCTTTTAAGTTCTCCTCAATATTAATGGAATGAGTGGTATTGGTATCTAGCGTTTGTATATATTGGATGATATGAGTTAGTAGTACATCGTCTTTGCTAGAGAATTTTATTCGTTGGTTATGCCCCGAGATAAATACAGCTAAAAAATCATGGAATCCAACCATTGGAATGTTTCCTGCCATCACAATGCCCACATTTTTAGCTTTGATCAAATCATCCAGATGGTAATGCGTTGCCCATTTTTCAAGTAGCTCTTTTTTTAAGTACTTTTCAATGATGTTGCTGGTTGCCTTATCTATGAATGCTTCTGTAAACCAGCCATTTTTATTTTGCGCCTGTTGTTTAGCTTTTTGCCATTCCGACCCATTTTTTTTAAGATATTCCCCCAATTCCACTAGAATATTGATTCGATTTTGTAAATTCATATTGTTATTATTACTTTACATCAAAATTACGATAGATGGCTATAAAGATTACAGATGAATGTATTAATTGTGGAGCTTGTGAACCCGAGTGTCCAAATAATGCTATTTATGAAGGTGGCGTAGAATGGGCGATTGCTGATGGCACTTCCGTTAAAGGGGCATTTACCCTAATGGACGGGAGTTCTCTAGATGCTGATCAGCGCAATACTCCAGTAAGCAACGACACTTATTATATTGTCCCAAACAAGTGTACCGAGTGTCAAGGCTTCCATGAAGAACCACAATGTGCTGCAGTTTGTCCGGTTGATTGCTGCGTTCCTGATGAGGTATACCGCGAGACGGTTGATGAATTAATGACAAAAAAGAACAGTCTACACTTATAATAATGGATGTTCACAGCCTTATTAAAGAATAATTTTCATCGGCGAAGTATTAAAATACTTTCGCCGTTTTTATTTTTTGGCTTATCTTTCATAGGGACGAAATGCCAATTACTTAATTCTTAAATCCATTGCTGGTTTCAAAACAGTGTAAACATGAAATATCTTTCTATTTGTTTGCTGATTGCTTTTGTTATGGGTTCTTGTAAGAATCATAATAATGCTTCTATGCCAGAAAAGAAAATGGTTCATTTAGAGTTAATGGAAGCTGATAAATCCTTTTCTGTTTTAAGTGAGCAAAAAGGCATGAGAAATGCCTTTATTGAATGCATAGATAGCAATGGTGTTTTATTGAGAGCAAATTATTTGCCTATGGTGGGAGCCAATGCAATTGATTTTTTAATACAACAAGACGATTCGGGGTATAAGCTTTCATTGAATCCACAGCATGCTGCAGTGTCATCATCTGGAGAATGGGGCTATACGTATGGAATTTATGCTTTACGTCCAAACTCAATAGATACCGTCATTTATGGGTCCTATACTAACATCTGGAAAAAACAAATTGATGGTAAGTGGAAATTGTTGTTGAATTCAGGAAATGAAGGAATTGGTAAATAATTTTTTAGGTGGTTGATATTCAATAGAATCTTAACATTTTTCATAAACATTTTTTTGTTTCTTTGTCTAAATATTTTAAATAAAAAATGAAAAAAAATATAGCATTGGTTACTGGGGGATATTCTGGTGAATCTGTTATTTCATATAAATCTGCGGCGACTATTCATGATAACATTGATGTCGATAAATGGAATTGTTATTTAATTGATATTAATCCGGAAGGTTGGTTTTATACTGATACAAATGGCTTAAAAACTTCCGTTGATAAAAACGATTTTTCTGTCAATGATAATGGGAAAAAAATCCTTTTTGATGCTGTATTAGTTGGGCTTCATGGTACACCTGGTGAAGATGGAAAACTTCAAGGTTATTTTGATTGTTTAAAAATACCCTACACTTCCTGTGATGCGGCGACATCGGCGTTGACATTCAATAAAAGGTACACTGTTGCGGTTGCAGCCTTTGCGGGCATTCCCGTGGCAAAATCCTTACACTTATTTAAGGAAAATCCAATCAGTGCAGATAATATTTTAAAACAATTAACCTTACCATTATTTGTGAAGCCTAATAATGGGGGTAGTAGTTTAGGAATTAGTAAAGTAAAAGAGGCAGTTGAATTAGAAGGAGCGCTGTTAAAAGCTTTTAAAGAAGACAGTCAGGTTTTGGTAGAAGAATTTATTAGTGGAAGAGAGTTTACTATTGGGGTGTTTAAATCAAAAGGGAATATCATAGCACTTCCAATGACAGAAATTATTTCTCAAAATGAATTCTTTGATTTTCAAGCAAAATATGAAGGAGCAAGCGAGGAAGTAACCCCTGCAAAAGTGGAAGAATCAATTGCCAAAAAAATAAGAGTAGAAGCAAAAAAAGCTTATGGCGTTTTTAATTGCAATGGAGTAGTTAGGATAGACTTTATTTACAATGAGTCGGCCGGGAAGCCCTTTTTACTAGAAATTAATACTGTTCCTGGGCAGAGTGCAGCTAGCATTGTTCCTCAGCAAGTAAAAGCTATGGGATGGTCGCTTATGGATTTTTATTCTGCTATCATCGAAGAATGTTTTAATTAAGGTCACCGCATTTTTGTGCAGCATAAATAATTTGAATTAAATATTTTTTATCGTGTTTAAGTTTATTACAACTAGGCCTTTGTGGATTAATATATTGGCTGCCATTTCTTTGGTGGCTTTACTATTGTTTTGTGTTTTACAATTATTAGGGTCGATTACTAATCATGGGAAATATTTAAGTGTGCCTTCTGTTGTTGGAAAGAAGACGACTGATGCTATTAAGTTTTTAGAAGAAAAAGGGTTTGATGTAGTTATTCAGGATTCAATATATACTGATACAGCTAAAATGGGAATTGTATTAAAGCAGCTTCCTGATCCCAATAGCACTGTTAAAATAAATCGAACAGTTCAGTTAACAGTTAATCGATTAACGTTGCCATTAATAGACATGCCTTCTTTAGAAGGTAAAACTTTTAATTTTGCCATTCAGGTTTTAAAGAGGAGTCATCTCATACTTGGAGATACAACTTTCAGGCCAGATTTTATGAAGGGATCCGTATTAGATCAGTTGTATAAAGGGCAGCACATAGATGCAGGAACTAAACTTCCTTGGGGTACTGCAGTAGATCTTGTAATTGGGGATGGATTAAAAAGTGAAAAGATGTTGGTGCCTAATTTAGTGGGGTTGACTTATGGAGAAGCAAAAACCTTGTTAGAAGAAAGTGGTATTTTAGTGGGAGCCATCATTCCTGACCAAGGAACCAAAGATACTCTTGCAGCTTTTATTTGGAAGCAAAGTCCACCAAGATTAGATGACCAAAAGGAGCCTGTATATATTCAATCCGGCCAATTAATGGATCTTTGGGTTGCCCCAGAAATGAAAGTTCCACGAGATACTACAATACTATAGCCTTAAAAATAAATAGGATGGAAATGATTCAGCTTGATGAGCTAAAACGAAAGATGGATGCCAATGAAAATCTTCATTTAATTGATGTTAGACAGTCAGAAGAGCATGCTGAATTTAATATAGGGGGTAAGTTATTGCCGCTAAGTGATATCCTTTCAATGCAAATTGAAGAAATAGAAGATTTAAAAGAGGAGGAAGTTATTTGTTATTGCAGAAGTGGACAGCGAAGCATGCAAGCAGCCATGATGCTTGAAACTATGGGGTTTAAAAATGTGAAAAATTTAGCAGGGGGCATGTTGGGATGGCAAGCCCAATTCCCTACAAACTAAATAGTATAATCGAATAAGTTTTACAGGTTAATTTGTAATCCTGTCATAAAATTAAAAGTTGCCATTGGGTAATAATAATTTTCTGTTGTAAATGATCCTCCGTAGATATAGCTAAATGTATACCCGTTTGCTTCGTATTTTTTAGAGAAAATATTGTTTCCTTGAATAAATACATTTAGTATTTTTCCTTTTTTATTTTCTTTAGAATAATCTATTCGCATGTTTTGTACAAAGTAACTTTGTAAGCTTCTGTGTTTATTTGACGTATTGTCTAAATATTGCCTGCTTACATATTTTTCAATAAGGGTAACCTTTATATTTTTAATTGGACTGATTTCAATACTTCCCGAAGCAATTAGAGAAGGAGAAAAAGAAATGTCGGATGATTTGTAGAAAATAGAATTTTGTATTCCTTCGTCATAATTATCAATAAATTCGGTGAATTTTTTCACTTTATTTGAACTTAACGTAGCATTTCCTTTTATAGAATATAAGTTGGTTATTTTTTTAACTCCTTGAATTTCTATTCCTGCTCTATAGCTATCTTTTATATTAACTCTAGTGTAAGCATATACTTCATTTACCTTCCCAGAAAGAACCAATTGATTTTTATAAAGCATATAGTATAAATTGATTCCCCAATTTGAATGCATGTTTTTCTTTTCATATCCCCCTTCAAAATCATGGAGCAATTCGGGTGAGGGAGATTGATTGATGCCGGTTTCAAAATCATCTCTATTGGGCTCTTTGGTGGCTTTTGAATAAGATAAATAGAGCCTACTGGTTGACTTGTTATAGGTTATTCCAACTTTCGGGTTAAAGAACTGGTAATTTTTATTTACCAATGTGGTTGGATTGTGTTCAAATCCATTAATAGTATAATGAACCATTCTTGCTTGCAAGTCTACATAGGTAGACCAATTTCTATTAATCTTTTGTGTCCATTTTGCATATACAGAATAATCTTTTTTATAAGCATCAAGGTTGTACCATTTAAAATTTTTAGGTACGGCCGGTTGTATTTCGGCATCAATAATTTCTCCAAAATGCTTTCCCTCATATTTATTCAGGCTTCCTCCGATTATGATATTTGTATTGATTGTGTTGTATTGAATTGAATAAACAGTCCCATAGAAATAATTGTCTAGCCACAATCTTCTTACAAGATTAGTTGAGTAAATACTGTCAATCCCATTAAAATAATTAGGCAGATTGTATTCATTTAATAATTGATTGGCTTTATATTGCTCATAATATCCTTTTCCTCTGGTTAAAAAAACTGCTATACTTGACTTCCAATGGTCATTTATTTTTCTATTAAAAAACAACTGGTAATGGGTTTGTATATAATTATCTGATTCATTTGTATAGGCTTCTCCTTCCTTTTCTGTTCCTGCTGGATTGTATTGTCGGTTGCTATCTAAGGTTGCCTGATTGATACCAAACCAGGCTGCATAAGTCTTTTCTTTTCCAGAAAAAATATTAAATTTCAGTGAGCTGTGTTCATTCATCCAAGCTAGGCTGGAATAAAAGGAGTACAGATTAGTAGAAGCCCTGTCTATATATCCGTCACTATTGATATAGCTTATTCTGCTGTTAAAGACGATGTGTTTACCTAGTAGACCGCTATTTAATTGTAGAGAGTTTCTGAATGAATTATATGATCCTGCATTGCTGTTAAGCTGAATATATTTTTTCGTGTCAATTTCATTTGTATTGATGTTGATAGATCCACCAAATGCGCCTGCTCCATTTGTGGAACTCCCTACACCTCTTTGAATTTGAATCGAAGAGGTAGAAGCAGATATGTCGGGCAAGTTAACGAAGTAGGTTCCTTGGCTTTCAGCATCGTTATAGGGGATGCCATTCAATGTTACATTAATTCTGCTGGCATCCGTTCCTCTGATTCGTAATCCAGTGTATCCAATGCCATTGCCTGCATCTGAATTTACCTGTACTGAAGGGGTTTGATTTAATATAAAAGGGAGGTCTTGCCCAATATTATTTTCTTCAATATCTTTTTTTAAGAGATTTGTTTTGGTAATGGGTGTATAGTCGTTAGCTCTGAGGGCATTTATTTCAATTAGTTGTAAAATAATGGTATCAGTGGGAATCTTTTTTTCTTGGGCATTACAGTTGATGGAGCATAGAAAAATAATGACAATAAGGATGTGGTACTTCATGGTTATTTTTTTGCCAAACATCCGGACTGAGAAGTCAACTCTCAATATGCCTCAATATATGAAGCTTCTCCCTTCGCAGGCATTATCCTGATCAGGTTAACGGGTATTATCTCAGCCTTCATTAAGAAAGCACCCCGGAATTTGTAGCGTTTTAAATAAGATCTATTTATGTGCAAATGTATGAAAAAATTAATCTTTTGGAAACAATGACAGAATCTGTTACTTTTGTGGTGCGAAGTAGAGCAGCGGTAGCTCGTCGGGCTCATAACCCGAAGGTCAGAAGTTCGATCCTTCTCTTCGCAACTTAAAGGCTTGAGAAATCAAGCCTTTCTTATTTTACTTTCTTCAAGCAGTAGTTCTCTTTTTATACAGCGCATCTAAAGTAAAATGAACAAATCATTTTATAAAAAAAAGCATTTTCTTGAATCATCGTTTGCTGTAATGAATATCATTTGATAATATATTATTTGGTTATAGAATTGTATCAATATTTACTTAAACCAAATTATCATGAAAATATTTATTTACTCAGCTTTTTTATTGTCTTTAACTTTTGTAGGATGCAAGGAAGATAGTGCTTCTCCAGGATGCGTACTGAGTGCATCTACTTTGGAAGGCGCATGGAAAATAACCGATTTAAGGTATAGGGAAAATGCTCAAGCAAATGAAGTGGATATTTTTGCTTCCTCAACTCCTTGTAAAAAAGATGATATTTATGTCTTTAATGTCAATCATACATATGAGTACAATGATCTGGGTTTATTGTGTTCCCCTCCAGATAGTTATGTTGGCCATTGGGCATTATCGGGGAGTGTAATCACTTTCGATTCAACCAATTCCTATACCATTTCAGCTTCTAGTTGTAATTCTTTGAAGGTTATTAAAACGGGCTCAACAATAGGAGAGTATCTGTTGGTTACATTTACTAAACAATAATTAGCAAAAAATAAGATAGCTTTGCCGTGGCTTTTGTCACGGCTTTTTTTATGAAAACAGGTTTTGTAAACATATTCGGTAAACCCAATGCGGGTAAAAGTACTTTGCTCAATGCGCTGATGGGTGAAAAAATGGCGATTGTGTCACATAAGGTTCAAACAACTCGCCATCGCATAAAAGGGATTCTTACGAATGAAAATTATCAAATTATATTTTCAGATACCCCGGGTATAATTGAGCCTAAATATAAGTTGCATGAAAAGATGATGCAAGCTGTTAAAGGGAGTCTCGAAGATGCGGATGTAGCTTTACTAATTATTGATGCAAAAGACAATAAAGAAGAAGCGGATGCTATTTTCTCTTCTCTTAAATTAAGAGCTCCGGCTATATTGGTAATCAATAAATCCGATACAATCAGAGAGGAGGCAACTTTGAATAGTGTAGTGTCTTTTTTTGAAGACAAAAAATATTGTAAAGAAGCCATTGTAATTTCAGCATTACAGAAAAAGGGAATTGATAAGCTATTAGAGAGGATATTATTTTATTTACCTGAGGGAGTCCCTTTTTATGAAGGAGATGATTTGAGTGATATGCCTACTAAGTTTTTTGTGGGAGAGATTATTCGTGAAAAAATATTTGAATTGTACCAAGAGGAATTGCCTTATCACACAACTGTTTTGGTGCGAGAGTATAAAGAAAAAATAACGTTGGTAAAAATATCTGCCGACATTATTGTTCAGCGTGAAACGCAAAAAGGAATTATTATTGGGGAGGGCGGTAGTATGATTAAAAAATTAGGCACAGCTGCTAGAAAGGATATTGAAACATTTATAGATAGCAAAGTTTTTCTAGAACTCTTCGTAAAGGTTAGGCCAAAATGGAGAGACAATGAAATTCACTTGAAGGAATATGGCTATTAATTTATAAGGATAACATAATATATTAAACAACAACAATGAGTTTTACAGTAGCAATTACAGGAAGACCTAATGTGGGTAAGAGTACATTTTTTAATCGCTTGCTAGAGCAACGCAAGGCTATTGTTGATGACGTTAGCGGCGTTACAAGAGATAGGCAATATGGTGTTGCTGAGTGGATAGGAAAAAATTTCAATTTGATTGATACGGGTGGGTTTGTGCCTAAAAGTGAAGATGTATTTGAAAGAGAAATTGCTAAACAAGTTCATATAGCGATAGACGAAGCCAACGCCATCATTTTTATGGTAGATGCTTCAACCGGTATTACTAGTTTGGATCAAGCCATGGCTGATTTATTACGCAAAAGTGACAAGCCCGTTTTTCTAGTAGTCAATAAAGTTGACAATCATAGCAGGTTAATGGAGGCAAGTGAGTTTTATAGTCTTGGCTTTGAACAAATTTTCTTTCTTTCATCTATTAGTGGAAGTGGAACGGGAGAATTGTTAGATTCGGTTGTGGCATCAATGCCAGATGATTCATTGCTGATTGTTCCAGATAATGAGATTCCTAAATTTGCTATTATTGGTCAGCCCAATGTGGGTAAGTCTTCATTACTCAATGCGTTGGTAGGAACAGAGAGAACAATTGTTAGTGACATTGCGGGCACCACTAGGGATACTATTCATACTCATTACAACCTATTTAATAAGGATTTCATTTTAATTGATACTGCAGGATTAAGGAGAAAAGCCAAGGTGGATGAAGATTTGGAGTTTTATTCTGTCATACGTGCAATTAAGGCGATGGATGAAGCAGATGTATGTCTTTTATTGCTTGATGCAGGAAAAGGAATTACCGCACAAGATCTTTCGATTTTTTCTTTAGCAGTAAAAAAGGGGAAGGGCATTGTAGTGTTGGTCAATAAATGGGATTTAATAGAAAAGGAAACCAATACAGCAAGGGATTATGAAAAGGATTTGATACAACGACTTGCTCCATTTAACGACGTGCCTATTTTATTTATTTCAGTAACTGAAAAACAAAGAATTTTCAAAGCTATTGAAGAGGCTTTGAAAGTGTTTGAAAATAAGCACCGAAAAGTACCTACTTCTAAAGTGAATGATGTTATGTTAAAAGCAGTGGAGCAATATCATCCACCTGTAGTGAGGGGGAATGCGGTGAAAATTAAATATGTCACTCAATTACCTACTCACACACCTAGTTTTGCTTTCTTTTGTAACTATCCAGATGACATTAAGATTCCTTATAGAAATTATCTAGAAAATAAGTTGAGAGAGCATTTTGACTTTAAGGGGGTTCCACTTAGGCTGTTTTTCAGGAAAAAGTAGCAGCAGACACATAAAATCTACTTATTCTGCCTATTAAAACGATTTTTTTGCCTTTTTTTTGATTTTTTATGCTTAAAAATTTGTTATTAACAAAATTCAATATATTTTTGCGCTCAAACTTAAAAACCTAATAAAATGAAAAAATTTCTTGCTATCGCTGCAATCGCTGCAATCTTGGTTTCTTGTAATGGAGACAAATCTGCTGAAGCTACAACTGCAACTACAGATACAGCTGCTGTAAATGTTGATACAGTTGCTGCTGTAACTGTTGATACTGCTGCTGCTGCAACTGTTGATACAGCTGCTGCTACTAAGTAATCTAAGAAGTTCAAAGGTTATTGTAAAATGACCTTATACTCTTTAAAGGCCTCCCATTTTAAATGGGAGGTTTTTTATTTTTCTTACTGAATGAATTTTGTAATCATAAAAAAGGCTACTCCCAATAGTAAAAGCAATAAAATAACAGCAAAATATATCCATGGGGAATCCTTTAATACTCGTTTGTCTTTTCTCTTGTTTCTGTTTTTTATTTGTTTGTTGATTCCGATATTTAACTCTTTCTGAATTGCCTGAATATTCTCTATATTTTTTATTTGTTCCAATCCTTCCATTGCATCATTGATAAACTCATCATCAATAATCCTGCTTTCAATCGATTGCTGTTCTTTATCCGACAGTTCTTTATTGAGATATTGAATCAGCTTTTCCTGTTCAATTTCCTTATTGAGGCCTGATGGCATATGTTTAAAATCTTTGTTCATTTTACTTTATTCTTTCTAAGATAATTTTAAGATTCCTTTTTCCGTTTTGAATATAACTTTTTACTTGCATAGTCGTATGTCCTGTAAGCGCACAAATTTGCTGATAGCTCTTTTTTTGCAGATAAAACATTACAATGCATTCCTGTTGCTCTTTGTTAAGCTGACCTAGACTAGCCGATAAATTATCAAGGTTCTTTTCTTTTAAGAGGAGTGCTTCAAAATCGTTGCTTTCTGTAGATAGCGAAGTATTGTAATCATTTATTTCAACAGGTATAATACTTTTTTTTCTGAGTTGCATTAAGCAATGGTTTTTAGCCACCATATACAGCCAGCTCTTAAAATATTCTACTTTGTATTTGGGTAATTCTTTGATCACTTTCTCAACAACTTGTTGCACAGCATCTTTTGCATCTTCTTCATTTTTGAGATACTTCATGCATACGCCAAATACAAGCACAGTGTATCGTTGAAGTAGAATGCCCAGTAATTCATTATTAAAATCTACATAATAATGCGAGAGTAATTCTTGGTCTTCCTTGCTATGGTAATTTCGCAGATTCAAATTCATTATTCTTCCTTAGATGAAAAAAAAGGAAAATTCCATACCCGCT
>CANJJU010000023.1 GCA_947474815.1 Chitinophagaceae bacterium | reverse complement strand
GGTATCCGCCAAACCGGATGTGTTATCTAATACCCTATAGGTTAAAAAGCGAACACCATTGTAAGTAGTTGCAGGCGTGTAGTTCACAACACCCGATGTTCCGTTGATGGTGGCTGTACCAGATATAGGTGCCGTAATAATTGAATATGTTTTAGATCCTGCAACAGGATAATAATCATTGGTTGCAGTTGGAATATTAACCGCCACTCCATTAACCGTTGAAGCCGAGTCAGGCATGGACAAAGGTGAACGGGTTGGAATAGTAGTACAGGAACTGCCCGGTATTAAACTAACTACACTCATACTGGTACGCTGTGCAACTGTTACTGTCATGCTAGTCGTTTCATTGGTGGCAGCTGTGGTAGCATTTCGGGTAGCTATTCCTGCATAAAAGGCACCGCTGTTACCAGTGCCTCCTGCAAACAAACTAGAACTACCTGTCCAACCAGTAACAGTACTGCTATAAGCTGTAGAAGTAGCAGAATTTAGACCAAAGCCTGCAATGAAGATGCCTTTATCACCTGCAGTAAAATTAGCTGTTGATAAACTTGCTGTGGTTGATGCTGTACCAGAAGAAGCAAGACTCACTCCATTTCTTACAATAGTGGTTTGATCCACATATTGATAAACAGCTGCAAGTGTAACAAAACCATATATGTTTGATCCCCCCATTGTTACAACAAGGTTATTGCCGCTGGCTGAAGCAATATCTGCCTCATTGAGATAATATAGGTAGGCAAATACCCTATTACCGGTGCTCGGATTGGTAGAAAGGAATGTAAGCGGCTTGCCTCCCCAGGTTACCGTTTTGGTTGAAGGAGCTGTATTGGCAGCACTTACTGATACTTCAACTCCTACTACCAAAACCCTGTTTGAGCCGGAAGCAATGGGGTACGACCAGGTAGATGAAGCTGGATTTCCACCGGCTGTGTTGGTACCAACATGTGACCAATCATTTCCACTGACAATGGATGGCGAGCCAGAGCCAGCCTGATAGGTACCACCATCACATGCATCGTTTGTCACTGTTATACTAACAGTGGCCGTATTTGTTCCACCAGATGCATTCACTACTTTGTAGGTAAAATTATCGGTACCGTTAAAATCAGCATTGGGTAAATACGTAATGGTGTTATCAATGTTGATGGACACTTTTCCGTTGCTTGGTCCGGAAGTGATACCCATCACCGTCAGGCTAGCAGCATCATTGCTAAGTACATTGAATCTGCCAATATTATCTTCTGCAATGGTATAGGTGTCGTTTGCCGTTGAGGGTGTAGAAGCTCCAGCCGCCGTAATAGTATATTGCCCGTTGGTTGCACAAAGTGCCGTGGGGGTGGCATTGTTGCAAACGGTATACGTAAGCGTTAGTGGTCCAGTAAAATTAGCATCTGGGGTGAAAGTTACATTTCCATTGGCAGTAAAGGAAACAGTTCCGTTAGAAGCGCCTGTAACATTTGTTAAAGTAAGTGGCAATCCTCCAGGATCTGTATCATTTGTCAACACATTGGTGGTAATGGCAGTTCCAACTCCGCAGGTTACATCGATAGATGCCGCATCCGAATTAGCAACAGGGGGTTGGGGTCCAGATAAAATAGTAATAGAGTAAGAAAGAAAAGAAGTTCTTCCGCAATTATCAGACACTTTACAAGTTACTGTACAAGGTGTTGGACTTGCAACTGTAGGTGCCGTAAAAGTAGTACTAGCTGCAGTAGAATTTGCAAAAGTTCCTCCACAACTACTAGACCATAAATAAGTAAAAGTTACACCCGTCAAAGGAGAAGAAGCCGAAGCGGATACCGGTACCGAAGCTCCACTATTGATATTCTGCCCGGTGGTTATACCAGTTGTAGTGATATTGGGTGCTTTGGGTAATATCTGAAAAAAACTGAAATTAAAAAAAGCTCTTTGTGCCGCTACGTCACCGGCTGTTCCTTTATTGTGAGAGTGCCCAGCTTCGTACATCACATAGCCACGATCGGGATCATCAAAACCTCTTCCATATACAATCAAAGCCGCCACATTTCCATTCGCCAAATCAGGCGTCAACACATTTGCTTGTGTAGGATCATAGGCAATTATTTTAGCACCTGGTCTCCAGCGAGTATTGTTTGGAGATGCATCTTGCTTAGGCAAATAAATTTGTTCAGAGCCATTTAATTGAGCAGCATCCGTAACCCCCAAATATTGCGCAATGGGGTCATCAAAAAATTGATGGGTATAAGGTATGGATCCACCGGAGTGAGAAGAAAATAATGTCAAACTATTGTTTGGCCAAGGAGTTGGAGTTGTTGCATTCGTTCTGGTACTTAGAAAATTCATTTGCTCTGCTGCATTCGAAGGATTGATTGAATTTTCTAAAGCACTCACTGCATGACAAGCAGCCCAAATAGAACCTAGGCAATTTTTATTCCAAGTATACAGATTACCGTGAGTAGCCCAAGTAGGATCCGCATGTGGCATCACATAAAAGTCATCACAGCAATCCAATGTTTGAGGAGTTTTCCAATTATATGCATTGGGAAAAGCTGTTAGAGTAATGCCCGCATTATTGAGGTATCCTTGCGCAATAGCACCGTTGGTAGCATCTAATGTCCAGCGAGGATAAGATTTAATGATTGAAGTAACATTTATAGCAAGGGCATTGGTAGTGGTAGTTCCTACTACACCCTGACCTGTCCAATAAGTGATGCGACTATTCACCGCAGTTGTTCTATATTCTGCAGGTATAATAAAAGTACCGCCTTTGAATTGTGTTCCGTTGTAAGAAAAGTCTACCCCATCCTTTACTTTACCGGCAGCAATTACCCATCTAACGGGCACGCTATAATTTCTCACCAAATCGTATACTAACCCGTAGGGTTTTAATCCATTTGCAATTGTTTGGGGAGTAGCTCCCATATTTACGATGAAAGATCCAGTCGAAAGGGTTTCTACCTGAGCAAAAGCAGTCTGAATATGAAAGATGAAAATAGTCAGTAAGCAAAAAAACCATTTAATTAAATTCATAAGAATTGATATAATATTAAAAATTGGGTATAAATATGATTGGCGAAATTAGTACTAAGTTCTATAAAAAGGATACTAAGACACAATTTTATACCTTGACAATAGGCTAATTTAAAAGCTACAGAATGCATAAAAATTACAATCAATTGATTTTCAATATTATACAATATTAATTAATCTTTATATAAAGTATTTTAACTTTATATTTTATTGATTAATAAGTTTTTATATAATATTTGACGCGTATTTTTACTCTAATTATTGAAAAAAACATTGAACATATACTAAATCGGATATAGCATGCGTTTTATATGGTAGAATCGATATCCAACTACCTATTAAAACCGAATATCCAATGAAACGCATTACTACAACAGCAGTCATTCTGTTAATGAGCCTGACCACTTCGTCAGTATTTGCTCAAAAAATGGAAGAAAGCAAAAAAAACATCTTTGCCGACTATCCAACCAAAATAGAAGTTTCCAACAATACTTTAGAAAATGTCTTTACAGCTTTGCCAGGCGAAACAGTTTCAATAGTTTTTAATGCGCAGTTCAAATTCACTGGAACTGTAATGAGCAACCAAGTAAAATATGCTACGCTTCAATCAGTATTGATTAAATCTGATAATTTATCAAGTACCCTATTTCAAGTTTCTAAAATAACGAATGAAGACAAAACGATCTCTTTTGTTGGACGAATCATCAATCCAAATGCATTAGATGGTTATGAAATTAAAAAAGATGTAGCCAACAATTATAGATTACAAAAATTCGAATCAAAAAACGTACTACAAGACTGTAGTTATTAATAAAATCCAACATCCAAACAGTAAGCTTTTGTTTCCCTAACAAACGTTTATAAACCCTACACAAAATGAAAACCTTAACAAAAACATTCGCAATTTTGCTTTTCACTCTCCTGTCTGCTTCGGCTTACAGTATTCCGAAACTAAATAGTTTCGTTAATGCAAAAGCTACCATTTTTCTTGATTTTGATGGACACACTGTAACTAATTCTGTTTGGAATGGCGGCATGCCCATTGTATGTGCAGCGGCTCCCTTAACAGATGAACAAATCACAGAAATCTTCAACAGAGTATCTGAAGATTATCGTCCGTTTGACATCAACATCACAACTGACTCTATAAAATTTTTATCAGCTCCTATTTCTAAACGTATCAGAATCATTATTACTCCCTCAAGTAGCTGGAAGCCAGGTGTTGGCGGAATCGCTTACATAGGATCTTTTACTTGGGGTGATGATACACCAGCATTTGTATTCTCTGATAAACTTGGACCTAATAACGCTAAGATGATTGCAGAATGTAGCAGCCATGAAAGTGGTCATACACTTGGATTGGCTCATCAATCTTCATATGATAATAATTGTAATCTTACTGAAACGTACAATTCAGGAACTGGATCAGGAGAAACGGGATGGGCACCTATTATGGGAAATAGTTATTATAAAAACTTAACTACTTGGAACAAAGGAAAAACACCTTATGGTTGTAATAATATTGAAGATGAATTAAGCATCATTACTACCAGTAATGGATTTAGCTATCGTGCAGATGACTATACTGAAACAATGAATGCAAATACCTATGCACTTAGCAGTACTTCATTTTCAATCAATGCACTTATTGCAACAAACACAGATAAAGATGCTTATAAAATAGTATTAACAAACCAATCAAATTTACATTTAGAAGCTGCGCCTTTTAACATTGGCACTGGAGATAACGGATCTAACCTTGATGTTAAAGTGTTGATTTATTCAGAAACACAAACACTTTTAAAAACTCTTGATCCTTCAAGTTCAATGAATGCAATCTTTGATACCACATTAAAAGCTGGAACATATTTCTTTGTAGTATCTGGATCAAGCAATGCAAACACTGGAAACTATGGTAGCATTGGATCTTATTCAATAAATGGATTTGCTAGCAATTTGCTTCCAATCAACAATGTTACCTTAAATGGCACTGTAAATAAAAACAAACACAATTTAAATTGGAGCCTTGAAGCAGATGAGCCAATTGCAGGCGAAGAAATCGAGTATTCAACTGATGGCGTTTCTTTTACTACATTATCATTTGAAAACGTAGCATCTAGAAACTTTATGTATACTGTGAACGACAACAATACTAAATATTATCGTTTAAAGGTGACTTCTATTACTTCTCAAATTGTCTATTCAAATGTAATAGCTTTAAAATCAACTGAAATAAATTCAAATGCTTTTGAAATATCAACGTTTGTTACCAGTCAAATTACTGTAAATGCAACAGAGAATTTTCAATATAGATTGATGGATATGAATGGAAGATATATAGCAAGCGGAACCGGAACAATCGGAATGAATCGTATAAATATTATGAATCAATCTGCAGGCATGTATGTTATACAAATCATCAGCAACAGTACTAAAAAATCAGAAAGAATTATAAAACAGTAAGGTAGATTTATGTGTAAGGTAGGGATTAGCGTTAGGGGCTAATCCCTTTTTTTATTTAGTAACTAGAAGATAGATTAAAAGCACCCACTAATATTTAAAATCAAGGAAGAACTCAAGAAGAATAAAAAAAGAGTTTCGTTAGAGAGATGAAGTAATAAACCTTCTATTACTCTACTTGATGATTGACCTCATCAATAAAAGTTAATACTTTTTCTCTCCCCCCTTTTTTAACCGCACTAGTAATAAAATGCTGTGGAAGAAATTGCCAAGTTTTTTTCATTTCATTTAAAAAGTCTTTCACATTTTTATTTACAGTACGTTGATTTTCTTTATCACTTTTTGTGAAAATTAAGCAAAAAGGAATTTTCCAGATTTTAAGATTTTCTAAAAATGCGATGTCGATTTTTTGCGGAGAATGTCTTGAATCGATCAATACAAAAACCATTGTAAGATTTTCTCTTTTACGTAAATAATTTTCAATCATTTGCTCCCACCGTCTTCTGCTACGCTGACTTACTTGGGCAAATCCATAGCCAGGCAAATCAACTAAAAACCATTTAAAAGTTGAGGTATGTGCCCCCTCTCCTCTACTACTAGTAATTTCAAAATGATTGATCAATTGTGTTTTCCCAGGAGAAGCAGAAGTTTTGGCAAGTTTGTCATTATTGCAAAGCATATTGATAAGGGAAGACTTCCCCACATTGCTCCTGCCAATAAAAGCAAATTCAGACTTATCAGGCAAAGGACACTTCTCAAATTCGGGGCTACTAATTATATAGGTTGCTTTATTAATTTTCATGCATAGATGTTATTCAGCAAAAATACTCATTCTAAAAGCAATGTTAATAATGTATTATGTAAAAAGCCAAACTACTTATCTTTGTACCATAGATGACAGAGTTTGCACATGATACCGTGGTTCCCTTCAAAGATTCTGAATTAAGTAAGAAAGATCAGGTAGCGGATATGTTTAATCACATAGCTGGTAAATATGATTTTTTGAATCGATTTTTGAGTGGGGGAATTGATGTGATATGGAGAAAAAAGGCATTAAAGCACCTAAAATCAACTAACCCAAAAAAAATTCTTGATGTAGCAACCGGAACTGCTGATGTGGCTATTATGGCATCCAACATCTTACACCCACAGCAAATAACCGGAATTGATATCAGCCAAGGAATGCTGGAAATTGGAAGAAAGAAAATTGAAAAAAAGGGATTGCAACATTTGATTGAGTTGCAACTAGGCGATAGCGAATCAATTCATTTTGAAGCAAACACCTTTGATGCAGTAACCGTTGCTTTTGGCGTGAGAAATTTTCAAAATCTAGAAAAAGGATTGTCTGAAATCAACAGAGTATTAAAGCCTGGAGGGAAATTAATGGTATTAGAATTTAGCAAGCCTACAATGCCCTTTGTAAAATGGATCTACAATTTTTACATGAGAATAGTGACGCCTAATGTAGGGAAGCTGTTTTCCAAAAATAAAGATGCATACGCTTATCTAGATGAATCAATAAAGAAGTTTCCTGAAGGAAAAGAATTTATAAAAATTCTGAATCAAACAGGATTTCAACAACCCTATTATAAAACCTTGAGTGCAGGCATATGCAGTATTTATTGCGGAATAAAATAACATCTTTTTGTATCGTCTTTATGATTATACCTTCTATTGCATTTACGCAAATAGAAAGAGAGCAATATCAACAAGACCACGATGATAAAAAATTTCATTTTGGAATTAGTCTTGGTACAAACAGAGCCCACTATCACTTCACAAACAATCCTAGATTTTTACAATACGATAGTGTACTGGTAGTAGAAAGTATTCAAAGTACAGGGATAAATCTTTCTTGGCTAGTAAATATGCGTTTGGGTGAACACTTTGATCTGCGTACGTATCCCCTTAGTCTTGTTTTTACTGAAAAGGCATTTCAATACAGATTAAAATATCCTGATCGCGTTTTATCGGAAGACAGCCTCACAACAAGAAAAGTTCAAGGAGTTACATTGGCTTTCCCTTTTCAATTAAAATTTAGCAGTGATCGTATCAACAACCTAAAAGTATACATGATTGCTGGAGGAAAAATTGAAAAAGATTTTGCAGCTACTGCAGGCGAAAAAAATGCAGAGCAACTCATTAAGTTATCTAAGTTTGATTATGGAATAGAAGCTGGAATGGGATTCCATATATACTTCCCCGTTTTTGTAATGTCTCCTGAAATCAAACTAGGATGGGGCTTTAAGAATGTTCATAGCCGAGACGAGAATCTTAAATTCTCCAATGTGATTGATCAAATCAAATCCAGAACAATCACTTTTTCTATTATAATTGAATAGCAGCTATTAGAAATCGTATTCTCTCTTAAATACATTCCAACGAATACCCATCGTTAGCATATTACTATTGCTTGTTGTATTGGTAGATGCGAGATGATATTTTCTAAGTTGGATACCCGCCTCTAGAAATAAATTTTGCCTAATCTCGTACGATACATTTACAAGCGCATTCATGCAAGTAGCTTTATCACCACTTCCAACTTTATATCCATCATCCAATAATCTCGTACTATAACTTTTAAATATATTTCCTCCAAAATTAGCATTCGCAGAATCTAACCCTTGGTAATAATAAATAGCCCTTGCATAGAAATTCCATTTAGGAAATGGCTGATATCTTACCACTCCTATTACTTCTTGAAAATTTGCTCCAAGCGGATGAGCCAATGGCTGATTATAATGAGTGTAATTGCTAATGGTATCATTGTGAGAATAAGTAAAGGGCCTTACTCTATTAATCTCAGCTTGCAAATCGAGATTTTTAACCCCAAAAGCATCGATATATTTTCCGCCTAATTGAATGCCAAATTTGTTTACCCAATTGGTAGGATTGTTTTTAATTTTAGAAATAATAAATTCGTCTAATAGCAATTGACCATAAAGTTGAATCGAATGAAAAGCATTGGCTTTAAAATCAATTCCTGCAACTGCATTATCCGGACTTCCAATAGTGCCTTCAATGTGTCTGTAAAAAATAATAGGATTTAAATATTGGAAATCAAAATGATCTTTTCTCCCGAATATCACCCCTTCAAACAATCCAATATTAAGCCATTTCGTAACGTTCATGCTTAAATGATGCATGGCTGCATATTTACGTGGCAACAACGAATCTCCTTGCTTGGTAAATTGAGGCATCAACTCCATGAATATGTTTTGATAGTTGAATTTCCAGATTCGTGTATTTATTTTGGCAAACAAATAGCTATTGCCCCAATCACTTAGAAATAAACTTCGATATCCATTTCCAATGAAGTTTTTATCATAGCCCAGTTGAAAATCAATGTATTTTGAAGCATTAAAAGTTAAATAACCTCTTGCATCAAAATAATCTTGTGCAGTAGCATCATTCTTATAGACCTTATAAAACCCGTTGCCTGGCACAGCACGCAATTGACGAACTTCTTGCTGATAAAAACCTGGCCCCCTTTCTTGGTTGTCTGTAATAATAGAAGAAAAACCAATTTTACCTGCAATTCTACCTCGTATTGCAACACCACGTGTATTCACAAACAATGTCTGATCATTATCAGACTCCTTTCCATAACGCAATTGTAAAACAGGGTTGATAGACAAGAAAATATCTTTATTATTTACTTCGAAAAAGTTTGGTGGCGACTTAAAAAACGTTTTTAAAAATGGTCTTTTACTTGCAGTGGCCTGCTGTTGGACCCACTCTGCATTATTCATATACAGACTGCTAAGATTATACTCATCTGAAGACGATAACTTATTTACGCTACCTAATTGGTCGAGAGTAGCGCCAAAAAAAGAAGCTTTTCTTATACTGTCAATATACACCACCTCCTCAACAATGTGTTTTCTGTTATAGGGATGAATGGTTGAAAAATTAAGGCTGGTACTATATTGTTGCTTAATCTCTAATCGATCGATAAAGTGATATTCCTTAGCCCCTTGATTAAAATAAGTAGACTGAGCCAATAAATTTAATGGCAAAATAAAAATGATCAATTTGAACAAGCTTTTGATAATTTGCATCAGGATTATACGTTTAAATTCTTTATTTTCAAGATATGCAAAAATACCTATTTAAAAACATTTCTGTTGTAAATGAAGGCTCCATTAAGGCAATGGATGTACTAGTAGAAGGTGAAAGAATTGAAAGGATAGACAATGCTATTTCTGTGAAAGGCGCAGTCACAGAAATTGATGGTACCACAAAGCACCTTTTTCCTGGAGTGATTGATGATCAGGTACATTTCAGGGAACCAGGCCTTACAGATAAAGCAACCATTTTTTCAGAAAGCAGAGCGGCCGTTGCGGGTGGCGTGACTAGTTTTATGGAAATGCCCAACACCATCCCAAATGCACTTACGGTAGATTTATTAGAAGATAAATATACAATAGCTGCCAATAGCTCGATTGCAAACCATTCGTTCTTTATGGGGGTAAGCAATTCTAATATAGAAGAGGTGTTAAAAATAAATAATAGAAAAAATGACATCTGTGGAATAAAGATTTTTATGGGAAGCAGTACCGGCAATATGCTTGTAGATAATTTTAATACGCTCGATAAAATTTTTAGCGAAAGCGAAATGCTGATTGCTACTCATTGTGAAGACGAAACCATCATTCGTAATAATTACAATAACATTAAATCAATAAAAAATAAATTAGACCCACAAGACCATCCCCTTATCAGAGATGAGGAAGCTTGTTACCAATCGTCCCTCCGTACAATAAAGTTGGCACAAAAATACAATAGCCGATTGCACATTTTACATATTAGCACAGAAAAAGAATTGCAATTGTTTGGCAATATGATGCCAATAAAAGAAAAACGAATTACAGCGGAAGTATGCGTGCATCATTTACATTTTACTAGCGATGATTACGAAAAACTTGGATATCAAATCAAATGCAACCCCGCTATCAAGGCACCTCATAATAAAAAAGCATTGTGGAAAGCATTACTAGATGATCGACTAGATATTATCGCCACCGATCATGCTCCTCATTTGTTAAGCGAAAAAGATGGACCTTATGAAAAGGCACATGCTGGACTTCCGTTAGTTCAACATCCCCTTATGCTGATGCTTTATTACAATAGCATTGGAGAAATTAGCCTTGAAAAAATTGCAGAGAAAATGAGTCATGCGGTAGCTAATTGTTTTCAAATTAAAGAAAGAGGATTTATTAGAGAAGGATATTTTGCTGATTTAGCAGTAGTTGATTTGAATAAACCTTATACCGTCACCAAAGAGAATATATTGTATAAATGCGGATGGAGTCCTTTATTGAATTTTACATTTCCTTCCTCTGTCATTCAAACAATGGTGAATGGAAATATGGTTTATGAAAACAATCAAGTAAATGACTCTTATAAAGGAAGCCGTCTTTCTTTTAATAGAGATTAATATATGGAAATAGATAAAACTACACTCGATGACTTGTCAATATTCACACAGGAAGAATCATTCTCTGTGTTACACAAAATCGACTTTACCCTTACGAGCAACGGGAAAGAACAGCTAAAAGCAGCGCTTTCCACTCCCCTAAAAGATATTCACCAAATTCAAGGCGTTCAACAAACACTGCTTCATATTACAGACAAAATTGATCAGTGGCCTACACAAATTAGCAATGGTACCATTAAAGTATTAGAAAAATTATATGAATCAGCTATAGACCCAATTCCTCCTCATGTCAATTCTTTTAATGCAGCGAGTTATACGCTTTTACATAAGTCTGATTTCTTATTGGTACAATATTCAATGACACATTGTTTTGATTTCTTAAAAGGAAATGATGCGCTAGTAAATTTATTGCTGAAAGACAATTGCCCCACTCCATTAAAGAATTTGTTAGTAGAGATTGACACCATTCTCAATCAAAAAGAGCTAGCAATCGTTTACAAAAAAGAAAAATCATCCACACTCTCCGTCACCGAATCGCTACAGTTAGGACATTTTATATTGTACAGATTTAAATACAATATGTCACGGCTCATTCAAATTCATGCAAAATTAGATGCATGGTATGCAATGGCAGTAGCAGTAAAAAAACTCGATTTACATTTTCCCTCATTTATTGAAACTACCGAACCATTTATTGAAGCCCAAGGGTTGTACCATATTTTATTAACGCATCCTATTGATTATGATGTTTGCTTAAACAAGGATACAAACTTTCTTTTCTTAACAGGCGCCAACATGGCGGGTAAAAGCACCTTTATAAAATCAGTGGGGGCTGCTGTATTTCTTGCTCACACAGGCATGGGGATTCCTGCAAAAAAAATGACCCTTTGTTTGTTTGATGGCATGTTGAGTAATATCAATGTAGCAGATAATATCGTAAAAGGAGAAAGCTATTTTTTTAATGAAGTGCAAAGAATAAAATCAACTATTTATAAAATAAACGATGGACGCAAATGGCTCATACTAATAGACGAACTATTTAAAGGAACCAATATGCAAGATGCAATGAAATGCAGCAGCTTAGTGATTGAAGGATTTTTAAAAATAAAAAAATCGATATTTATACTATCAACACATTTATATGAAATTGGTGATGCATTGAAGATTCACGCCAACATCCAATTTAATTATTTTGAAACCGGCGTACTCAATGATCAATTAAGTTTTAGCTACCGCCTAAAAGAAGGAATCAGCAATGATCGTTTAGGATATTTGATATTAAAAAAAGAAGGTGTAGTTAAGCTACTCGAAGATCTTTAAGTGGAATCTCTCTCTATTCCAACGTATTATTCTCTTTATACTTCGATTTATTTCTTATGAAATCTTCTTTTTTTCAAATGACTTTTACATATGCTAGTAAAAACATTTGGAAGTGCCGTATATGGCGTTGAAGCAATTACCATTTCCGTAGAAGTAGATGTAAACAACCAAGGAAAACATTATTTTATTGTTGGCTTACCCGACAATGCAATTAAAGAAAGTTTACAAAGAGTAGAAAGTGCCATCAAAAGCAATAAGTATCACATGCCACGTACAAAGCTGGTGGTGAATCTTGCTCCCGCAGATATTAAAAAAACCGGAACAGCATTTGATTTGCCTATAGCCATTGGAACCTTGGCAGCAACCAATCAGTTAGCTTTTCCAGAAAAAATAATCAATTATTTGATTATGGGAGAATTGAGTTTAGATGGAGCAATTAAGCCAATAAAAGGAGCCCTACCCATTGCGATTCAAGCAAAAAAAGAAGGATTTGAGGGGCTGATTATTCCAGCCGAAAATGCAAGAGAAGCGGCAATGGTAAACGACTTGAAGGTATATGGGGTTAGTCACATTAAAGAAGTGATCGATTTTTTTGAAGAAACAATTACCATTGAGCCAACCATCATCAATACAAAAGAGGAATTTTTACAAGCGCAAAGTAGTTATGATATTGATTTTTCTGAAGTAAAAGGACAACACAATATAAAGCGAGCGCTTGAAATTGCTGCGGCAGGTGGACACAATGCCATTTTAATTGGACCTCCCGGTGCTGGTAAAACGATGTTGGCAAAAAGATTGCCTACGATTCTTCCACCGTTAACATTACAAGAAGCATTAGAAACAACAAAAATTCATAGTGTAGCGGGCAAATTGCCTGAACATTCTACTTTGGTAAGCAAGCGTCCTTTTAGAAGTCCGCATCATACTATTTCAGATGTAGCATTGGTAGGTGGTGGCGGCAATCCTCAACCAGGCGAAATTTCTTTAGCACACAATGGAGTATTATTTTTAGATGAATTACCAGAATTTAAACGAACCGTGTTGGAAGTCATGCGTCAGCCAATGGAAGAAAGAAAAGTCACCATTTCAAGAGCAAAAATAGCATTGGATTTTCCGGCGAGCTTTATGTTGATTGCCAGTATGAACCCTTGTCCTTGCGGATATTTCAATCATCCCGAAAAAGAATGTTCTTGTCCGCCAGGTACGGTGCAAAAGTATCTCAACAAAGTATCAGGACCATTATTAGACCGAATTGATTTACATGTAGAAGTTACGCCAGTTGTTTTTGATGAGTTGTCTTCTGAGCAACATTATGAAAGAAGTGAATCTATTAGAGAAAGAGTCATACATGCAAGAGCGATTCAGGAAAGAAGATATCAAGAATATGATTTTGTCTATTGCAATGCACAGATGAGTAGCAAAATGCTAAAAAAAGTTTGTGTCATTGATTCAGCTGGACAAAAGTTATTAAAAGTAGCGATGGAAAAATTAAATTTATCAGCAAGGGCATATGACAGAATATTAAAAGTGAGCAGAACCATTGCAGATTTATCTTTAAGCGAAAATATACAAACCGAACATTTGGCAGAAGCCATTCAATATCGTAGCCTCGACCGGGAAGGATGGGGAGGATGAAGTGACGTCCATATTGAGTTTGATACTTTTACCTGCCTTTCCGTCATTTTAACCGAACTTGCACAATATTTGATTCTTATTACAACACAACGATATTCACTGCATGAAAATATTATTTCATTATCTAAAGCCTCATAAATGGCTGGTCATTTTTACTTTGTTAATGGCTGGAATCAATATTGGCTTTTCGCTGATAGATCCCATTCTTTTAGGAAAATTGGTAAATCTTGCGAGCGATTATCAAGCAACCAATATCCCGTTTAATAAAAACGACTTTTTTTGGAGCTATGAAACCATCATTAGAAAAGGGATGCCCTATTTACAATTAGGCGTTTTTTATATTCTGTTATTTTCCATTTCAGTTGCAATGATCAGCAGGATTGCCAAAGCATTTCAAGATTATTTTTTGAATCTAATTATTCAGAAATTCGGCGCAAAGGTTTTTACCGATGGATTGCAACATGCCATGAAATTACCTTACCAAGAATTTGAAGACCAACGAAGTGGCGAAACATTATCTATCCTAACAAAAGTTAGAACAGATGTAGAGAAGTTTATGATCAATTTCATTAATATTCTTTTTGGAATTATCATTGGAGTAGTATTTGTATTTGTATACGCAGCCATTTTTATCAATTGGCGCATTCCGGTAGCCTATCTTATTGGCATTGGTATTCTAACGCTGATTACCAATAAGCTAAGCAAAAAAATAAAACTAATTCAAAAGAAGATTGTAGGTGAAACAACTGCACTAGCAGGATCTACCACCGAATCATTGAGAAATATAGAGCTCGTGAAAAGCCTTGGGCTTACAAGCCAGGAAGTAACGAGACTTAATAAAAACACGTATAAAATCCTTGGGCTAGAATTAAAAAAAGTAAAACGAATTAGAAGCATCAGTTTTGTTCAGGGAACATTAGTAAATACGTTGCGACAAGTTATTCTCTTTATATTAATGTGGCTGATATTTAGAAACGAAATGGATGCAGGCCAATTGGTAACAATGCAAATATTTTCATTTTTCGTTTTTGGTCCATTACAGGAAATAGGAAACATATTACTATCCTATAGAGAAGCAGAAGCTTCGTTGAATAATTTCGACAAGTTGATGAAAAAATCACCTGAAGCAGAACCATCTAATCCAAAAAAGTTAGGAAATATAGAAACCCTGTCCTTTAACAAGGTTTCATTTAAGCATCAAACAGCTTCTCATAAGGCGATTGATTCCATTAGCTTTAATGTTCATACCGGAGAAACCATTGCATTCGTGGGGCCAAGCGGAAGTGGCAAGTCGACATTGATGAAACTCTTGGTAGGATTATACAGGCCATTAGAAGGTGAGATATTATACAATGGCCTTAATGAAACAGAAATCCATTTTGATGACCTTAGAAATCAAATTGGGTTTGTAACACAAGACACAAATTTGTTTAGCGGGACTATTAAAGAAAATTTACTTTTTGTAAACCCCGCTGCTAGCGACATTGAAATAAATGAAGCACTTCGCAAAGCATCTTGTACAGGATTGTTATCAAGAAGTGAGAAGGGAATTGAAACGGTGATTGGCGAAGGTGGTTTAAAATTGAGTGGAGGAGAAAAACAACGAATATCCATCGCAAGAGCCATTTTAAGAAAACCACATTTACTCATTTTCGATGAGGCCACTTCCTCATTAGACTCTATTACCGAAGAAGAAATTACTAATACTATTAAAGATATTTCAGCCTTAAAAGAGCAAATATCTATTTTAATTGCCCATCGATTGAGTACAATTATGCATGCAGATAGAATTTATGTGCTTGAAAAGGGCGATGTAGTAGAAACGGGTACCCATGAAAAACTTTTAGAAGAAAAAGGTTTGTATTATGCAATGTGGAGACAGCAAATTGGAGAAAGAAAAAAACCAATAGCCTCAATTTAATTATTTCGTAAAAGTTACTTTTGCAATATGTCTAACCAAACTAACAAAACTCCTAATTATTTTTTAAGCATTTTTAAAATGAATTGCCCTCGTTGCAGAAGAGGCAAAATGTTTACTGACAACAATGCTTATCGAAGTATATCATTGAAGCATATTTTTGAAATGCATGACAATTGTCCAGTTTGCAATCAAAAGTATGATATGGAGCCGGGGTTTTGGTATGGCACAGCATATGTAAGCTATGCTTTAGCGGTAGCAATATCCGTAAGCACTTTTGTAGCATGGTGGGTATTGGTAGGAATTTCTACCGAAGACAATCGCATCTTTTATTGGCTTACGATTAATGCAATTGCACTAATTGTATTACAACCCTGGATAATGAGATTGAGTAGAGTAATTTATATACGATTTTTTGTGAGTTATGATAAAGACTACACCAAAAATAAACCAAAAGAGTTTGAATAATACTCATCAACACTATAATGTAAAACTGAGCGGCACACTTATTTTTATACTGAAGTTTCTTCCCATATTAAATACACCTCTTCTACCTGTTGCAAGGTTTTCTGCTGCATATTTCAATCTGCTTAAATGACTTTGATAAGCAACATCCCCAATATTTAATGCAGATATATAAATACTAAAAAGATGTTCATTTTTGTTTGAGTAAAAATCAGCTCCAGCTCCAATATTTAATAAAGTATAGCCAGCAGTTGCCGTTTCGGTATTATACGCTGTAAATGGATGCGCTTGTTTAAATGTGTTGTCTATTTCTAATTTTGTATAATAGTTTTTTATTGATTTGTTTATTTTTTTAAAATCAGCACGTATTTCTGTTAATAGTTTTGGTGCTGGCATAAAGGGTAAATTAGTAGTGCCTTCAATTGCTTTTTGTAATCTTCCAGAAACAAAAGAAAAAGTATTTTCAATGTGTAACCAATCTAATGGGTGAGGATGAATATCCAAGGTTATTTCTGCACCAACCAATCGAGCGCCTTGTTGATCAAATTTAAAAGCAGTAAGATCTGTTCCATTCACATTAACCAAAGAATCTGTTCCAGCAATGGATGTTAATTTCCTATAGAAGATAAAATTGCTAAAGTTGTTTAAATAAGATGCCACATTTAATGAAAAATGTTCTTGATTAAATTCAATTGCTGCATCATATTGAGTACTTATTTCGCTGGTTAAGCCTCTATTTCCATATTCATATCTGATTGTACCCTCATGAGCGCCATTAGAAGAAAGTTCTGGAATACTAGGCGCCCTAAACGCACGAGCGATATTTAATTTCATATTAACTTTCTCATTAAAACGAAATGTTGATCCAATACTGCCTGAAAAATTTGAAAAACTTTTTTCGAATGAATCACTTTTAGTGACACCTCCATCTATAATTTTTTCGGTCGAAAGATTTCTGTTATCAAAACGGAATCCACCACTCACGCTGATTTTTTTAAAATCTTTTGCAGAGAAAAAATAGCCACCCAAATCGAATAAGTCATAGTCAGGAATCAGCTGTTCCACTCCAAGATTAGTATTCAATTGATTCATCCCATTTAAACCTAAAGATGTTTTCCATCCTTTGTTTTCTTTAAAATGAAATTGTGTAGTGTACGTAGTCGTTTTTAAATCAAAAAACAAAGAACGTTCTGTTAGATCATCAGGATTGCCAAATTCTTCTCTTTGATTTCGCTGCCAACCTATATTAAGTGATAAATGATTACTACCCAGTGTAAAATTATTATCAGAAGCAATTTTAAAATGAACAATATTTTGATAAGGCACTTGAGGTGCAGTGCTTTTAAAATCATTGTCAGTTGCTCTAACAGCCCCCCCTCCTGCAATGGGTTTTATAAAAAATCCTTCACTGTCTCTCTCTCCTTCTACTAGTCCAGCCTTTAAATTAAATCTACTCAATAGCAAATGACTAAACCCCCAACTACCATTGTATCCTGCATACCCTCCTACATTGTGTTCATTAAATTTTGAATTAAACACGTATCCATCATACTTATTTTTATAGTCTCCTGCTTCTTTTATAGTGCCGTATGCATTCCAGTTAAATCCATTATAATTTCCGGCAACATTTCCATATACACTTCTTGAATGATTATTCGTTTGATAATTAGAGCCTGCATTCAATTTGATTGTGCCGCTTTGCACAGGTACATTAGAAATAATATTGATTACGCCTGCCATGGCATCGCTTCCATATACAAGAGAGGCAGGACCTTTTAATACTTCAATTTTATTTACGCTGGCTTCATCAATTTCAATTCCATGTTCATCGCCCCATTGTTGTCCTTCCTGACGAACTCCATCATTGATTGTAAGCACTCTGTTATATCCAAGACCTCTAATCAATGGCTTAGAAATAGCGGGGCCAGTTGACAAAGAAGAGACCCCTGCTTTTTTGGTTATACTTTCAATAATATTGGTAGAAGCCGTTTGCAATAGATCTTGTTTACGAAGGACAGCAATCTGAAAAGGAACATTTTTTAATTTAGTAGCCTTGGAAACGCCGGTCACAATAACCGCATCGCTTTCAATAATCGATTCTGCAAGAAAAAAATCCTTGTTAGTATTTCCGGCTATTAAAACATTTTCAACAATGGTAGTGTATCCAATATGAGATATTTCTATTAGATGATTTCCCTCACTGATATTTATAATTATAAATTCACCCTTGGCATTGGTGCTACTGCCCATTTTTACATCTGCTACATACACAGATACCCCTTCAAGAGGAAGGCCTGTTTTTTTATCTTTAATAACACCCGAAAAATTGCTTTTAATTATCGGAGAAGCGTGAGCAACTGTAAATAATAAAATGAAAAATGCGATTTGTACAATTGAAAACTTTAAGCTCATAATCATATATTTGAAACAATGTTGCAAATATATGCTATTTAAACTAGTTTGATTTCAAACGACATTTATTTAACAAGAAGTTGTTAATTGATGTTCTCAATGATTCCTGCAATACCCTGTCCTCCACCCACACAGGCCGTTACCACTCCATACTTTTTATTGAGTCGTTTCATGTCTTGCGTAATTTGAATGGTCAATTTGCAGCCTGTGCAACCCAATGGATGTCCTAATGCGATAGCCCCTCCATTTATATTTACTATTTCAGGATTGAGATCAAGTTTTCTCATTACTGCTAAGGACTGAGAGGCAAAAGCTTCGTTCAATTCAATCAAATCAATTTGAGACAAATTCATACCAGCCTGCTTAAGCACTTTGGGCAATGCTTCAACCGGACCCATGCCCATGATACGAGGATGAACACCAGCTGTAGCACAATTAACCAATCGGGCAATAGGTTTTAAAGAAAGGCTATTTACCATTCTTTCACTCATCACTATTACAAATGCTGCCCCATCACTGGTTTGAGAAGAATTTCCGGCAGTAACACTTCCTCCTGCGGCAAATGCAGGCTTTAGTTTAGCCAATCCTTCAATACTTGTATCTGCTCTTACACCATCGTCGGTATCAACAATATAATTTCTTGTTTGTTTTTTCCCTTTTTGATCCAAGTAAACTTCGTCTATGCTTATGGGTAAAATTCCAGATTTAAAATATCCATTTGCAATTGCGTTCCCTGCCTTTACATGACTTTGGTAACTAAATGAATCTTGATCTTCTCTACTTACGGTGTATTCATTCGCTACTGCCTCTGCCGTTAAGCCCATTCCCAAATAAAAATCAGGTTCATTTTTTGCAATTGAATAGGCTGGAACAGTTTTCCAGCCAGCCGTAGGGACCAAGCTCATACTTTCTGTTCCACCAGCAATAATACATTCTGCCATGCCCGTTCTAATCTTAGCTGTTGCCATTGCAATACTTTCTAATCCGCTAGCACAATATCTATTGATAGTAATGCCAGGCACTTGAATTCCAAGCGCACTAGCTGCAATGATTCTTCCAAATTGTAATCCCTGTTCCGCTTCGGGCACTGCATTACCTACGATAACATCATCTACCAAAATAGGGTCAAGCTGAGGAACAGTCGCCATCAATCCTTTAATCACTTGTATGGCAAGATCATCTGGTCTAGTAAATCTAAATCCACCTTTTTTACTTTTGGTAACCGCTGTGCGAAAACCCGCAACAATATATGCGTCTTGTGTCATGATAATATTTTTTATAGTGGTACGACAACGTGCAAATCTACTTGGTTGTTTATGCAACTTTATTAACCAAAGTTATCATTTGTTGATCAAAACAAAAAAATCAATGGAGAACGTTAATTTTGCACAAGCATGTATCACCTCATTAGAAGATTCCTTTTTGCATTTGACCCTGAAAAAGTTCATTATTTCGCTATGAACATGCTTCGTTTAGGTTGTAGGATACCCTTGTTAAATTTATTGATTAAAAAAACATTTACGCCAAGGAATAAAAATCCCTTAACCTTATTTAATCTTAATTTCTCAAATCGCATTGGCTTAGGTGCAGGATTTGATAAAAATGCTCGCTACTTACATGTATTAGATACAATTGGTTTTGGATTTGTAGAGATTGGAACGGTAACACCAAAAGCACAAGAAGGAAATGAAAAGCCCAGATTATTTAGATTAGAAAAAGACAAAGCATTGATCAATAGAATGGGATTTAACAATGAGGGTGCAGAGGTGATTGCTAAAAGACTCGCTGGTTGGCGAAAAAATAATATTAATTCCAAATTGATTATTGGTGGAAATATTGGAAAAAACAAATCAACCCCAAATGAAGAAGCATGGAAAGACTATGAAATAAGTTTTAATATGCTACATGATTATGTAGATTATTTTGTGGTGAATGTTAGTAGTCCTAATACACCAGGATTAAGAGAATTGCAAGAAAAAAATAGTTTGCTGAATATTTTTACTGTACTACAAGACGCTAATAGAGTAAAGAAATTACCTAAACCAATTTTGCTTAAAATCTCTCCTGATCTTTGCCAGCAAGAAATAGATGACATCATTGAATTGACAACTGAAATTAAAATTGATGGATTAATCGTAAGCAATACAACAATCAACAGAGGAAATTTAAAAACCAGTACTGAAAAAATAAATAGTGTAGGCCCCGGCGGATTAAGTGGACTACCCTTGCAAAAAAGGAGTTGTGAAATGTTGGAATACATTTATAAAAAAACGAATGGAAGTATTGTCCTTATTGGAAGTGGAGGTATATTTGGTGGAGCAGATGCAATAGAGAAAATAAAAGCAGGTGCATCATTGATACAAATTTGGACAGGATTTATTTACGAAGGACCTAGCATTATAAAAAAAATAAGCAAGTTTATATCTTAAAATAACTTTACAAAAAAATCATCCTTATTAATGGAATATTTATTTAGTTCTGAAAGTATTATCAGTTTTTTAATACTAGTTGTATTAGAAGTTGTCCTAGGCATTGACAATGTAATATTTGTTAGCATCATTATGAGCAGGCTAGAGACAACGAAGCAACAACTCAAGGCAAGACGCATTTGGATGTTGACTGGAATACTTTCTAGAAGTTTCTTGCTTTTTGGACTTAGTTGGCTGTTGTCGCAAAAAGGGAAGCCTGTATTAACTCTATTTGGAAAAGGATTTGATTTGGCAAGCATCGTTATGCTGGCCGGAGGATTATTCTTGATTTATAAATCTGTCATGGAAATTCATGCAAAACTTGAAGGAGAAGATCCTTCTATTTCAATAAAGAAGAAAAAACATATTTCTCTTAATCAGGCAGTGGGGCAAATTATGCTCATTGATGCAGTATTTTCTTTTGACAGCATTATTACTGCAGGAGGCACAGCAAAATATTTACCCATCATGATTGCAGCAGTAGTGATTGCCATGATTATCATGTTTCTTTTTAGTCCAAATATTTCCTCTTTCATACACAAACACCCTACACTGAAAATGCTAGCACTCTCCTTTTTAGTGACGATTGGCCTTAGTTTGATTATGGAAGGATGGGATGCTGATACGGCTCACCAGCTTCATTTAAAAAACTACATATATTTCGGCATGGCGTTTTCGTTTATGGTGGAACTACTCAATATGATGATGAGAAAAAAAATAGAGAAAAGAAGAGTGGTTGAGCTAAATGAACCAATGCTAGAAGAAACTAAGTAATGTTTAACAAAGTAGCAGCAACGACTCCTGCCGTTTCTGTTCTTAATCTTGTTTCTCCCAAAGTGATGGGCAAATATTGATTTTCTTTTGAAAGATTTATTTCTTCTGTTGTAAAATCTCCCTCCGGGCCAATTAATATAATCGACACATCGGAAGATTTCATGAACGTTGGCGTTTCTTTTAATTGATCATCTTCGCAGTGGGCAATGTATTTATTTGTTGCAACTACGTCCTTACAAAGCTTATTAAGTAGAATTGGCTCGTGTAATTTAGGTAACCAGCATTGTTTAGATTGTAGCATGGCGCTAATTAAAATTCCTTGCATTCTTTCAAATCTAAAATGTTGTTTTTCTGTTCGAGCGCAAATCAACGGAAAGATTTCTGTTGTGCCAATTTCTGTAGCCTTTTCTAAAAACCATTCAAAGCGGCTAGCATTTTTAATCAAAGAAATGGCAATAATTTTTTTATGTGCGGAAGGAGAGAAATATTGAGAATGTAGCCGATTGACTATGCATTTTTTTTTATGATCATCTACAATGGATGCGGTAACTAGATTCCCTACCCCATCAGTTAATTGTAACTGATCTCCTACTTTCATTCTCAACACTTGCACTACATGCTTGGATGTCTCTTCATTTAAAATGAAAGACGTTGCTTCTTTATCAATTTGATTAATGTAAAAAAAGGGCAATGACATAATGCTAATTAAATATTTCTATCGGCAATGCAAGTTATCTTGATGGCATGATTATTAAAATAAAGAAAGCCATTATAAATTAAAAGGGAGCTTCTTCATCATATTCACCATCATTCATTTTGCTTCCTTTTTGAATATACATTTTCGCCTCATCACCTCCACCGCCAGCAATCGGCTTCCAATTTCCTTCTTTTGGTAAGGCAGGATTGAAATTATCGCCACTTTCATCTTCAATAAACTTCTGAATATGCAACAGTGCTTTTAATTTAATTGTTTCAAGACTACCATTTCTATGCTTAGCAATTTTTACATGGGTTTCACCTTTGTTGTTGTCACCAAATTCATTTGCAGTAATGTCATAATATTCTGGTCTGTACAAAAACATTACCATGTCAGCATCTTGTTCAATGGCACCAGATTCTCTCAGATCACTTAATTGAGGCATTTTATTTCCTTCCTTTCTTTTTTCCACTTCTCTGCTCAGCTGTGATAGCGCGATAATAGGAATTTGTAATTCTTTAGCAAGCCCTTTTAAATCTCTAGAAATTCTACTAATTTCTTGTTCACGATTACTGTTTCTATCAGCACTGCCACTCATCAATTGAAGATAATCTATGATAATCATACCCACATTGTGCTTATTTTTTAAGCGACGGCATTTGGCTCTTAATTCAAAAATATTTAATGCTGCTGAGTCGTCTATAAAAATGGGTGCTTTACTTAATTTTTCAATACCGCGTTTGTATAATTGTTTCATTTCATGCTCTTCTAATTTACCACGAGCAATTTTTTCTAACCATATCTCACTCTCGGCACTGAGTATACGCTGTACAAGCTGAGCGCTGCTCATTTCTAAACTAAAGAATCCCACTGCAGTAGGCTTTGTAGGATGCATTGCCGCTGTGCGCGCTAGATTAAGAGCGAAAGCCGTTTTACCTACTGAAGGTCTTGCCGCAAGAATAATCAAATCTGTAGGCTGCCATCCATAAGTGACTCTATCAAGAGAAGGGAATCCTGTGGGTACGCCAGTAATATCTTCCTGGCGATTGCGCATGTCTTCAATTCGTTGAATTGTTTTTACCAATATCGTATCAATGCTATCAAAGTTTTTACGAAGATGGTTATTGGTGATTTCAAATAATTTAGTTTCTGCATCATCAAGCATATCAAACACATCGGTGCTATCTTCATACGCATCCCCAATGATTTCACCACTAATACGAATCAGTTCACGCTGGATAAATTTTTGTAATACTATTCTAGAATGCGCATCAATGTTAGCAGAAGACACGACTGAATTGGTCAGCTTGGTCACATAATAAGGACCACCAACAAATTCTAAGTCTTCTCTTAGTTTTAATTCTTCAACAACAGTCAACAAATCTATTGGCAAGCTTTTTATAGCCAACCCTTGCATTGCCTTGTATATACGCTGATGCGCTTCTACATAAAAACATTCGGGTTTCAATATTTCAATAACGGTATCGAATGCACTTTTTTCCAGCATAATGGCACCTAAAATAGCTTCTTCTAGTTCTTTAGCTTGAGGTGGCACTTTGCCAAATACCATTGATCCTAAGTCTACAGAAGCTTTGCGCCTTCCTTTTCTGTCTTTATTTAAATTGGTGAATTCCATCGTATCGTTTTTCTTTAATTGGTTTGACTTTTAAAATCCTTTCTAAAAGGGAATCTAAGGTAGTAGCAAAAAAGCAATGAAGAAGTCTTCATATCAGTCAGCATATCTTTTATATAGCTTTTCCACAGGGTATCCACAGCAAAAATAGCTTATTCACGGTTTATCAACAGCACAATTAACATAAGAGTATTGTACAGCCTTTAAAGAGCTACATTATGCACAATTGAAAACCTGTAGATACTATTTTTTTACACTTTTTTATATGAATTTTATGCCCTAAATAGATTTTAATATGCCAAAAAACTTGCCTAAAGAACAAGTTTTCTTCCCCCTCTCTCATCTACGTTCAAAAAACTATCTTTGCGAAGAAAATCGATAACGATAAATGACAATTTCTTATAATTGGTTGAGTGAATACTTGCCCCAAACGATTGCTCCGGAAAAACTATCTGAGATATTAACTTCTATTGGACTTGAGGTTGAAAGCATCGAAAGATTTCAAGAAGTGAAAGGCGGACTGAATGGACTGCTCGTGGGAGAAGTAATCAGCTGCGAAAAACATCCTGAAGCAGACAAGCTAAAACTAACCACTGTTTCAATTGGGAAAGAATCCTTGTTGAATATTGTATGCGGCGCTGCTAATGTGACAACTGGGCAAAAAGTAATTGTTGCGCCTATTGGCTGTACTATTTACCCTACAAGCGGAGATCCTATTACTATTAAAAAAGCAAAAATTAGAGGAGCTGAAAGCGAAGGAATGATTTGTGCTGAAGATGAAATTGGACTTGGAAATAATCATGATGGGATAAGAATTTTAGCCCCAGAAACTATTGTGGGAACTGAAGTGGCGACGTTATTTAAACCATATGAAGATTATATTTTTGAAATTGGGCTAACTCCCAATAGAATGGATGCCATGAGTCATCTTGGTGTAGCAAAAGATGTGTGCGCTTATCTTTCTTATCACAACCAAACGCCTACACATGTTCGCCTGCCTTACCCTACTAGTTTTACCTCAGACACTCCAACATCAAACATTACAGTGTCTATTGAAAACGAAAAGTCTTGCGTACGTTATAGTGGCGTTTTGATATCTGACATTATCGTAGAAGACAGTCCGGCTTGGCTTCAGCAGAAAATAAAAAGTATTGGATTACACCCAATTAATAACATTGTTGACATCACTAATTTTATTTTGCATGAAACAGGTCAACCCCTTCATGCATTTGATGCAGCAAAAATTGTGGGGAATAAAATAGTTGTAAAAAATGCCTTGAAAGAACAACCATTCAAAACCCTGGATGAAAAAGACAGAAAATTACAAGCAACTGATTTAATGATTTGGAATGCAGCTGCACCCATGTGTATCGCTGGCGTATATGGAGGAGTAGATAGCGGTGTAAGCAAATCCACCAAGAGTATTTTCATTGAAAGCGCCTGCTTTGATGGGGGCTCTATTCGTAAAACATCAATTTTTCATGGACTAAGAACAGATGCTGCTACGAGATTTGAAAAAGGAGTTGATGTCAGCAATACGGTTACGGTATTAAAAAGAGCTGCAACGCTTATTAAAGAAATAACAAGTGGCAAAATAACAGGAGATGTTATCGATATTTATCCAGCTCCAATAAAAAAGACAACCGTAATATTATCTGCTGCCTACCTAAAAAAACTT
>CANJJU010000022.1 GCA_947474815.1 Chitinophagaceae bacterium | reverse complement strand
CTTAGTGGGACAATCGTACGGCTCATTGATCAATATATCTACTTTATTAGTGGGGTTGCTTATTTCAGTCAAAAAAACATGATCAAATTTTCCTTCTTCCCATGTGTCCCAATGACGGTTATTGAGATTGTCAAAAATATACACGTTTGATTTTGTTAAAGAAGGGTAGAAGTCTTCGCCTTTAATATTTTTAATCTTAACGGGCTCATCATGAAGTTTGAATTTTCCATCTGGAGAAATGGAATTGTCTCTGATTAAACTATCGGTGTTATCAATTGAATGTATGGTAGAGTTTTCAAGAGAAATGAAATATTTCTTAGAACTACTTTTATTGCTTTCAATATTTGGAGTGTTTACATTGTATACAACGTATTTTTTATCATTTGATAATCCTATTGCAGAAACCCTGTTTAATTTCCATAGTAATTCAGGCGTCATTTTATTCTGCGCGAAAGCAGTATTAAATAGAACGATTGCATTGATGATTATTACGAGCTTCTTCATGTGTGAATATTTAATTAGTTATTTGTATTCTCCAAAAATCTTTCTTAATGTATCAGAAATTTCTCCCAATGTACAATAGTCTTCTACTGCATGTATTACATAGGGCATCAGGTTTTCATTTTGTTGTATGGCAGTGGATATGTCTTGCAATCTCTTTTTAACCGCTTCGTTGTTTCGGGTAGATTTCAATTGATGGAGTTGATCGGTCTGCATTTTTTGTATGATGTCATCTATTTTGAATCCGGGAATTCTTTCTCCTGCTTCAGAAATAAATTTATTCACTCCTACAATTACTTTTGA
Organism: Chitinophagaceae bacterium; assembly: GCA_947474815.1. Lineage (GTDB taxonomy): Bacteria > Bacteroidota > Bacteroidia > Chitinophagales > Chitinophagaceae > Ferruginibacter. Next base: position 25,747 of record CANJJU010000022.1, on the reverse strand, counting down.
TCCATTTTCAATATTTTGTTGGTATTGATAAGCGCTTTTAGCAATTTCGTCTTGTATAAAGCCTTCTTCAATTGCCGAAACGCTTCCTCCCATGGCATCAATGGTTTCAATAATTTTCCAAGCTTCGGCTTCCACCTCATTGGTAAGGGCTTCTACAAAATAGCTTCCTGCAAGAGGATCTACCGTGTCTGCTGCTCCACTTTCAAAAGCAACTATCTGCTGTGTACGAAGAGCGATTTTAGCGGCCTCCTCTGTTGGAAGGCTAAGGGCTTCATCGTATCCATTGGTGTGTAAAGATTGTGTACCTCCTAAGACAGCCGCCATTGTTTGAATGGTTACCCTGCTAATATTATTCATCGGTTGCTGTGCTGTTAATGTACTGCCTCCCGTTTGAGTATGGAAGCGCAACATCATTGCTTTTTCATCTGTTGCACCTAAGTCTTTCATTATCTTGGCCCACATTCTTCTGGCGGCCCTGAATTTTGCCACTTCTTCAAAAAGATTATTATGTGCGTTGAAAAAGAAAGAGAGTCTTTTTCCAAAAACATTGATATCAAGACCTTTATCAATAGCAGCTTTCACATATGCTTTTCCGTTACTTAATGTAAAGGCGATCTCTTGAACTGCGGTACTGCCTGCTTCTCTTATATGGTAACCTGAAATAGAGATGGTATTCCATTTGGGTAACTCTTTGCTACACCATTCGAAAATATCTGTTATGATTCTCATCGAAGGCTTGGGCGGATAGATATAGGTGCCTCTTGCCGCATATTCTTTTAGGATATCATTTTGAATTGTTCCTGATATTTTTGTTAGATCTGCTCCTTGTTTTTTTGCTAAGGCAACATAAAAAGCGAGCAATATAAACCCCGTAGCATTGATGGTCATGGAAGTAGATACTTCTTCTAATTTTATTCCCTCAAAAAGTTTTTCCATGTCTTCAAGGCTATCTATGGCTACTCCAACTTTTCCTACTTCTCCGTCTGCCAAGGGATGATCGCTATCATATCCAATTTGTGTAGGCAAATCAAATGCAACACTCAATCCACTAACGCCTTGATTGAGTAAATAATGGTAACGTTTATTGCTTTCTTCAGCTGTAGAGAAACCTGCGTATTGTCGCATGGTCCAGAGTTTTCCTCTATACATCGAAGATTGAACACCTCTTGTGAAAGGGTATTGTCCAGCAGATGATGAATCTTTTTGATCTACATCCGATGCGGTATATATTTCTTTGATGGATATTCCTGAATCTGTATTAATCTTTTTGTCTGCCATGATGAATTGGTTTAACTCAATATTTTTTTTGCTTCAAACTGCAGCGCATCTAAAACGATGCTATTCATTTCTGCATTTGGGTTAGCACTATAATCAATAATTAATTTTCCTAAATCAAGTCCTGTAGCTTGAGGAGGCAGGTTAGCTGTAATATGATTGATGATATAGACATTCTGATCTTTAAGCCTTGTGATAGCATTCCATACATCAGGATTAACATAGATTTGCTGAGTTTGGTTGTACTCGTATTCAGATTTTAAAGTTTGAATAAGTGCTTCATGTAATTCGGGAGCAGACATTCCATTGAGAACTAATCTGTCTACAAGGTTTTTTAGGCCTGATCTTTCTGCATATAAAGTCAGTCTCTCAAGGGCTTGAAGTTTTAGCTGATTGCCTTCTATATTCACTCGTGATTTTTGTACAACTTCTATTCTTAGTTTTCTAAAACTAGCCAATAAAATAGCTACAAGGGTAATACATATAGCTATCAGTGCCAATTGAATATATTGAATATTGATTTCTGCTAATATCATAGAATGTTTAATTTATCTACAAATGTAAATAAGATGATGCAACAAATTCCCGCTTTCGCAAATTGATGTAAAATCGGGGTGTAAATAATAGTGTAAATTTGTGCAAAGACCTTATTTATGGACACAGCAATCAATTTACCAGTAGAGTTCACTCAGTCTGCTAAAGAAGAGATAAAGCGCTTAATGGCTGACCCTGATTTTGATCAAAGCAAACAGCTTCGTGTGGGGGTTAAAGGGGGAGGATGCAGTGGTATGACATACATTTTAGAATTTGACCAAATGAAACCTGCTGATCAGCAATTTAATCATGAGGGAGTTGTATTCATCATGGATAAATCTCACGGAATTTATTTGCAGGGGATGGAAGTGAATTGGGAGGGGGGATTAAATTCACGTGGATTTACATTCAAGAACCCAAATGCAAGCAGCACCTGTGGATGCGGTACTAGTTTTGCAGTATAAGATAAATAGTATTGAAAGTAAAAATCCCGCAAGTTGCGGGATTTTTTTATGAGTATCATTTTCTTATTAAAGTTCAGGTCTTTTTATTTTTTTCTTTTCTTCAGCAGCAGCTCCTAGTGGCTTGTCTTTTGCAACATCCACCAATATAGGCGCTCCAACAAAAATAGAAGAATAGGTTCCGGTAACTACCCCAATCAACATTGCAAATGCGAATCCTCTTGTTACTTCACCACCAAAGATGAATAAGATTAAGATAGTAATGAATACAGTGAGTGAAGTCATAACGGTTCTGCTCAATGTATCATTGATTGCTTTGTTAATGATGGTTGTTTTAGTAGCGCCTTTCATGTCTCTGCTATATTCACGTATTCTATCAAATACAATTACCGTATCGTTCATTGAGAATCCGATTACCGTTAATATTGCTGCAATAAAATGCTGGTCGATTTCTAATGGGAAAGGAACGATGTCTTTAAAGAAAGAGAAAACTGCAAGAGTCACCAATACGTCATGCAATAAAGTAAGGATGGTTCCCAATGAATATCTCCAATCGCGGAAACGATATCTGATATACAAGAAAATAAATAACATCGCAATGAATGTTGCTTTTACTGCTCCTCTTTTTAAATCATCAGAAATGCTTGGCTGAACAGTAGTAGAACTTTGAATGCTATTTTTTACAAACTGCTCATATGTAACATTCGCTGGCAATACTTGACGAAGCCCTTCAAACAATTTTGCCTGAACAGCACTGTCTGCATTGTCTACTCCTTTTAAATAGGCAGTAGTGATATTTAAATGTCGTCCATCTTCTCCCACTGTTTTCATGGTGATGTTGTCGCCATCTAATGCTTTTTTAAGATTGTCTCTTAATGCATTGTTGGCATCTACACTTTTGTCAAAAACAATCGTATAACTGCGACCTCCTTTAAATTCAACTCCTTCATGAAATCCGTTAAAGAAAGAAGCAATACCTGCTAGTAATACAATAGAAGAAATAACATAGGCTACTTTTCTGTACTCAATGAATTTATAATTGGCATGTTTGAACACTCTCTTAGAAATGCCTGTGAAATAATTGAAGTGACGATTTTTGTTAGTCCAGAATTCGGTAATCAATCTAGATACCAATATTCCACAGAATAATGAAAGTATGATTCCGATGATTTGTGTGGTAGCAAATCCAAGCACCGGTCCTAATCCAAAGTAGGCAAGAATAACAGCAGTTAATAATGAAGTAACGTGCGCATCAATAACAGGAGCAAGTGAACGCTGGTAGCCATCGTTTACAGCTGATTGGTATGATTTTCCTTTTGTTAGTTCTTCTTTGATTCTTTCAAAAATAATTACGTTGGTATCAACTGCCAATCCGATGGTAAGTACCAATCCAGCAATACCTGCTGCCGTTAAGGTAAATCCAAGTGCAGTCAATACGCCGATAGTAAATAGTAAGTTTAATATTAGAGCAGTGTTTGCAACCCATCCACCTGTGTTATAGTAAACAAGCATGAGGATAAAGATTACCAGAAAGGCGATTGCAAATGCCATTATACCGCCATGAACAGCTTCTTTTCCAAGCGTTGGCCCAACAACTTGTTCTGCAACTATTTTCGCTGGCGCATCTAATTTTCCTGATTTTAATATGTTAGCTAAATCTTGTGCTTCTTCTACAGAGAAATTTCCAGATATTTCTGAGTTTCCTCCTTCGATAGCTCCATTAACATTTGGAGCACTGTACACAATATTATCAAGCGCAATGGCGATGGGTCTGCCTACATTCTTTCCAGTTAGTCTAGCCCAAGTTTTGCTTCCTGTACTTGTCATAACCATCTTAATAGCTGGCTTACCAAACTCATCATAGTCTTGTTTTGCTTCTTCAACTCCATCACCTTCTAAAGATGCTTTTTCAGATCCAGGAAGTGTTTTGATCGCATAAAGAGGGAAGTAGCGTTGATTTCCTTTAGCTGATTTTTCTTCAATACCAAATAGGAATTTCACATTGGCAGGTAATGCATTTTTTACAACATCATTATTAATGTAGCTGAAAAAATCACTGGTATCCTGAAGTGCTACATTTCCAATAGCTGGAGCGAAGTAGCGTCTGCCATTACGATCTGTTTGAGCATCTATCGGGTTGATTACTTTAAAGAAAGGGTTGGTATTCTTTTTAGCGAGAACGCTATCTGCTAATTTTGCTGTATCTCCCGCACTGATGCCATTTAAATAATTTTTTAAATTTTCATCGGCCACTTTTAATGAATTAGCTAATTCATCAATTTGGTAAACTTCCCAAAATTGAAGGTTTGCAGAAGATTGCAAAAACTTTCTAACTCTTTCTGGGTCATTGATTCCTGCTAGTTCTACATTGATTACGCCTTTGTTTTCATCAAGATTTATATTGGGTTGAGCAACTCCAAACTTATCAATACGCTTAATAAGAATCTTGTATGTTTGATTGATAGCACCTTTTGCAATGGTTTTAATTTTTGCAATAGCGTTATTGTCATCGTCATTGATTTTAACCTCTTTTCCTGGTCCTGCAAATAGGGCAGAGAGTTTACCCGCTCCATTTTCTTTAATATAGGCGTCACTGAATAGAGTGATGTAATCTGATTCGCTATTTGATTTTTGTGCAGTCGCAGTTCTTAAAGCATTTAGTAATTGAGGATCGCGAGGATTGTTGCTTAGAGATTTCAATAATCCTTCTAAACTCACGTCCATTGTAACACTCATCCCGCCTTGCAAGTCAAGACCAAGATTCAATTCGTTCTCTTTACATTTTTGATAAGTAGTTCCTACAAAAGGGTAGATACTTTTATCTTTTGTACTATCTAGAATTTTTTGCGTTTTTATTTTTACTAATGCCGCTCTTTCTTCCGGAGATACATTAGGGGATTGTTTTTTTACAATACGCTCTGCTTGAGCCTTTACGTCATTTTCGTAGCTTCTTACTACCCATGTGTAAGACAGTTCCCATAGGGATATAATAATTAAAGCGATGGTGAAAAACCAGACTAAACCTTTCAGTTTCATGTTGATGTGCTTTTTTGGTAAGTAAGTTGTTAGCTTTTTTAAGGCTGCAAAGATAAGTTAAAAATCTATTGAAGATTACTCCCTTTTATTTTAAACGGAATGCCTTTAAAATACTATTTAAGTAATTGTATTATAATATTATACACATTTATTAAAACATAATTTAATCATTCTTTCTTAGATTTATATTTTAAAATATATAGCGAGGGATTGGATTTCAGAATTCAGCCGATTTATGTAAATTCAATATACTTTAAATATTTACATGTTATTTAATTAGCAGATGTCACATTCAGTTCATTCAGGCAATATTTTTTAGATATTAACTTCATCAATCTCATATCGAAGATTTAATAATTACTTTTGCAGTCATTAAATTTTAAATATATGCATCTATCGTCTCTATTGTTGCGGTTTAAAGAACCAGAAACACTCAAGATGGCCAAATTAGGTCGTGAATTAAGAGCAAAGGGCATCGACATTACTGACTTAAGTTTAGGTGAGCCAGATTTTGATACACCACAACATATCAAGGATGCTGCGAAGAAAGCGATAGATGATAATTATAGCCATTACACCCCCGTTGCAGGATATGTAGATCTTCGACAAGCAGTGTGCACGAAATTACTAAGAGATAACGGTTTGCATTATACGCCAGAACAAATTGTTGTTAGTACTGGAGCAAAACAAAGCATTGCGAATGCAGTACTTGCCATCGTTGACCATGGGGACGAGGTGATTATTCCTACGCCTTATTGGGTTACTTATAGCGAAATAGTAAAACTAGCTGGAGGAATACCCGTAATGGTTAAAACTGCTTTTGAAAATGGATTCAAGATAACTGCCGAACAGCTGAAAGAAAATATTTCTACTAAAACAAAACTGTTTATGTTTTCTTCACCTTGTAATCCTACCGGATCTATATACACGAAAAAAGAATTGGATTCGCTTGTAAAGGTATTTGATCAGTTTCCAGATGTGTTTATTATGAGTGATGAAATTTATGAATACATCAATTATGAAGGACAACATGAAAGTATTGCACAATATGAATCTTTAAAAGAAAGAGTTGTTTTAATCAATGGACTTAGCAAAGGATATGCCATGACCGGCTGGAGGATAGGGTATTTGGCTGCTTCATTAACAGTAGCTAAAGCATGTGAAAAAATTCAAGGACAATTTACCAGCGCTACCAATTCAATTGCCCAAAGAGCAGCCATCGTTGCCCTTACGAGCGATTTAAAGCCAACCGATGAAATGGTAGCTGCATTTAAAGAGAGAAGAAAAATCGTAATGAACCTGATGAAGGAAATTCCAGGGATGATTTGCAATGAACCGCCCGCAGCTTTTTATGTATTTCCTGATATTAAATTTTATTTCGGTAAAAAAACACCCGCAGGGGAGGTTATACAAAATGCGGATGAGCTTTGTATGCATTTGCTCAACAATGCACATGTTTCCTCTGTTACAGGAGCGGCATTTGGAGAGCCTAACTGTATAAGATTGTCTTTTGCAAATAGTGTAGAAAATATTGAAAAAGGGTTTAAGAAAATAAAAGATGCATTGGCTGCCTTGAAATAATTATTTGCTCAATACAAGTAGTTTTTCATGCAGGGCAATTACTTGAGGAGTAAGCAAATTGCTTTCATCGTTGTCGATTACAAAGTTACAAAGCGACATTTTATCCTCTTCGTTCATTTGTCTTTCAATAATGGCTATCACTTTTTCTTCTGAAGATTGATCTCTTTTTATTACCCTGGCAACTCTAGTCTTTATAGAAGCATGCACTCCTATAATATAATCCAATCGATCGTCGGATTTGCTTTCGAATATCAACGCAGCCTCTTTGATGGCATAAGGCGTCTGTTGTTCACTCATCCATTTCTCCGCATCAGCAATAGTAACGGGATGGGTGATCTCGTTTAGTAATGCTAGTTTTTTCTTGTCAGTAAAAACAATTGAAGATAAAAAGGCTCTGTCTAGTTGTTCATTTACATAGCACTCTTTTCCAAAATTATTTTCTATTGATTTTCTAATAGCAGGATTGTCATTCATAAGCCTCTTGGCTTCAGTATCGGCATAGTACACGGGTATTCCCAATACTTCAAATATTGATGCAACGGTAGATTTTCCGCTTCCAATACCTCCAGTGAGTCCAATTTTAAGCAATGCTGATGTGTTGTTATGTGTAAAAAAAGTAAATGGATTCTTTGTTTAAAAAATCCATTTACGTTCACTAATGATTAGATAGAAAAATTATTTCTTCGCTTCGGTAGCAACTTTATTTACATTGGTAGTCCACTCAAGACTAATAGCTGATTTTTCTATTTTAATATAACTGCCAGGGCTAGTTTCAATAGAAAGGGTTTCGTCATCATTCACTTTATTAATGGTGCCATGTATACCCGCAATGGTTACTATTTTGTCGCCTTTTTGCAAATCATTAATAAATTGTTTTTGTTGTTTCGCTTTTTTTGCTTGTGGGCGAATCATAAACATCCACATAACTAGGATCATTAAGCCCATTAAAATTAAAGTGCCCGAACTGCTTCCTTTTCCACTTGGATCAGGGGTCATTAGAAAAAATGTAATTAATTGCATGATGATGGTTTTGTTTATTAAGAGGTGTAAAAAATTTAATCGTCTTCTGTTTTACCAATGACAGTTCCTTTCAAAAGCAACTCAGGAAATTCGGGAGAGGCATTGGAGGTGACAGTAATTGTTTTATGAGCTTCGCCAGGCTTATGGTCGCTATTGAATTTGGCTATGATGAAACCGATTTCATTGGGAAGAATTGGTTTTGCTGGCTTGTCTGCAATTGTGCATCCGCAACTTGCGTGAACATTGGTTATTACCAGCGGTTTTGTTCCGGTGTTTTTAAATCTAAAATTAAAGGCTACTATTTCTCCTTCTTGAATTTTTCCAAAATCATAAACGGAGTCAATGAGTTGAATAGAAGTAGGGTCCTTGATTTCTGCTTGAATGATTTTGTTTGTTGCCGGTTGGTCATTTTTGCGAATATCGCAACTGCTAAATATCAATGAAGACAGGGCGGCGATAAAGAATAGTTTGTTCATTTTATGGCATGTTAAAATTATAAAACGCTGTTCTTGTAATTTTTCTTGTGGATTTTATTTTCTGCTGTTAATTCTTTATGAATATTATCGAGCAGTCCATTCACGAATTGTCCACTTTGATTGGTGCTATATGCTTTAGCTAAATCTATGTATTCATTGATCGTCACTTTTGTAGGAATGGTTTCAAAATACAAGAATTCACAAATGCCCATTTGAAGCAGAATGAGATCAAGAGCAGCGATTCTATCAGCATCCCAATTTTTTAATTTTGGCTTAATCAGCTCAAGCAAATGAGGTGCTTTTTCTATGACTGTTTTTAAAAGGTCTTTTGCAAAATCCCATTTCTCTTTGCTGAGTATTTCTGAAAAAACATCGGGGGTAGGCTTATTGAAATAATTTAATATCAACGTTTGCATAAGTTCTGCATCGTCATCCCAGTTGATAAAATTTTCCTCTAAATGATTAATGAAATCTTCGTTGGGTAACAATTGGTCGGAGAAAATAAAATCAAGTATTTTTTTCTCTGATTTCTTGTCTCTCGATTGCTCTTCTATATAGTTTTTGTATTTGTCCGATTGAACTAAATCGTTGTATATTTTTTTCAATAGACCATTGTCCATCAATTGCTCTAATCCTTCTTCTTTTATAACTTTTTTGAAGCTTTTATCTTCTACAATTTTCCAAAGAATTTGGTTCCCTGATATTTTAGTATTTACACTCAAATCGTCGGCTGAAGGCAAATGCTTGCTTGCTTTCTGCAAGGCATCGGTTTCGGCAAAGCGAGCCAATTGGGTAACAAAGTAAACGATGTAAGTAAATAAATTACGACTTTGCTCAATTTTGGTGCTTAAAATTGCCTCAGGTTCACCGGTTTTCATATCGCCACTTACACTATCTAGCGTGTAAAGGGTTTGCATCACTTTAACCCGAATATTTCTTCTGCTGATCATCTATAAGAACTTTTAATAAGCTCAAAATTAAGGATTTATTGATTGCAAGAGGCTTTTTAACGGGATTTATTGTTTAAATGAAAATTTGTCCTGTTGTCGACCAATTCCTCTGCCATAGATGGCAAAAAAATGTCAACTATTCATAATTCTTTCTTTGGTACAATATTCGCCTACCTTTGCGTACCCTATAAGGGCTTACTATTTTACATCAAAACAAACTATACAATTATGGCAAAAAAGTTAAACATTACTCCTTTACATGACAGGGTAATAGTGAAACCTGCTGCGGCTGAAGAGAAATCTGCCGGAGGAATTATTATTCCTGACACTGCAAAAGAAAAACCTCAACGCGGAACAGTATTGGCTGCAGGACCAGGTAAAAAAGACGAACCAGTAACCGTAAAAGCGGGAGATACTGTATTATATGGAAAATATGCTGGAACAGAAATTTCAGTCGAAGGATTGGATTATCTTATCATGAGAGAAAGTGATATTCTAGCAATAATATAAGTATCCTTTAAAATGATTGTTAAGATCATTTGGGTTGTATTCACATTTTCAAAATCAATAAATTGTTTTTTATATGTCTAAAATAATTTTCTTCGATATCGAAGCTAGAAATAAAATGAAAAAAGGCGTTGACACACTCGCCAATGCTGTAAAAGTAACACTTGGACCAAAAGGTCGCAATGTAGTTATTGATAAAAAATTCGGAGCGCCACAAGTAACTAAAGATGGTGTTACTGTTGCAAAAGAAATTGAATTGGAAGATCCAATTGAAAACATGGGTGCTCAAATGGTAAAAGAAGTAGCTTCCAAAACGGCTGATATTGCTGGTGATGGAACGACCACTGCAACCGTGTTGGCACAAGCCATTATCAGCGAAGGCTTGAAAATGGTTGCTGCGGGTGCTAATCCAATGGACCTTAAACGTGGTATTGATAAAGCAGTGAGCTTGGTTGTTGAGAATCTACGAGGTCAATCTCAGACTGTTGGCAACGACGTTAAAAAGATACAACAAGTGGCCACTATCTCTGCTAACAATGACGAAACAATTGGTAAGTTGATTGCTGAAGCATTCGTAAAGGTGGGAAAAGAAGGGGTTATCACAGTAGAAGAAGCTAAAGGGACTGATACAACTGTAGAAGTAGTAGAAGGAATGCAATTTGATCGTGGATATGTTTCTCCCTACTTCGTTACCAATAGCGAAAAGATGGAAGCGGAATTACAAAATCCATACATACTTATTTACGACAAGAAGATTTCAGCAATGAAAGACATTCTTCATATTTTGGAGAAAGTAGCTCAAACCGGCCGTCCTTTATTAATTATTGCAGAAGATTTGGAAGGAGAAGCATTGGCAACATTAGTGGTTAATAAATTGAGAGGTACTATTAAGGTAGCAGCTGTAAAAGCGCCTGGTTTTGGTGACAGAAGAAAAGAAATGTTGACAGACATCGCTATTCTAACTGCAGGTATAGTTATCAGTGAGGAGCAAGGGTACAAATTGGAGAACGCTGATTTAACTTATTTAGGTCAGGCGGCTTCTGTTGCAATCAACAAAGACAATACTACCATTGTGGGTGGGAAAGGTAAAAAAGTAGATATCACTGCTCGTGTCAATCAAATCAAAGCGCAAGTAGAAAATACAACCAGTGATTACGATCGTGAAAAATTACAAGAGCGTTTGGCTAAGCTTGCTGGTGGGGTAGCTGTATTATACGTAGGCGCTGCAACAGAAGTTGAAATGAAAGAAAAGAAAGATCGCGTAGATGATGCATTGCATGCTACACGTGCTGCAGTGGAAGAAGGCATCGTTCCTGGAGGAGGAGTAGCTTACATACGTGCAGTTGCTAGTTTAGATGCTAAGGTAAAAGGACAAATTGAAGATGAGCAAACGGGTATGCAGATTGTTCGCCGTGCATTAGAAGAGCCTATTCGTACATTGACTGCCAATGCAGGTATTGATGGCTCTATTGTAGTTCAAAAAATAAAAGAAGGTAAAGGTGATTTCGGTTTCAATGCTAGAACAGAGACTTATGAAAATCTGTTTAAGGCGGGGGTAATCGATCCTACAAAAGTTAGTCGTGTTGCATTGGAAAATGCAGCTTCTATTGCTGGTATGCTTCTTACTACAGAATGTGTGATTGCAGACAAGCCAAAGAAAGACGAACCTGCTATGGGTGGTGCACCTGATATGGGTGGAATGGGTTATTAAAATCCTTTCTTAATATTATTCAATCCCCGTTTTTTAAACGGGGATTTTTTTATGGAGCAATGTGTATGCCTTTTCCGAAAATCTTTGTGAGTGAATCAATTATTCTTGTAGTATCCGAAAGAGGATTTTTAAAAGACATGGTAATATTGTAATGTGTTGAATCTTTTGAAAGCATCAATACATGGCCAAAGTTTGATAATTTCTTGTAAGAAGCATTGGCGGCCACCTGATCTTGGTATTCCTTTAATACAATGGTAAACTGGGCGGTGTCTTTTCTGTTGATAGCTGTAATAGAATCAGGAGTGGTTGCATTTAAGGTGTCCTTAATCGGTGGAGTTGAAAGGGTGTCGGCAACAGGGATTAATTTTTCTTGCTGTTGATTGTAGCGGTAATAAAAAAAAGCAAGCACAAAAACAGTACTCACAATAAATATTAAAGGCACCCATTGAATTCTTTTATTGTTCTTGGCAGGAGAGGAAAAATCAATGTCTGAATTTTCTTTCACGCCCGATTGACTAGGGGCTTCGCCGATGCGGCTTCCTGTATCTGGGCCTTGAGTAAATTCATATTGTCCTGCCTGATTCTTTTTAAGTATGCCAATGCCTTTTATGTATAAGGGTTTGCCAATGTTTAAAAATTGCTTTGATAAAATGCTATAAGATTCCAGATCAGAAGCAATCAATGATTTTATTTTTTTTGTTTCTAGTACCATGCTTTCAATCAGAGAATCATCTTTTGGCTCCTTGTCGTTGTATTCGAATTGTATAGAATCAGCAGGGAGCGTTACCTCTACATCTGTATCAAAGGGTATATTGATATCTGCAGATAAATGAAAGGATCCAATATATTGAAGGCTTACTTTTTTAGTTGTATAGAGGTGTCGGGCAAGAAACTGTTCTACTTTCATAAATTCATATAATATTAACTCGGTGCAATATATTCAATTATAATAAACTATTAATTTCAATTAATGTAATTTTGCGGTATGCTAACAGAAAAAGAAATAGCATTTATGGTTTATTGGGAGCAAGTAAGGGAAAGTCACAGTACTTTCTTGAGCAAATTACTGAGGGGGCTCCCTGTAGCAAGCTTTTTTGGCTTGCCCATCCTATTATCAATTGCCATTGTTTATTTCTTGTCTCCCGAATGGTATACAAAAATATCTCAAAATGCAGATAGTGCATATTTTACTATAATTTTAGCTGTAATTATTTCAATTCTTTTTTTTTCTTACATAAGAATGCACTTCAAATGGGAAATGAATGAGCAGCTTTATGCAGAATTAAAATGTAAACAATTAAAAAATCATTCAAAGGAAAATTAACATTCAAGCCATGATTAAAAAAAGTATTCTGTCAGCTAAGTTTTTTTTAACAGTTGTTATTGTATCGTTATCGCTTGGTAGTTGTTTGAAAGTAGACAAATGCCCTTACCTGGAAAATAATAATGTTGCTACTGCTAATGAAATAGCCAATATACAAACATTTCTCACCAACAATAATATCACCAATGCTATCCAGCACTCAAGTGGGGTGTTTTATGTTGTAAACAATGCAGGCACAGGAGCAACGACATCTTCGTTATGTAGTAGTATTTATATTAATTACAGTATTTATAATATAAGCTCTAGTACAGCGTTTGATAGCAATAACACCACATCAGGTGTAGCATTTACATTGGGGAATTTGATTGATGGAGTGAAGAAAATCGTTCCATTGATAAAAGCAGGAGGGTCGGTTACAATATTTATTCCTCCTTCTCTTGGATATGGATCTCAGGAATTGAAGGATGGCAATGGCAATGTTATTCTTCCAGCAGATTCTTATTTAAAATTTGAAATGAATTTGTTAACTGTTCAGTAATATGCATGCGATTAATATTTTAAAAAAAATCTAAATCTATCTATTGAGCCACGAATCTATATCGGTTTTTGATATGTTTAAAATTGGTGTAGGACCTAGTAGTAGTCATACATTAGGCCCTTGGCGTGCCTCACAATTATTTACCCGTTCTTTAATAGAGAAAAATTTACTCGCCAAAGTAACGGGCATTGAAGTGCTTCTTTACGGATCATTGGCTAAAACGGGCATAGGGCATGGCACAGACATTGCAATTCAATTAGGATTAAGTGGGGAAGATCCGGTCAGTTTTGATGTGGAGAATATCAATGCTAAAATCGATGACATTAAAAAAATGAATCGGTTGTTATTGGCAGGGATTCATGAAATTAATTTTACTCCTTCCGATGACATTGAATTCCTTTACAGCGAATCGCTTCCTTATCATCCCAATGCACTGACTTTTCTCGTTACGCTCAATAATGGAGAAACCCTTGCCGAAACTTTCTATTCAATAGGAGGTGGGTTTGTTAAAAAAGAAGGAGAAGAATTATTATTGGGTAACAAGCTAGTCACCCTTCCGTTTCCCATCAACACAGCCGATGAGTTATTGCATTGGTGTCGTACCACAGGATTGAGTATTGCTGAAGTCGTAATGGAAAACGAAACAGCTTGGCGTAGTGAAAAGGAAACAAGGGAGGGGGTGTTGAATATTTGGAGAGTGATGAAAGAATGTATTTTTAAAGGTTGTCATACAAAAGGGCTTTTGCCTGGAGGGTTGGAAGTAAACAGAAGAGCATTTGATTTGAATAAAAAATTAACGAAGGGAAGTGAATACAAAGAGTATGATGATTGGGCTGCTGAAATAAAAAAAGGAGGCAATCAATTTAATTACATTTTAGATTGGGTAAGCTGTTTCGCTCTTGCTGTGAATGAGGAGAATGCTTCATTTGGAAGAGTAGTCACTGCGCCTACAAACGGTGCTGCCGGAGTTATCCCTGCTGTATTGCTATATTATATTATTTTCTGTGATGGGAATACAGAAGATAAAATCATACAATTTTTATTAACTGCTTCAGAAATCGGAAGTATTTTCAAAAAGGGAGCCACGATCTCCGCTGCAATGGGTGGCTGTCAGGCAGAAATAGGTGTTAGTAGCGCCATGGCTGCTGCTGCACTTACTGAATGCCTTGGTGGAACGCAACGACAATCTTTGATGGCTGCAGAAATCGCGATGGAGCACCACTTGGGGTTAACCTGCGATCCAATCGGAGGTCTTGTTCAAATTCCTTGTATAGAAAGGAATACCATGGGTGCTATAAAGGCAATCACTGCAAGTCAATTGGCTATGCAAAGTTCACCTGATTTTGCAAAAGTTAGTTTAGATGGAGTGATTAAAACCATGTGGGATACTGCACTAGATATGAATAGCAAATACAAGGAAACATCTGATGGGGGATTGGCAATCAATGTGCCTATCAGTTTAAGCGAATGCTAATTAAATTCCGTACTTCTTCTTGATATCTCTATCTGATTCTCTTTCTTTGATCGTATTTCTTTTGTCGTAAAGTTTTTTTCCTTTGCCTAATCCGATTTCAATTTTCGCAAGACCCTTTTCGCTAAAGAAAATCCTCACAGGAATGATGCTGTATCCTTTTTCTTTAATTTTTGATTCTAATTTGTGTAATTCTCTTTTATTAAGAAGTAACTTTCTTTCTTGCAATGGCTCATGGTTTGTCATTGTGCCAAAGGAATATTCCGAGATATGCAAGCTCCTAACATACAATTCTCCTTTATCAAAAATGCAATAGCTATCATTAAAGCTAACCTTTCCGGCTCTGAGGGATTTTACCTCTGTGCCCGACAATACAACGCCAGCAATATAAGTTGCTTCAAAAAAGTATTCAAAATGAGCTTTTCGATTGAGAAATTCCAATAGGTGTTTTTTGTAAAGATACTAACTAGTTGAGAAGCGGTTTGGCTGAAATTACTGTTTGGGATGGATTAATTCAATATGGCTTATGCTATAAAAAAAGAAACCAGGGTAGATACCCCGGTTTGTTTTTAATCCGTACCCTATGAAAACTGTTGCGAATGTATAGTCGATATTTTGTTTTTAAAAATTTATTTCATGCATGTGGAAAACATGTAAACAAGCAACCTATTCAAAATAGGGCTCAATTATAATTTTTTAGATGACTTTCTGAATGAAAAGTTTAATTATAGATAAGATCTATAATTAATTAATAATGAATAGAGTAAATAAATAATTACCCTTTAAATAATTGTAGAACTGTAGCTAATTTTTCTTTCATTTCGTGTCTATTCACAATGAAATCCAAGAATCCATGTTCTAACAAGAATTCACTGCGTTGAAAGCCAGGAGGAAGATCTCTTTTAATAGTTTCTTTGATAACCCTGGGGCCTGCAAATCCGATGAGGGCATTTGGTTCCCCACAAATAATATCTCCTAACATGGCAAATGAAGCGGTCGTGCCTCCAAAAGTTGGGTCTGTGCAAAGGGAGATATAAGGAATTTTAGCATCGCTTAACTGAGATAGTTTGCCGGATGTTTTAGCAAGTTGCATTAAAGAAAAGGCACTTTCCATCATCCTTGCTCCGCCACTTTTATTAATGATCATGAATGGAATGCGATGTAGGATACAATAATCACATGCTCTAGATATTTTTTCACCCATTACACTACCAAGGCTTCCTCCGATGAATTCAAAATCCATACAAGCAATTACAAGATCATTTGAATTGATTTTGCCGTGCGCTACAGTGATTGAATCATGAATAGCTGTTTTGGCATAAGTCTCTTCGAGTCTTTTTTTATATGGCTTAAGATCAACGAAGCCAAGCATGTCTTTCGATTTTATATTAGCAAACAACTCTTGGTATTCGTTGTTGTCAAATAAAATGTCAAAATATTCTTCACTGCCTATTCGGTGATGATGGTCGCATTTTGGGCAAACAAATTTATTATCGCCTAACTCAGAAATGGTACAGGTATATTTACAAGTAGGACATTTAGCCCAAAGGCCTTCAGGCGCATCCTTTTTCTCTTTCGTAGAGGTAAGGATTCCTTTTTTAATTCTTTTGAACCATTTACTTTTTGCTTGCTCTTCATTGATGCCTTCTCCGGCAAGGCTGGCATCAAAATCTTCTTCTAGTATCATGTTAAGCATTTTGCGTTTGGTTTGTAAAATATTTTTTACAACAAATTACAGCTGTACTTATGCGATTGTAATTGATTGATCTAAATATACGTCTTGTATCGCATTTAGCAATTCAACGCCTTCTTTTAATGGTCTTTGAAAAGCTTTTCTACCCAGAATCAATCCCATTCCTCCTGCGCGCTTATTAATCACGGCTGTAGTTACAGATTCCGCTAAATCAGAAGCGCCTTTACTTTCTCCACCACTATTTATTAATCCTACACGACCCATATAGCAATTTGCTACTTGGTATCTAGTAAGATCTATTGGATGATCTGTGGTGAGTTTACTGTAAACCAACGGAGAGGTTTTACCATGCTTCGTTGCATTGTATCCTCCATTGTTGGTAGGTAATTTTTGTTTGATGATATCTGCTTGAATAGTAACTCCCAGATGATTGGCTTGCCCGGTAAGATCAGCCGATGCATGATAATCAACGCCGTCTACTTTGAATCCGTTGTTTCTTGTATAGCACCATAACACAGTGGCCATTCCTAATTCATGCGCCATTTCAAAAGCAGTAGCCACTTCTTGTAATTGACGAGTGCTTTCGTGGCTTCCCCAATAAATGGTAGCTCCTACAGATGTGGCTCCCATATTCCATGCATCTTTTATTTGGCCAAACATTACTTGATCAAATTTGTTGGGCATACTTAAAAATTCATTGTGATTGACTTTAACCATCATAGGAATTTTATGAGCGTATTTTCTGCTGACAATTCCTAACACGCCAAAAGTTGAAGCAATACCATTGCAACCACCTTCAATCGCAAGTTTTACAATATTTTCAGGATCAAAATAAGTAGGGTTAGGGGCAAATGATGCACCAGCGCTATGTTCTATTCCTTGGTCTACAGGCAAAATTGATACATATCCTGATCCTCCAAGGCGGCCATTGCCAAGTAAGCCTTGTAAGCTTTTTAAGGTTTGATTGCTACGATTGCTATTTATCCAAATATCTTCAACATGTGTTGGAGACGGCAGATGAATCTGGTCTTTTGTAATGGTTTTACACTCATGATTCAGTAAGCTGTCGGCATCTTTGCCAAGTAGTTCGATGATTTTAGCAGACATAGTTTAAGTATTTCTTGCAAAAATAAGGAACTGATCGCTTTTTAAAGCAGGAACTTTATTAATTAGAGGCTAAAAAGTAAGTTTTTAAAATAGGAGGGTGACTGAAGCAGATGACTCCCATACCAGCTAAACATCTCGCCATCGGCAAGCAGAATGCGTATATGAGGAATCTCTGCTTGTAAAGCTTCGATATGTTTGTCTGAAAATGGATAGGGCTCGCTTGAAAGTAAAATTAATTCACAGTTAGATTTTTTGATTTGATTGATTGAAATTTCTGGGTATCGTGTTGATGTTGAAAAAACATTTACACATCCAGCTTTTTCCATCATATCGCTAATAAAAGTGTCGCCGCCCACTGTCATATATGGATCTTTCCAAATCAAATAGCAAGTATTAATTTTTTTTGATGCTGCGCCTAATTCATGAAAGCCAATCTTAATCTGATCTATTAACTCAGCAGATTTTTTTTCTCTGTTGGTTAAAATGCCAACATCCTTTATCATTTGATAGGCATCTGTGAGGTTGTTTACATCTGTTACCCATACTGGAAACCTTGCAGCCAATTCCTCTATTTGCTCTTTTACATTTTCTTCTTTATTGGCAATGATAATATCAGGGTTTAAAGCAATTATCTTTTCGATGTTTACGGTTTTCGTTCCTCCAATTATTTGTTTGTCTTTTTTCCAAGACGGAGGGTGAACACAAAACTTTGTGATGCCAATTGTTTCTTCCTCTAATCCAAGATGATGTAACAATGCCGTCTGCGAGGGAACAAGCGATATGATTCTTTTTGGGAGTAAGGGTAAGGGGGATGTTTCTGTAAGCATCATTTGGCAGCTAGTTGTTAATTCATGCTAAGATAATATATTTCTTTTTTGAGATACAGCAGGAATAATACAAAAAAAAACTCCCGCCGAAGCAGGAGTTTTTGGAACCAATTTTTTTTTGGCTTTTCAGAATTGGATTTCACTATTACTAGTAAAACTTTATCTGGATTTTGTGTTTCTTGTTGCCTTTTTTTTGTTGGGTAGGCTAGTAATTTGTTTTGGTTTTAATAGGGTTGGGATATTCTTGGTTTTTTGCCATCATCGCTTTTAAAGGCATAGGCAGGATTCGGATTGGTTTGTTTTCATTGGGATAAATATGGTTTAATACGTACTTATCAAAAAAAATAGAAGTTGACTGATATTGGATTTGGTTTTTTTGGATATTGAAAAGAACTAATTGGTTGTCTAGGATTTGGATATTGATTGATAGTTGTTTTATCAATCAACTTCTTACACAAAGATGCACTCAATAATAAGCTCGTACAAGAGCAATACTGCTCTATTTTTGACATGAAGTAATTACTGTCGCATTCGTATTTAAACTAAAAAAGGGAGAGGGGAGCTACGTGATTTATGGTACGTAAAAGTACGATGTAGAGACAATGGCCATTCTTATAAATAGCAATGCTGCATATTGAAATGCAGCATTGTAAAGGGTTGTAGCGTTTTTAAATAAAAAAGTCTTTATTTAGACAAGCTCTGAATGATATCGTATTTAGTAACTATTTGGTATAAGCCACTATCGTCTTTGCTTAGTACTGCGCCATTTTCTTTGTTGATGAAGTTGCTTAAACGTTCTACAGGAGTATCAAAACTTACTTCAGGGTAAGCTTTTTCTAATGCAGTTCTTATAGGAGCTGTTTTAATGTCGGGGTTGTGTAGCATTTTATCAAACAATCCACTTTCTGAAATAGCTCCAATGTTTAATCCGTTTTCAAATACAGGGATATTTTCAATCTCATATTTTTTCATCAATTCAATAGCATCAAGAATGGTTTGGTCGGGAGTAAGGCTTACTAATTTTTGACTTTTTCTTGCGCTGATAATGTCTTTAAATGTTTTAACATCTAAGAAGCCTCTTTCAAGCATCCATTCGTCATTGTACACTTTTCCCACATATCTACTTCCATGGTCGTGAAAAATACAAACCACTACATCGTCTTTTTTAAGCTGGTCTTTTAATTGAAACATACCTTGTAAACAACTACCTGCACTGTATCCACAAAACATTCCCTCTTCCTTTGCAATGCGTCTTGTCATAACGGCACCATCTTTGTCTGTTACTTTAGTGAACTCGTCGATAACAGACATGTCGTAATTCTGTGGAACAAAGTCTTCTCCAAATCCTTCACTTATATATGGGTATACTTCATTTTGATCTAGTTCGCCGGTTTCAAAATATTTCTTAAGCAAAGAGCCGTAGCTATCAATCGCCCATACTTTTATGTTGGGATTTTTTTCTTTCAAATACTTCCCCGTTCCTACAATGGTACCTCCTGTACCAGTAGCCACTACAAGATGGGTTACTTTACCTTCAGTTTGCTCCCAAATTTCAGGGCCTGTTTGCTCGTAATGCGCTTGCCTGTTGGCTAAATTGTCGTATTGATTAACATACCAAGAGTTAGGAATTTCTGTAGCCAATCTTTTAGACACAGAGTAATAAGAGCGGGGATCTTCGGGTTCTACATTCGTGGGGCATACGATGACTTCTGCGCCAACGGCTTTTAGTATATCTGCCTTTTCTTTGGATTGTTTATCTGTAGTAGTAAAAATGCAATGATAACCTTTTACGCAAGCAGCAAGAGCCAATCCCATTCCTGTATTTCCACTGGTGCCTTCTATAATGGTACCACCTGGTTTTATCTTTCCTTCTTTTTCAGCTACTTCTAGCATTTTCAATGCCATTCTATCTTTGATAGAGTTTCCTGGATTGAAGTATTCAACTTTGGCAAGTATGGTACAAGGAAGATCTTTGGTAATCTTGTTCAACTTGATTAATGGAGTATTTCCGATTGCGTCTAAAATGCTATTTGACCACATATGAATTTGATTTTCGCCAAAGGTAATAATTTTAGCATGTGCCACGTTTTTTAATAATGCTATTTTAAGTCCTTATTACTTGCTGAAAAAATAGGCCGTTTAATCAATAATCATATAATACTTATTATATTCGTTTTGTTTCAATGTTATTTAATAGGACGTGGTCGTCTTCTTAAATCTTTATAGTTGAATATGAGCATGCTTAAAAATAAACTTCCTCCCATAAACAAGCCTCAAACTTCTCTCAAAAGGGTATTGGGATTAACGAGCGGCATCATGCTGGTAGCGGGTATTATGATTGGGTCGGGCATATTTAAAAAGATTGCCCCCATGGCAGCATCGGGACTAAGCGAAATAGATATTTTGGGCGCTTGGATTCTTGCAGGTATTGTTACTATGTTAGGCGCTTTTACGATTTCTGGGTTAGCCGACTTAACAACAGAATCCGGCGGCGAGTATGAATATCTTCGTATTATTTTTGGAAACTTCACTGCTTTTCTTTTTGGCTGGGCAAGTTTTACCATCATTGGTAGCGCATCCATTGCGGCCATTGCTTTTATTTTCACTCAATCTTTTAATGCATTGATTCCCATTGCGGATCCTTTGGCAAACTTGAAAGACATTAATTTAGGGGGATTTATTTTCCCTTTTTCAAATTCAGGCATTAAAATCCTTGCTTGTGGTATGATAATACTGCTAACATGGATTAATTATAGAGGCACCAAAAAAGGAGCAGCTTTAAACAATGCAGTTACCTATTTGAAAATAGGAGGCATTGTATTGTTGATAATCCTTGGATTCTTTTTTTATGATTCACGGAGTAGTGTACACGAAATTGAATCGCATCATGTATTTCAAACAGGAGCAGGTTTTATAGGGGCATTTTTCGCGGCGATGTTAAGTGCTTTTTGGGCATATGATGGTTGGTTGAATGTTTCTTTTGTATCGGGAGAAATCAAAGATCCCAAGAAGAATGTTCCCGTAGCCATTATTGCAGGAGTATCAATTGTGATGCTGTTATACGTGTTGGTGAATGTTGCCTTTATGAAAGTGTTGCCCTTAAATAAAATGGGAGCATTGAGTGAAAACGACATTGCAGCGAGTGTTGTGGCGGCAACAATACTGGGTAAAAATGGTTCTATATTTATTTCTGTTCTTATTCTGTTAAGTACATTTGGCGCATTGAATGGATTGATTATAACCTATGCTCGTTTGTATTACAAAATGGCACAGGATGGATTTTTCTTTAAGCAAGCCGCCAATACTCATCCTCGATTCAATACCCCTCATGTGTCGTTGATAATTTCAATGGTTATTAGCTGTATACTCGTTTTTAGTGGCACTTTTGATATGCTCACTGATATCATTGTGTTTGCTGGATTTTTATTTTATGCCTTGCTTGCGATAGGCTTGATTCAGATGAAAAGAAAAGGAAAGATTAGTGCCCGCTTAATTGGTTACCCCGTGGTGCCAATGCTGTTTATTGTCTTTTCATTGGCATTGTTGGTAAACACTTGTATTGAACAGCCAAAGCAAACAATGTTTGGCGTTTGTTTGATGTTGACAGGAATTCCGTTTTATTATTTTTTCAAAAGAACCAATCGGTTCTAGTTTATTTGATTCCTAAAATCTCCAAGGCTTTTTTAATAAAAAGATCATTCGTATTGTATGATTCAAAATAAGCTGAATTTCCCCATATATGTCGGGCGATGGATGCCTTCATTGAATTTAAAATATATGTTTTTTCTATTGGGGTTATTTTACTAAGCTTGATTGAGTCTTTCATCGCATCTTGTTCGAATTGCTTCCAAGATGGATCATTTAAAGTAAAGCTGTAAGCAAATTCACGCGCACTTTTATATTGTTGACTCAGAGAAGCATTGCGCTGCATATATTGATAGGCGAAATGACTTACGGTTCCTTTAGAAAAAATGGTAGCAGTAGATTCGTTGAATAGACTGGTGTCTAAAGGAATAAAATAATCAGGATTGATGCCTCCACCGCCATATACTTTTTTGCCGGAAGAGGTTACAAATACTTTCGATGAATCATGTTTGGTAGAATCCTGATTGGTTGATTGACCGTTAGTATACCGTTGCGCAATTTCTTCATAGTATGCATTTTCCCCTTTGGAGTAGGAGCGTTGAATGCTTCTACCGGAAGGAGTGTAGTATCTAGCAATGGTAAGTCTTATGGCACTATGATCGCTTAGGTCATATTGTTCTTGTACCAATCCTTTGCCAAAACTTGTGCGACCAATGATGGTCGCTCTTTCCCAATCTTGTAATGCACCCATCAATACTTCGCTAGCGCTTGCGCTTCCTTCATCACACAACACAATGAGGCTGCCTTTTTCAAATTGCCCCTCTCTTCTGCAGCGGTATTCTTTTTTGGGCATATGTAAGCCTTCGGTATAAGTAATCAATTTATCTCCTTCAAGAAATTCGTCTGCTATCTCAACGGCTTCATCTAATACGCCGCCGCCATTTCCCCTAAGGTCGAAGATTAATTTTTTTAGTCCTTGTTTTTTTAAGTCTTCCAATGCTATCATAAACTCTCTATAAGTTTGAGTAGAAAATTTATTAAGCTTGATGTATCCGATTTCTTTATTAATCATATAGGCTGCGTCAATACTGTTCACAGAAACCATGTCTCTTGCTATTGACAAAGTGACTTTTTTATCAGCTCTGAGTATTTCCACCTTCAACAGGCTGCCCCTGTTGCCTCTTAGGATACTTCTGATAGAATCTGAACTCATGTTGGCTCCAGCGATTTTCAATCCATTTGCATGTATAAATTTATCACCTGTTTTGACTCCGGCCTTAAATCCTGGCCCGTCTTTAATGACAGACATTACATTCAATGTATCGTCGAATATTTCGAACTCAATTCCTACACCAAAAAAACTTCCTTGCATGTCTTCGTTTATTGCTTCCAATTCATTAGCAGGAATAAATACAGAATGCGGATCAAGGTGATTGAGTATTGAGTAAATAGCGGTGTCAGTAAGCGCATCCGTGTCTATTTTGTCAACATACTTATTTTGAATGAGGTCAAGTACTTCCTGAAGTGTTCTGCGCTTTTCAAGATAAAAAAAATCATTCCCTGGAATGCTGTCGTGCATCTTGAATCCAATAAAAATCCCGCCAATCATAGAAAGACTCAGTAAAAGGGGCATCCAAATTTGTAATTTCTTCTTATCCATTGTATGTAAATTTTGACCAATCGATTCTTGTAAAAGTTGATTAGTGTAGGCGAAGTTAAATTTTTGTTTCCAACCTTTTATTTTTTGTAACTGTTTCATGTGAATGTTTTAACTTGATCCCGAAATAAAAACCAAACAATGTCTATTAAGTTAATTGCTGATAGCGGGTCTACGAAAACAGCGTGGACTTTACTTCAGGGCAAAAAAAAGATCAATGTGAGTACACAAGGAATAAGCCCTTATTTTCTTGATAGCACTCAAGTGCAGGCTATTTTAGTAAAAGAGTTACTGCCAAAACTTAAAAAAAGTATTCCAACTGAAATTTTCTTTTATGGAACAGGGTGTAGTAATCCGGCGAATGTGAAAATGATTAGACAGTCTATCAAAGCCGTTTTCCCTAAAGCGAAGATAACAGTAGATCATGATTTAGCAGGGGCTGCAAAGGCTTTGTGCGGTCATTCAAAAGGAATCGCTTGTATATTGGGGACAGGCTCGAATTCTTGTTTTTATAATGGAAAGAAAATCATTAAAAACAGTC
This sequence comes from Chitinophagaceae bacterium, assembly GCA_947474815.1. Lineage (GTDB taxonomy): Bacteria > Bacteroidota > Bacteroidia > Chitinophagales > Chitinophagaceae > Ferruginibacter. Next base: position 1,453 of record CANJJU010000022.1, on the reverse strand, counting down.
CCGGACTCGGGTATGTATTGGGTGACGAGGGAAGTGGAACCTACTTAGGACGAAAAGTGCTGCAATATTATTTATATAACACCTTCGATTCCGAATTGATGGAACGATTTAATTCAAAATATAAGACAAGTGTTACCGAAATTCTCGACGCTGTGTATAAAAAGCCCTTGCCCAATCGATATCTCGCAAGTTTTGCTCAGTTCTTAGTAGAAAACAGGGGCCATTTTATGGTAGAAAATATCATTGAAGATGGGTTGAATGACTTTTTCTTTAATCACATCTATAAGTATCGGGAAAGCTGGACTATGCCAATTAATTTCGTGGGCAGCATCGCCTATGGGTTTAGGGATGTATTAAAAGACTTGTGCAATTCTTATGAATTACAACTAGGAAAAGTATTGAAAAGCCCTATGGAAGGGTTGATTAAGTATCACCAATAGCAATATTGGTTTTTATGATAAGAATCATGTTGCTGATTGGCTTATTTTGAAATTATATGACGGAGAAAAAGCAGGACATGACAAAAGAAAAAGCTATTGGAATCTCCGCTAATATTTAGTACATTCGGGTTGTAATATGTAAGTTTCTTCAATTGAATAATTAAGTAAAATTGTCACTTATGAACCACAAATTTATTGTTACCTGTACACTTATTGCCTGCTCGTTTTCTGTCTCAGCCCAGCAAGATAAAAAAACCTTTTCTATCACAGGGAATGGCAACAATGATTTTATTTGGATGAATATTCGCCAAGTAGATTTGTCCAATGGTCAAATAATCAAAACGATTTTTGATAGAAATACGCCTAGTTTTTCCATCACGAACGTAAATACAAAAAAAACAATTACGCAGGATGCTTTTGTTAATAAGGATATTTTAACTGATGCCGATTATCCTACCAATACTTTTGTTGCGGCAGCTGCGTATGACAAAAGAAGCAATCGGCTTTTCTTTACTCCAATGAAAATTGGCGAGTTGCGTTGGATTGATTTGAACGTTAAAAATACGGTGCCTCAATTTTATGTATTGCAATCGGATATTTTAAAATCAGCCAATCCTACCGATGAGGCCAATAGTATTTCGCGCATGGTTATTGGAGCTGACGGGAATGGATATGCGCTTAGTAACGATGGTAATCATTTCTATAAATTTACCACGGGCAGATTGCCTGTTATCACAGAATTGGGTAATTTGATTGACGCGGATAAAAACGAAGGCAATTCGATTCATAATAAATGTAGCAGTTGGGGTGGAGATATGATTGCAGATGCTTTTGGCAAGCTCTATGTCATTTCAGCAAATCACAACGTTTTTGTTGTTGACATCAAATCTCGGATAGCTACCTTTAAGGGCAATGTTCAAGGATTGCCTGGAGGATATACCACCAATGCAGCGGCTGTGAATGATCAAGGAGATATAGTGGTGTCGAGTGCAACACAATTTCAAGGGTATTAT
>CANJJU010000021.1 GCA_947474815.1 Chitinophagaceae bacterium | reverse complement strand
CATAAAACGGTTTTAAATAAGTAACAGTTTCAAGAAATGAATACTTAAGTTGGCCACTTTGGGTAAACTGCTTCCACATACTGCTTTGTGTAAAACCAGCCCAATACATTGGAACAGCATAAAATATTATTCCCAATGTTCCTAACCAAAAATGATTGTTAGCTAATTTTTTAGAATATAATGTAGTGCCAAATATTCTTGGAACCAACCAATAAATCACCCCAAATGTTAGCATGCCATTCCAACCCAATGCTCCAACATGTACGTGAGCAATAATCCAATCTGTAAAATGACTGATTGCATTTACATTTTTAAGGGAAAGCATTGGTCCTTCAAATGTAGCCATGCCATAAGCTGTAACGGCTACTACCATAAACTTCAGAATAATATCATCTCTTACTCTATCCCATGCACCTCTTAATGTTAGCAATCCATTGATCATTCCTCCCCAACTTGGAAAAATTAGCATAAAGGAGAAAACCACTCCCAGAGACTGAGCCCAATTTGGCAATGCGGTATATAAAAGATGATGTGGGCCAGCCCAGATGTATAAAAATATTAAAGCCCAAAAATGTATAATTGATAACCGATATGAATAGACTGGTCTGTTTGCTGCTTTTGGCAAAAAGTAATACATCAATCCAAGGTAGGGAGTAGTTAAAAAGAATGCCACGGCATTATGGCCATACCACCATTGAACCAGTGCATCTTGCACTCCTGCATACCATGAATAACTTTTAAATAAGGTGACAGGAAGTTCAAATGAGTTAACAATATGTAAAACTGCTACCGTTACGAATGTGGCAATATAAAACCAAACAGCCACGTATAAATGCTTTTCTCTTCTTTTTATGATGGTCCCAAACATATTCCATCCGAAAACAACCCAAATTAATGTAATGGCAATATCAATTGGCCATTCTAGTTCAGCATATTCCTTGCCGGCTGTTATTCCTAATGGCAAAGTGATAGCGGCAGCAACAATGATTAATTGCCATCCCCAAAAATGAATTTTACTAAGTGTATCACTAAACATTCTCGCTTTGCATAAGCGTTGTAAGGAGTAGTAAACACCCATAAAGATTCCATTACCTACAAAAGCAAAAATCACTGCATTGGTATGCAATGGCCTCAATCGGCCAAATGATCCATATTCAGTAATGTTTAATGAAGGGAACACTAGCTGTAGGGCAATCCATAGGCCTACGAGCATACCCACTGCACCCCATAAAATAGTTGCATAGGTAAAGTTTTTAACGATTTTGTTATCGTAATAGAATTTTTCAATTTGCATTTGTTATTGGTTTTTTGTTTGATATATTTTTGTTTGGTATATTTTTTTCGATCAAATCAATAGGGGCATTGTCATCAAATAGAATTCTAATAGAGGGAGTATAATCATCATCATATTGCCCATTACTAACGCTCCAAATGAATGCTACAAGGAAACTGGCAGCAATAAAAATGCTACACCCAAGAAGTATAAATAATGCACTCATGTAATTTTATTCAAGTTGTTACAAAATATTTTTAATCTTAGTAGATCCGTATAACAATCATCATATTTTAAAATGACCTTTGTTACGCTCAAATCAAATCCACTTTTTTAGCAATCATAGTAGACCCCAATAGGGCTACCAGTACTATACTAATGCTACTTATAGGCATTAATATAGCGGCTACAACTGGAGCTAATTTTCCCTGAACCGCATAAGAAATGCCTATGAAATTGTACAAGATTGACAATACAAATCCAAAGGATACAATTCGCTTTCCCCATTGAGCATAATTAATTATGGATGCGAGATCTTTTACTGCGCTACCATCTATTATGCCATCGCAAGCAGGTGAAAAATTGGCTTTGTTTTCGCTAACAGCAATGCCTACATTAGCCTGCATCAATGCGCCTGCATCATTCAATCCGTCTCCTATCATTAAAACGCGTCCGCCATTTTGTTGTAATATTTTTACATAGTCAAGTTTTTGCTGGGGTGATACTGAAAAAATAATGTTAGTATTATTTTCAAATAATTGCTGCAGTTTGGCCTTTTCGGCATTATTGTCGCCAGACAGTACATGTAAGGTGAATTTTTTGTTAACAGCAGCAATCATTTCCTCTATGCCTTCTCGATAGGGATGCTTTAATTCGAAATATCCTTTATATCGATCATTGATTTTTACATGGACCTCTGAATTTTTTACATCCTCATTCAAATTGTCGGCATTCGCAAAGCTTCTATTACCTAATATAATTTCCATATCGGGAGTCTTTGCATGAATTCCTTTCCCTTGCTGCTCATTGTATTCTACAAAATTGCTAGTAAGCATTCCGCTTTCATCAACCATAAACTGGTTTAAAGATTGACTCATTAAGTGTGAGGAATTAGCTGTAGTTGATTTTATTAATGAGTTTTCATGGGGTGTTAGTTCAATGCCCACATAGTTAATAACAGCCGTTTCCTGTCCTGTAATTGTGCCTGTTTTATCAAAAACAATGTGATTGATATTAGCCAATGACTCTATGACTGAAGCATTTTTAAGAAAAAGTTTATTTCTGCCAATAATTCGAAGCATATTTCCAAATGTAAATGTGGATGACAGCAATAATGAGCAAGGGCATGCCACTATTAACACAGAAGTTAATACGGGTAGTACCTTTGAGCTGTCTGCCCAAAGCCAGTAAATAGATGCCAATGAGGCAATTGTTAAAAGTGTAGCGGTAAAATACCTGCTCCATGGATGAATAAAAGAATCTGCAGTTACTTTGTTTTTATCAAAAATGGCATTGTTCCACAATTCTGTTATATAGCTTTGGGAAGAAGATTTTAATGCCTTCAGCGTAATCAATGCTCCTCTTTGTTTACCTCCAGCATAAATCAACTCTCCAGGAAATTTTTCTTGGGTAGCATTTTCACCATTTACAAAACTATAATCTATACTTGCCTTGCCACTTATAAGCATTGCGTCTGCTGGAATCATATCATTGTTTCTAACAACAATAATATCATTGATTGCAAGCTTTGTAATAGGAATGCTTTTTTCAATTCCATTTTTTTGTATGGTTACACCAAGGGGGAAATAAGATTGATATTGCCTGTCAAATGACAATGCATCAAATGTTTTGTTTTGGAACCATCTGCCAATTAGTATGAAAAATATAATTCCTGTTCCTGAATCTAAATATCCTGGCCCGATGCCCATGATGATTTCGTAATAACTCCTTAAAAAAGTAATTATAATGGCTAACGCAATTGGCACATCAATATTGAGATCTTTTTGTCTCAGCCCCTTGAACGCGCTCGAGAAAATTGTAGAAGCACTATAAAACAATACCGGCAAAGAAAGAGCCAGTATCATCCAGCTAAAAGTTTTTTGCAATGCTACCTGTTCTAAATTTCCTCCTGAAAAATATTCAGGAAAACTCAGCATCATAATATTACTAAAACAAAAACCTGCTACTCCAATTTGAATAACTTGCCTCCTGTTCACTTTTTTCACAGAGTTTTGGATAGAGTCCTGAAGCATAATTGCTGGCTCATATCCAATAAAAGAGAGCAATTCAACTACTTTTCTTAGGCTGATGATAGTTGGATTAAATGAAATAAAAATATCTTTCTGTTGAAAATTCACACGAGATTGAATAATCCCAGGCTCTATTTGATGTAATTTTTCTAGTAGAAAAATGCAAGATGAGCAATGTATTTGTGGGAGCGAAAATCGAATGTTTATCAGTTTATCACTATTGAATAATGATAATTTAGCTATTACGCTTTCATCATCGAGATAGGCAAATCGGTCTCCAACAAACTTTCCTCTAGCTTTTATGCTGGGAGTAGTATCGAGCTGGTAATAGTTGCAAAGATTGTTTTCGCTCAATAAAAGAAACACTTGTTTACAGCCGTTGCAACAGAAAAACTTTTCCTCAGATGAAATTATTTCTGTACAAATGTCGCCGCAATGATAACAGTTTCGCTTGGTTTTCATAACAACCCAATCAGTTAAAATTTCTTAGTGCTAATTAAATATTTATATTAATACCTTAATATCTTCTAATTTGATAAATTTTTTATTTATTCTTAAGGAAGAACTTACCTGAATCTAACTTATCATTAAAATCAGCGATGGTATTGTTTTCGATCATTTTTATCAAGTTCTTTTTAATCTCCTTGAATTCAAAATGCACAGGGCATGGATTTTTTTCAGAACACACTTTTAATCCTAATACGCAATCTGTATAAATAACTTCTCCATCAATTGCTTTAACAATACTAGCAATGGATGTTTTAAGATCAGCCTTATCCATATAAAACCCTCCATTAGGCCCCTTTACTGAGTGAATCAACTTTCTTCTGCTTAAATCCTGCATAATCTTAGCCATAAAATGCTCGGGAGCATCTGTTCCTTTTGCAATCGCCTTGATTCCTACACGATTGTCATCTTTTGATTTTTGAGCTACAAAAATCATCGCTTTGATAGCATATTCACATGACTTAGAAAACATAAAAGAATGATTTAGATTAGCAAATATATAAAATATTTTAAATTAAAGATAGTTTTATCTTTTATTATTGACAATCTCCTTTTTTTTTAATTTCAGGCTCAATTATTAACCCATTCAAGCAAACTTGGATCGTTGTGGCTCGTAGCAAAACCCACGAGATGGCGGTTTTGCAAAATTTTGGCGGAGAGTGGGGGGGGTATTTTATGATTCCCGATTATCCGGAAGTCAAAATCAAATCAGTTGCTTCTCTTATTTTTATTTTCCTTCAATCCCTTCAAAGCAAGCTTTTTGGTCTTTACGGAAAACAAAAAGTTCCGCTATTGCGGAACCTGATTTGATTCATTCAGCGGAGAGTGAGGGATTCGAACCCTCGATACAGTTTCCCATATACACGCTTTCCAAGCGTGCTCCTTCAGCCACTCGGACAACTCTCCCGGTTGTTTTAAGGGTCACAAATGTACGCGCTATTGTGGGTATTTAAAAATCAATCCACCACCTTCTCCATTTGAAAGCTTCTGGATCCTTTGATTAGTACTTGCACATTGCTTAATGGTGTCTTTTTAAACCAGTCCTTGGCTTCTGAGGAGGTATTAAAGTGCATATAATTATTCGCAATATCTTTAAAATAATCGCCCACTAGTACTACGTATAGCCAATTATATTGATCAATTAATTTAATAAGATTTGCATGTTCCAATGTCGTGTCATTTCCCAGTTCCATCATCCCTCCCAACATCAATACCTTGTCTTTACCAGGCATGTTTGCAAAATTCTCAATAGCTACTTTCATGCTGCTAGGATTGGCATTGTATGCATCTAGAATGATGCTATTATTATTAACATGAATTAATTGAGATCTGCTATTTGAGGGAAAATATTCCTCGAGTGCCATTTTTATTTTTTCTTCTGAAACCTTGAATGTTTTTCCAATACATACTGCCGCCAATACATTGTGAAGATTGTACCCGCCTACTAAATTTGTTTGAATAGTTTGTATATCTGTTCCTTTTGTAATCTTTACTTTAAGTAGTTCGCTGTCATTTTCTACATCCCCCGCAATGTCGACTTCTGCTGGGTTGGTGCCGTATTTTATTTGATTGATGCCTACTGACATATTTCTTAGATAATCGTAATCCCAATATACAAATGCAGTACCATGGTGTTCTCTCAAATAATCAAACAATTCACCTTTCCCTTTTTTTACACCTTCTTCTCCGCCGAATCCTTCTAAGTGAGCCTTGCCGCAATTGGTAATAAGCCCATGAGTAGGCTTTGTATAAGCGCAATAGGAGGCTATTTCTTTTTGGTGATTGGCGCCCATTTCAATGATGGCTATTTCAGCATCTCGTTTTATTTTTAAAATGGTCAGCGGCACGCCAATATGATTGTTTAGATTCCCTTCCGTCGTATAGGTTTTGTAGGTAGTGGACAAAACCGAATGAATCAATTCTTTTGTAGTCGTTTTCCCATTGCTGCCTGTTACTGCAATAAAAGGGATGGTAAATTGTTCTCGATGTTTTTTGGCAAGTTGTTGCAGCGTCTCTAATGCATCGGTAACCAATATGGTTTTGTCATTGTGCACACCAATCTGTTCATCAACAATGCAATAGGATGCACCCATTTCTAATGCTTTCTTCGAATACTCATTTCCGTTAAAGCTTGGTCCTTTTAGGGCAAAGAATAAATCCCCGGGCATTAGTTTCCTCGTGTCTGTTTGGACAGAGGGATGAAGCGTATAAATTGTATATAATTGATTTATATCCATGGCAACAAAAATAACACCTATTCAATTTTAAATTCAATCTTTTTGCGAACTGCTAGTCTAATTAAATTTCATAAAAAAGCCTCCAGTAATTGGAGGCTTTTTTATTTATATAGAACGAATTATTTCTTTTTTCTTCCTTTACTAGATTTTGCTTTTGCGAAGATATTTCCTTCTTTAAATCCTGGTCCTTCTGGTGCGCCAAGGTAAGTTTGAGCACAACGGAAACCAATCGTACTAGTAGATTGATCTTCTTGTAAAAAACGGCGTGATCCTGGAGACAACCAATAAGCTCTGTCATTCCAGCTTCCACCTTTTACTACTCTTGATTTATCATTGATTAGGGTTGATTCACCATAAGCATACACTGCTCCACTAATAGAATCTCCATCAAGATAATTAATGACGTTGTTGCGTTGATAATTTGTTCTGTTTTTCACTTCTTCATCAGAAATGTCTACTTTCTTTAAATGACCCATGCTATCTCTTTCGTATTCTCCACTGCTGTTCTTGTAATATTTTTGAAATTTATTTCCTCTGAAATAATTGAAGTCTTGTCCGTCTGTAGGAGTTAATGCTCTGTATACATCCGCAACCCACTCACTTACGTTACCCGACATGTTGTAAAGGCCAAATGCATTTGGATAAAAAGCTGTGATGTTTCCAGGAATAGCTGCACGATCATTCAAACCGCCTGCAACCCCCATGTTATCACCACTTCCACGCTTAAAGTTAGCCAGGAATTTCCCTTGGAAAGTACCACGACGATTGTCTCTTAAGCCACTAGGATTTTTGCTCCAGCTATAAATTTGTTGGTTAGAACGAAGTTCCTCTCCGCTTTTACTCTCTTTTGTACGAGGAGCAGGATTTTGATTAAGCAAGCCATAAGCTGCATATTCCCATTCTGCTTCTGTTGGAAGACGATAGCTCATATTCATGATGCCGTCTTCAATTTTCACAACTCCTCTAGGTTTGTTATTGATATCTTTTAAATCAGATTTCTTAGGCTTATTTCTGTTTTGAATCATATCAGGATTCATTAAATAAGTTTCAGTATTAAAAGATCCGCTTGATCCTGAACCTTTCATTTCTTTTTTAGGAGCATCTTTTTTCAAGTAACCTTTTTTCAATAAATTAAGTTCATTTACACGATCTGTTCTCCAGATACAGAAATCATGTGCTTGCTGCCAGCTCACACCTACTACTGGGTAATAGTTATAAGAAGGATACCTAAAATAGTATTCAACGTAAGGTTCATTGTAAGCCAATTCTTCTCTCCAAACCAATGTGTCTGGTAGACATTTATTCATGATAGCAGTATCTCCGCTAAAAGTATTTTCAAGCCAGTATAGATACTCTCTATAATGAACGTTTGCAACTTCTGTTTCGTCAATAAAGAAAGAAGGAACAGTAACCTTGCGTGGAATGTTATTCCAGTCGCCCATTACATCTTCTTCTTTAGCCCCCATTACAAAAGAGCCACCTTGCACAAATACAAGACCAGGTCCTGCTTTTGGATACTTCATCTTCGTAACATGGAAATTACCCATATTTTTATCATCATAATTCCAGCCTGTTACACTAGACTTGGCTTTCTTTCCTCCAGATCCTCCTTTGTTACAAGAGCTAAGAGTTAATGCTGCGGCTACTACAATTAAAATGTTTTTGCCAGAGAGTAATTTTTGCATGTGTATTCGTTTTGCAAATTATTTGACTAAAAGGTTTATATCGTACTGTAATCTATTACGTTACAATAAACGCGAATATAAATAACTTTCACTTAAGGAAAAGCAATTTTAGGCTTTTGTTATAAAAAAAGAAGGAAACTAATTTTTTTTAAAACTAGGGCAGTTGCTAGGGAATATCCCTTTTCTATGAAAAATTAAAATCATATTCCATTGCAAGGCAATATTTTGCTGTATTTTGACGTTTTAAGTGAGTCGAATGGAGGGTCATTATTTTCTATAAAACGATGAATTAAATGACGTTTTTTTCTAATATTTTAACAAGAAATTACAAATTCATTGAGTATTGATTAAATTCGTTTAATTTTACAACTCATTAAGAAACAAGAATAAACGCTTATAGAGTAACTCTACTTAACCAAGATAACCAAACGCATGAAACAAGTAACACTAAAATTTACAACTCTATTTATGTTATTGGGTGGTTTTATTACCATTGCCAATGCACAAACAGCTTCAACGAGCAACATCAATGTTGTTACAACGGCTGTGCCTTTTTTACGTATTTCTCCTGATGCTAGAAGCGCGGGTATGGGTGATGCAGGGATTGCAACTTCAGCTGATGCATACGCAGGATTTTGGAATGCAGGTAAAATTCCATTCGCAACGAATAGTATGAGCTTTGCAGCTTCTTATACTCCCTGGTTGAGCGATTTAAAATTAAATGATGTGTATTTATTAAACCTTGCAGGGTATTACAAACTAGATGATGATCAAGCAATTCATGCAGGATTGAGATATTTTAGTTTGGGCAATATTCAGTTTACTGATAATTCGGGATCTCCATTAAATCAATTTCGCCCTCGTGAATATGCTTTTGATGCAGGGTATTCAAGAAAATTATCTAGCAAAATGGGCTTAGGTGTAGCACTTCGTTATATCAGTTCTGATTTGGCTGGAGGTACTGTAAATGGGGTTAGTTATAAAAAAGCAACTTCTGTTGCGGGAGACGTTCATTTCTTCTACAAAAACACCAAAGCAGATGGTAATGGAATTGATTTTGGTGCAACCTTAAGCAACTTGGGTTCTAAAATCTCTTACACGAGCGATGCTTCTCAAAAAGATTATATTCCTGCAAACTTGGGTTTAGGGGCTGTTTACAATAAAGTATTTGATGCAGACAACAAGATTACGTTTGCAATGGATTTAAATAAATTATTAGTACCAACACCGCCTACTGATACGGCTGCTGCCGCATTAAATGAATATAGAACTCAGGGAGTAGTAGCTAGCTGGTTCAGCTCTTTGGCTGATGGAGATGACTTAAAAGAAGTCACTGTTTCAGCTGGTGCGGAATACTGGTATAAAAATCAATTTGCTTTCAGAGCAGGTTATTTTTATGAAAACAAATTAAAGGGCGATCGTAGATATTTGACTTTAGGAGCAGGATTGAAGTATAATATGTTTGGATTAAATTTCTCTTATTTGCTTCCTTCTGGCGCAGGCATCAATCGCAATCCACTTTCAAACACCATGCGTTTTACTTTGATGTACGATATGGATCAAAAATAAATTTCATCAATAATATTTAAAAGCGTTTCTTTAACCGGAAACGCTTTTTTATTTTTGTACTATAAAAGTAATATCAATTATGTCTTACAGAATTGGTTCCGGAGTAGATTTTCATCAACTGGCAGCAGGAAGAGAGTTGTGGATTGGGGGCGTTCAAATACCGCATCACAAAGGATCTCTGGGTCATAGTGATGCAGACGTATTGTTGCATGCTATTTGTGATGCGATGTTGGGGGCTTTGTGTTTAGGGGATATCGGATTTCATTTTCCAGATACCAATGAGGCATATAAAAATATTGACAGTAAAATCTTACTGCAAAAAACATCAGATTTAATCAAACAAAAAGGGTACGGAGTGGTAAATATTGATAGCACTTTGTGTTTGGAAGCGCCCAAAATTGCTCCTTTTGTATCACAGATGCAACTAGCGATTGCTAATATTTTATCTATTCAACTTACCGATATTTCTATCAAAGCAACCACAACTGAAAAAATGGGATTTGCTGGAAGGGAAGAAGGCCTAGTGGCGTATGCTACCGTGCTATTAAAAAAATTAGACTAAAACCTTATTCATGCAGGAAGAAGTGATTGTAAAAATTATAAATGCCTCCTCTAATCCAATTCCGTCTTATGCTACGGAAGGTGCCGCAGGAATGGATATTCGTGCATTTGTTTTGGAGCCTGTGAGTTTACAGCCATTAGAAAGGAAGCTAATTCCTACGGGTCTCTTTGTAGAAATTCCTCCTCATTATGAAATTCAAATAAGGCCTCGAAGTGGTATTGCATTGAAACAAGGGATTACTTGTTTGAATACACCTGGAACCATTGACAGCGATTATAGAGGAGAAATAAAAGTACTGTTAATAAACTTGAGTGATCAAACTCAAGTCATACAAAACAACGATCGAATTGCACAATTGATTTTGGCAAAAACGGAAAAAGCGCATTTGCAAGTGGTGCAGCAATTAAATGACACAGAAAGAGGGGAAGGTGGATTTGGCCATACTGGCGTATAACAATAGTATAAAAAACATCATGAAAAATATTTTTATAGCAATTGGTATTATTACAGCCCTTACGCTTTTAAGTTGTAGAACTACTAAGCATTTGAATAAGGCTATATCAGCAAAAGATAAAATTTCTCAGGAAAAACAAAGTATCGAGGATTCTATTAAATCGCTCACTGAAACTTTTACTCAATTTAAATCCCACCATATAGATTTTAAAACTTTTTCAGCAAAAATAAAAGTGGAATCATCTGATAGTAAAGGAAAAAATCCTGATATAACAGGCGTTGTTAGAATTATTAAGGACAGCGCTATCTGGATGTCTTTGACTGCTACTTTTTTAAATATTGAAGTATACAGAGTGCTTATAACCAAAAACAATATCATACTTATCAATAAGCAAGACAAAGAGGTAAAATATCGTTCCTTGGATTATTTACAAGAAGTAACGCAGATCCCCTTTGATTACAATACTTTACAAGATTTAATTATAGGGAATCCTATTTTTTATTCTGACAGTGTTAATTCGTATAGAAAAAAGGAGGAATATATTTTATTGTCTACCGTAGATCCGTTTTTTAAAAATCTATTTACATTGTCTAATGACAATAAAATTATGTTACATAGTAAAATGGATGATGTAGATGTAGCAAGGAGCCGAACGGCTGATATTACCTACAGTGATTATGAGAATAAAAATGGAATCTTTTTTTCTACCTCTAGACAAATTCTTGCTTCAGAAAAAAATAAAATTGACATTAGGCTATCGTATAAACAATATGAGTTTAACAAAGAATTATCGGTTGCCTTAACTATACCTAAAAATTATAAGCGTAAATAATCGTTCTTTGCAAAGAGATAAATTCTATTGTTTTATTTACAGAGGATTGTATTTTTGCCAAATCCGATAAATTCAATACATGATCAAATTCATTTTCTCCACTTTCTTGTTTCTATTATTAGCATTGTTTACTCAAGCTCAGCCTCAAACTAGAGAAGAGTTGGAAAAACAAAGAGCGCAACTAAGAAAGGAAATTGAAGAAACTGAAGCTCTATTGAATAAGAATAAAACTGTTACAAAAGAGAATTTACTCCAGTACAAATTAATCCTCAACAAAGTAAATCTTCAGGATAGGGTAATTGATAATATCAACAAAGATCTCAATAGGCTTGATGACAACATGTATTTAATATCTAAAGACATCAGGCATTATGATCGATTGTTAGATACACTAAAGCAAGAGTATGCCAAAAGCATGATCTATGCGTACAAGAACAGAAGCAGTTATGATTTTTTAAATTTCATCTTTTCTGCAGCCAATTTTAATGACGCAATCAAACGCATATCGTATTTAAAAAGCTATCGCAGTTATAGAGAAATGCAGGGCGAGAATATTTTAAGAACGCAGGGGCTGCGCAAGAAAAGAATAGTTGATTTGAATGGGGCAAAAATTGAAAAAAATTCTGTGCTCACTGTTCAAAGCAAAGAGATGGCTATTCTTGAAGCGCAGCAAAAAGAAAAAGATCGAATCATCGCTGAATTAAAAAAGCAAGGCAAACAATTAAATAATCAGGTTGCCGCTAAGCGTAAGCAAATGCAACGCGTAAACAATGAAATAGCCAATGCAATCAAAAGGGCTCAGGAAGAAGCAAGAAGAGAGGCGCTTTCGAAAGCAGCAGCAGAGAAAGAAAGAGAAAGAAAGGAAGCTGAAAGAATTGCAAAAGCGAATGCTTCTTCAGATCCTAAAAGCACAGTAAAGCCCATTATAACTCCTATTAAGAAAGCAGATCCTGTAAAAATGGAGAGTGTGCTATTGAATGCGGATAACATCGTTCTCAATACCAATTTTGAAAGAAATAGAGGTGCGTTGCCTTGGCCGCTCGACAGAGGTGTGATCTTAATGCATTATGGATCCAATACACTGCCCAGTGGGAGTGTGTTAGTAGTAACGTCTGTAACCATATCAGCAGACATTGGTACTTCCGTAAAGGCTGTTTTTGAAGGCGTAGTGACTGCTGTAAAGCCAATTGATGATATGATGGTGGTGATTGTTCAACATGGAAGATATTTTACAACCTATAGTAATTTGACCGGTGTAACGGTGCAAAAAGGTCAGGACATTAAAACGGGGCAATTGTTGGGTAGAGTCGCTCCTAATTTTGACGGAGTGGGTGCTATTGACTTTTATATAAGCAATGAGAGTAGCAATTATGATCCTGAAAAATGGTTGAGAAGAAAGTAATGTATTTTTTACGAGATTAATCGATTGTACAGTGCTTCATATTGTGGCACAATTTTATCAATATCAAATTTGGTTGCCTGCGCAAGTGCATTTTTCCTAAACTGTTGATGTGTTTTTTCATCTGATAAAATTAGCAAGGCCTTATCGCTCATGTCCTGTACGTCGCCTACATTACTCATGAATCCAGAATAGCCATCAATATTAATTTCTGGCAATCCTCCTGCATTTGTAACAATAACTGGCACTTCGGCTGCCATGGCTTCTAACGCGGCGAGTCCAAAGCTTTCATATTCGCTGGGCAATAAAAATAAATCTGCTATAGGCAAGAGATCTTCCATTTGTTCTTGTTTTCCAAGAAATTTTATTTCGCCACAACCCTCACATTTGCGTGAATAATCCTCTATTTCCGGCCTGTCGGGCCCATCGCCTATTAATAAAAGTTTACTAGGGATACGTTGGCTAATTTTTATAAAAATGTCGACTACGTCTCTTACTCTTTTTACCTTTCTGAAATTGGAAGCATGTACAATTATTTTTTCTCCATGTGGAGCAATCAGTTTTTTGAAGGCAGCGATGGGTTTTTTATTGAATCTTTGTACATCAACGAAATTATAAATTACTTCAATGGGCTTATCGATCTTAAAATTTTTATAGGTTTCTTCCTTAAGATTTTCTGATACGGCTGTTAAGATGTCACTCTCTTCCATAGAAAAGGTAACAACAGGACTATAGGTTTTATCTTTCCCCACCAATGTAATGTCTGTGCCATGAAGGGTAGTAATAACGGGTATTTTTTTTCCTTGTTTGGCAAGAATTTGTTTAGCCATATATGCAGCAGCGGCATGAGGAATCGCGTAATGCACATGAAGCAAATCAATATTATTATTGTTGACAACATCCACCATGGTGCTTGCCAATGCAGTTTCGTATGGAGGAAAATCAAATAAAGGATAAGTAGGGACTCTCACTTCATGATAAAATATGTTGGCATGGAATCCGCTAAGTCTTACTGGTTGCTGATAGGTAATAAAATGAATGTTGTGATTCTTTTCGGCCAGTGCTTTTCCTAATTCCGTTGCCAATACACCACTTCCACCGTACGTTGGATAACAAACTATCGCAATATTCATATACTTATTTTAAAACTGAATAAAATTCACCCTGCAATTTACCAATTTAATGCGTGAGGTAGGCTAATTGTTTAAGTTTATTGACTTGTTTTTTAATAACGATCAATGCATTAGAATACTAACCCAATAAAATAGAAGTCAATACATCAAGGGCTTTAGGTGATTATTGTTTTGACAGTTCTACAGCAATTTTTGCTGCAAGTGAAGCATTTTGATGTATTAATGCAATGTTCGCGTCAAGGCTTTCTCCTTTAGAGTTTTCTGCAATGTATTTCAATAAAAAGGGAGTTACTTCTTTCCCTGCTATTTTCATATTGGCAGCAGCTGTTAGCGCATGTTGAATATGAGTTTCTATTATTTCAGGAGCCACTTCAAATTCTTTTTGGATTGGATTGGCTATCAATACAGTGCCATTCAAACCCAATTCCCATTTTGTTTTAATCATTGCTGCAAGGGCGTTTGGTTCGTCTATCCTTAGGGGAGACTTAAAGCCACTCTTTGTTGAGTAGAAGCTGGGAAATTCATCCTGCCCAAATGTAACAACAGGAATGCCCATGGTTTCTAGATATTCAAGTGTTAATCCAATATCAAGAATAGATTTCACACCTGCAGACACGACGGCTACATTTGTGTGAGACATCTCTGTTAGATCGGCAGAAATATCCATCGTATGTTGAGCTTCTCTATGAACTCCGCCAATTCCACCTGTTGCAAAAATTTTAATTCCGGCCATAGAGGCGATTCTCATTGTAGCGGCAACTGTAGTAGCTCCAGGAAGTTTTTTCGAAATAACATATGGCATGTCTCTAAGACTAACTTTCCACACGTTTTTTGTTTGCCCGAAATATTCTATTTCTTCTTTGGTTAATCCTATATGACAAACACCCTCTTTAATTGCAATGGTTGCAGGAATGGCACCTTCTTGTCTTACCGCATTTTCAACAGAAATTGCCGTCTCTACATTTCTTGGCCAAGGCATACCATGCGAAATAATCGTTGATTCTAATGCAACCACTGCTTGATTGTTTGCAAGTGCGTCCTTAACTTCTGGGTGTATTACTAAAAAATTATTTTGCATCATTATAATATTTATTTCTCGATTCTAAAAGTGAAGAAAGCGTTATATCGTGTTTTACAGCACCTTTAATCTGCAATACTTCGAATGCCAACGTATGACCTAGTTGTAAGCATGTTAATTCAGTATAGTTATTAATGTATCCTGTCAACCAGCCAGCCAGTGCCGCATCTCCAGCACCTGTGCTGTCTACGATGGAAATTTTTTCAACACCAAGTGAAAGTTGGTTTTCATTATTGTATCTAACTGAACCCAAGACTCCTTTTCGCAACCAAATATTTTTAACTCCTCTTGAAAGTAATGATTCAATCACATCAGACTCCTTTGTGTTTGAGTTCGGAGAGATTGAAAAAAGTTCATGTTCATTTGGGGTAATCATGAAAACATTTTTAATATCGAGCGTGGCTAATTTTCTAGATTTCACTACGGAGACTGGTTCGATAATTAAAATCTTATTGTGAGTAGTGGAAAAATCAATTAGCCATTTTATAGATTCAATTGAAATGTTGGTATCGGTAACGATGATATCCGCTGCTAATAAGTGTACAGCTTTTTCCTCTAAAAATAAAGGAGTTAAATGTTTCTCGCAAACATCAACACACGCTGCTGCATGTAAAGAGCCATCTGCATTTAAGAAAGAAACATATTTGCCTGTGGGGTCATTTACCGATGCTATATTTTCGATTTTAATGCCTGCCTTTTTTAGTTCATCTTTTACCCATTTTCCCTCTGCATCCTCTCCCAATACAGTTATATATTCAACATCTATATCAAGATAGGCAAGATGAAAAGCAACATTAGTGAGTACGCCACCTATATTACGAGACAAATTTGCAGGGTTAGAAGTTCCCAAAATAACCTGTTCATCACAGAAATACAATTCGTCAATTAAAGCGGAACCGATACAAATAACAGATGGCATCTTACAAATATAGAAAATGAAATTTGTTTGAGTTGATTGATCGTAAAAATAAGTTCAAAAGACTGATTGTTATTTATGAAAATACGCGCCTGATTAAAGGCTGTATTTAGCTTCCAGCGTATAGCAGAAAAATCACAGGTAATTTATTAAGCTCAGGCTTTTCTTTTTTCCATGCGGCAACAGATTTTGTATGTATCTGTTCGGTTTTTGCAGTAATATTTACCCCTATACAAATCTTTGTATTTCCATTACAATGTTGCAGCAGACTTTCTAATAATTGATTGTTTCTGTAGGGGGTTTCAATGAATATTTTAGTGCTATTGTTTTTTATTGATGCAGACTCTAATTCTTTAATTTTTTTAATACGCTCGTTGTTGTCGATGGGAAGATATCCTATGAATTCAAATTGTTGTCCATTCATTCCACTTGCCATCAGTGCAAGTAGAATGGAGCTTGGCCCTACAAGAGGTTTTATTATACAATTCATTTCTTGGGCAACTGCAATCAATTGCTGACCAGGATCTGCGATGCCCGGGCAGCCAGCCTCGCTAACAATGGCAATATTTTTTCCTGCTTTAATAGCCGTTGTAAGATGATTGATTTGTTCTGCTTCGACTTTGTGAATCGTATGCCATTCAAATTGATCTATTACGACAGACTTGTCCATAGATTTTAAAAATCGCCTAGTTGTTCTTTCGTTTTCTGCGAATATTACTTGACAGTTTTTTACCGCTTCTATAACATAGGAAGGAATCGTTTCTATGGCTTCGTCTGCCAAAAAAGAAGGAACAAGATATACAGTTGACATACTAATGATTGATTATGTTATTTTCTTTGGCACGGTGTAAGCTAATGGTTGCGGCTATAACTGCATAAGCAGGAGCGAATACCCATCCTATTATTGGGATTGCATGAAGAGAATAAAATACTATTCCATTTCCGATAGCGAGGCCACGATGATGCCCAATTAATTCTATACTTTCAATGGTTTTTAATTTATTTCTTTCACTACTGTAATCGAGCATAGAAAAACCAACATAGTAACAATCTACAAATAATATAAAAAGTGGCGCAACCCAGCCTATTATAGGGATGAAAGAAAGAATCAATAGGCTAATTAAATAAACTGTTTGCCATATTATATTTCTAGAGGCAATTTTAATAGCACGGATAATGTCAATCATGAATTGATTAAAATTAAAACTGAACTGTTTGCCTGTTAGGATGCTTTCTGTTTTTTCACTTAAATAAGCAAATGCCGGAGATCCTATGATTAAAAATGTAAACTTAAATAGGGAGAAATAAAAAAGTAGTAAAACGAATTTTAAAATGATTTGACCAATGATGAAGAAAAAACTTAGCCAACCATCTTGCATTTGCTCTAGCCAGGATTTAACGCCTAGTTGTAACAACATCCATTCAATTGCTTCATTGCTAGATGTCCAAAAGAAGGATATGCCCATCACAAAGAGAATGCTGTATATAATTCCAGGAATTAAAATCCATTTCCACAAACGATTTTTTACAATAAATCGATGTGCTTCAAAATAGGCTTGAATGGATATGATAATTTCTTTCAGCATAAAGAATGTTTGATATTTGGTAGGGTAACTACGAATAATGTCCTCATGGGGCACATTACATATTCAAATAATATAGCAAAAAGAGGATTAGAATCTTGGACAGGGGATACCTTTTCCTACGGTGCGGTTCATGATGTAGATGACAGAGAATTCAGAACCACCTCGGTTTGCCGAAGCTGCCTTAAAATCACTGATGTTGATATCATACGTTGCTCCAATGCGTAAACCGCCAAATTCAAGTCCAATGTAAGGGATAATGGCATCTTTTACCCTCATCCATGAACCAATATAAATATTTGTTGGACTTTCTTGGTTATTGTTGGCACTTAAAGAAATAGCTCCACCCAATACAGTTTCACTAGATTTGTTTTGTATCTGATGAATTACTGAAACGTTTACACTAGTCATATCTCCCACCGGAAAATAGCCTCCTGCATGAACAGTCAGTCTGTTGGTAAGATTCCAATTTTCTTCTTTAAAGCTAACTTTAGGCCTGTTAATATGATAAGCTGATACGCCAACATAATAATTATTATCTCCATTAGTAGAACCAGAATACAACACTCCTGCATTTACATCAAAATAACTGCGATTGTTTCCCGTTAAAGGATTGGTTCCAATATATTCTGCAGAAGTACCTTGAGCAAATCCATTTTGCTGAAGTTCGTCTTCAAAAGTTAATTTAGAAATATCAAGAGACATGCTAGAATAAGTTGCCTGAAATCCTGCGCCAATGGTATTGTATCCATTTTCGTCTATTGCTTTGTGGTACGACAATGAAGCAGAACCATAATTTAATTTAAGTGCGTTGTTGGCACTTGCATCCGACAATCCTGAAAATCCCATTCCAAATACATCGCCTTCGGGAAGGCTATTTTTCATTATTGGAAAATCTATAGACGCACTTGTTGTAACATATGCTTTAGGAACTGAAGGCCACTGATCTCTATGGTTTGCGGCAACTCTCCATTGCCCATTAAACTTTCCAGTAAATGCAGGATTTAAAGTTAGGGGGGAAGAAAAAAATTGCGAAAAATGGGGGTCCTGTGCTTTTACAATTACTGAACACAAAAGGACGCTAACTAATAAAATGTATTTTCTCATCATCATTACATTGCTAATCGTAAAGGTAATAAAATTGGAGTAAAAAGTTATGTTGTAAATGCAAACTTTTTTGTAACCCTTATTATTACGCAGTATGCTTAAATCCTATATTTTATATATTATTTAATTATATAATATTATATTTAAATAATGTTTTAATAAACTAAAACTGAATATTGATATTAGTGTTGCATTTTAGTTCCATAAGCCAAATCGCCCGCATCTCCCAGTCCAGGAACAATGTATCCTTTATTTGTTAGTTCATTGTCAATATCTCCACACCAGATAGTTGCTGTTGGTTCGGCTTTCATTACTGTATCAATTCCTACTGTGCAAGCAATTGCGCAAACAATGTGAATTGCCTTAAATTTTCCTACTTCTCTTAAGTGCTCTATAGACTTAACAAGTGAAGCGCCTGTTGCAAGCATTGGGTCGCTTAGAATGAGGATTCTGTTTTCTATGCTTGGACAGCTCATGTATTCTAAACTAATTTCGAAACTTCCATCTGGATGATGTTTGCGGTAAGCGCTTAAAAATGCATTGTCTGCTTTGTCGAAATAATTGAGTAGGCCATTGTGCATGGGCAAACCTGCTCGGAGGATGGTAGCCAACACGGGTTGGTCTTTTATTAATTTACTGGTAGCTTCTCCCATAGGAGTTTTGATCACAGTATCTTCAGACTCTAGTTTTTTACTTATTTCATATCCGATTACTTCTGCAATTCTTTCTAAGTTGCGTCGAAATCGCATTCTGTCATTTTGAATGTCAACATTTCTGAGTTCAGAAACCCAATTACTTACTAAAGAATGTTGTGCGCTAAGATTTATAACCATTTTTGTATTTTTTAATCAATTGGTAACTTCAAACAAATCTATAATAAATTCGTTTAGCGAAGCTAATTTTGAGCAACTGTTTTCAAAATTGTAATTTCACCTTCAATAAATCACCATTATGAAGAAGTTCTTCCATTTACTCCTTGTAGTTTTTTTGATATTAAGTGCGTGTAATGATCAGCAAAAAGCCTCCGTTTTGAAGGATAAATATGAATCGAGCAAATTGACGCTTGAGCAAATAGAGAAAAAGAGTACTGTCCAGTTTTTACAAGTATCAGGAAGCAAAAAGAAAAATTTAATTGGACAAACCGTTGTAAGGGGAACTATTGTAAGCAATGCCAAAGTGATTTCCTACAAAGACATCGATGTAAAAATTTCTTTTTACAGCAAAACAGGCGCGTTGTTAGAAGAAGATCATGAAGTCGTTTATGAAATCATTAAGCCAGGGGGAAGCACCAGTTTTAAATCGAAATATTTTGCTCCAAAAGGCACTACTAGTGTTTTATTCAAAGTGGTTGGTGCATTATCTGTAGAAGATAAGTAAGGCGTTTTAAATGATTAGGAAATAAATGTAAAGTTGTCTCCATCAAATAATCCTTTGTCGCTTAATTTAACATGTGGGATTACAAGCAATGCCATAAATGACAATGTCATAAAAGGTGCAGACAAATGACTTCCTAAATCTTGTTTTACAAACTTGTCAATCTCTGTGTATGCTTTTGCTACTTCGTATCCATTGAGATTACTCATTAATCCTGCAATTGGAAGTGCCAGAATTTTTTCATTTGTTGTATCAACTGCACTTACTCCACCCCCACAGGCAATAATAGCATTAACTGCTTTACACAAAGACTCGTCGTCTGCTCCTATGGCTACGATGTTATGGCTATCATGTGCAACAGAAGAGGCAATGGCACCTTTCTTTAATCCTACGTTTGTAATAAATGCTTTAGCGATGGGTGCATTGTGATAACGATTGACTACAACAATTTTTAATACATCATTTTGGAGATCACTAACTATTTCGTTGTTCACCACTTTTGGAACAATATTTTTTTTATTTGTTATTAGTTGCCCATCTAATGCCTCTATTGCAATAATTTCTTTCTCATTTAAAAATGAAACTGAAAAATCTTTTACATCCTTTTCTTTACAATTGAATTGATTGATAATTCCAGCAGGCTTAGGGTTGATGAAAGATTCACCTTTTTGGGCCACCAACAAGCCATTAATATATGTTTCTGTTACTTCAAATTCTATGAGATCTTTTACTACAATACAGTCGGCATGATCGCCTTCTTTTAATTGTCCCACATCCATTTTGTAGTGTTCCACTGGATTAATGCATGCGGCTTTCAAAATATTAAAAATGTTGATTCCTTTTTTTACAGCTCTTGCACACAGCTGATTAATATGGCCTTCAGCTAAGCTATCAGGATGTTTGTCATCACTACAAAACATCATATTATCTGAATGATCATGCATTAAATCAATCAATGCTTCGAAATTTTTAGCAGCACTTCCTTCTCTGATTAAAATTTTCATTCCAAACTTTAGCTTATCAAGTGCTTCTTCTTTTGTAAAGCATTCGTGATCGGTACTGATTCCCGCATCAATGTATTTTTTTGCCAAGTCACCCATTAGGCCAGGGGCATGTCCATCGACTGGCTTATTGTATTTTTTGGCGGATGCAATTTTTTTCATCACTTCCTCATCGTCATTGAGTACTCCAGGAAAATTCATCATTTCGCTGAGGTATTTAATTTCGGGTAGGGCAAGTAATTGATCTACATCCTCTGAAAGGAGAGCAGCCCCCGCTGTTTCAAAAATGGTGGCAGGCACACAACTAGGTGCGCCAAAAGTGCATTTAAAAGGAACGGTCTGACTATTTTCAATCATAAATTTCACTCCGTCCATTCCACATACATTGGCAATTTCGTGTGGATCGCTGATGGTGCCCACTGTTCCATGCACTACGGCTAATCTTGCAAATTCGGAAGGAACAAGCATGGAGCTTTCTATATGAACATGGCTGTCAATAAATCCTGGTAAAATATAGTTCTGGCCCTTTCGTTCTGGCCCTTCGTGTATTATCTTTCTTATTTTTCCTTCAGTAATTTCAATTGACCCAAAGAAAATCTCTTTTTTAATAATATTTACAATATTAGACTGAAGTGTAAAAGTGTTCATTGTTATTTTTTTAATGGATTACTGCTCCTTGCAATAGTTGTTGTTGAATTAATGATTGAGGGCACCATATCCTCTCAGGGTAAAGACTATTTTTCACAATTTAATATTCATTTTCTTGATTAATTAATATATTTTTAATTTATGATTTTACAAGGAGTTAATTATCTTTTTGGAGCGCTATTCAATAAGCACCGAGCATATATCAATAGGTCGTTGAGTTATTTACACCGTCAGCGAAAAATCGATAGAAATTATTTAGATTATATAAGGCTTTCTTCCCTAGAATTGGTGTCCTCCGAAATTAACAATGCCCAGCTTGCAGGCGCTGTTGCAGAACTTGGAGTATACAAGGGTAAATTCTCTAGGTATATCAATCAGTATTTCCCTGAGAGAAAATTATATCTTTTTGACACTTTTAATGGTTTCAATGAAAAAGATATTGAATTGGAAGTGAATAAAAGTTTTTCTTCTGGTGAACAAGACTTTGCTAATACTTCAGTAAAAAAGGTCTTGAATTTAATGCCTTTCCCCAATCAGTGCATTATAAAAGAAGGATATTTTCCCGATACGGCGGAGGGTCTTGAAGAAAAATTTGTTTTTGTGAGTATTGATACAGACTTATTCGAACCTATTTATAATGGACTCGCTTATTTCTATCCAAGATTGGTAAAGGGGGGTTATATTTTTGTGCATGATTACAACAATGATGGGTACAAAGGTGCAAAAGAAGCAGTAAAAAAGTTTTGCAATGAAAATTCGATTGGTTTTTTTCCTTTACCTGATAGTTGCGGAACGGCCGTAATCATAAAATAAAAAGAATTAATCTAATAAATCTGGTCTTCGCTCTTTTGTTCTATTGATGGCTTGTTCGCTTCTCCATTCTTCAATCAATTTATGATTTCCACTCATCAATACAGATGGCACATTCCATCCTCTAAAATTTTCTGGACGGGTATATACCGGGGGTGCCAGTAAGTTGTCTTGAAAGGAATCTGTTAAGGCAGAAGTTTCATCATTTAATACACCTGGAATAAGTCTTCCGATAGCATCTGTTAATACTGCTGCTGCCAATTCTCCTCCACTTAGTACATAATCGCCAATAGAAATCTCTTTTGTAATAAAATGATCTCTGAAGCGTTGATCGATTCCTTTATAATGGCCACAGATCAATAGCAGGTTGTTTTTCAACGAAAGGGTATTGGCCATTTGTTGCTGAAAAGTTTCTCCATCGGGGGTTAAAAAGATCACTTCATCGTATTGTCGAATTTTTTGAAGGCTTTCCAATGCATTCGCCAATGGCTCAATCATCATTACCATCCCAGCGCCACCGCCAAAGGGATAGTCGTCAACTTGGGCTCTTGCATAAGTAGTATATTCTCTAAGATTAATCACATTGATATTCAACAAATTTTTCTCTTGCGCTCTTTTAAGAATGGAGTGAGAAAAGGGGCCACTCAGTAAATCGGGAACAACGCTGATGATGTCAATTGTCATTTTTATTTATTTGTTGTTTGCGAAAACAGGTTTATAATTTTTAATATCTAAACTTTCAACGAAGATTTAATTTTCTAAAAATCCATCTAAATCTCGTTTATTCTTTTTTGTTGGCCTACCTATTTTACTTTGCCTTTTTCCAGTATGAAAGGTGGCAGATTCAAATTTAATTCTTTCTATTTCTTCTTTTGGTGTGATGTCTATATAATTTAATATTGCCTCGCTAAACTGTGCCCTTTTATATAAGAGACCGGTTACTTTTATAAGCCATTTTTTTTGTTCTGTCTTCACTTCGTATTCTTCCCCTACAAAAACATTTTTAGCAGGTTTTACTGCATTGCCATTCAGCTTTATTTTTCCCTTATCGCATGCCTGACTTGCTAGTGATCTTGTTTTAAACAATCTGATCGCCCATAGATATTTATCTATTCTTAATTTTTCTGTTTCCATTTTTTCAGTATCCTATTTAGTAAAATTATGTTACTTTTTATTGCAATGGTAAGGTAGGCATGAACTATTTGCTTACTTTAGTTCTATTAAATTGATTGATTATGAGATATTACATGAGTTTTTTGTTGGTAGTTTTAATGGCAAGTGTTCAGTTTTCGTTTGCTCAAAAAAAAGGCATTAATTGGACTTCAGATGGACTTGCATATACAAAGTTCTATAACGGTGCTATTGTAAGGGTAGACCCTAAAACAGATGCCGAATCAGTTTTAATTAAGAAAGAACAATTAACACCCAAGGGCGAAAAGGAACCGTTAAAAGTACAGTCTTACCATTTCAGTTCAGACAACAATAAATTATTGATATTCGCTAATACTGCAAAAGTATGGAGGTATAACACTCGAGGAGATTATTGGTTATTGGATATAGGAACGAATGAATTAAAACAGGTAGGAAAAAATCTTCCTTCTCAATCACTCATGTTTGCTAAGTTTTC
Source organism: Chitinophagaceae bacterium (assembly GCA_947474815.1). Taxonomy (GTDB): domain Bacteria; phylum Bacteroidota; class Bacteroidia; order Chitinophagales; family Chitinophagaceae; genus Ferruginibacter. The sequence continues at coordinate 3,395 of CANJJU010000021.1, read as the reverse complement.
TCCAGATAGTAAAAATGTAGCCTATGTAAGCGATCGAAATATTTATGCAGAAGAACTAGGTACTGGAAGAATTAAAAAATTAACTACTGATGGGAATCGTAAATTAATCAATGGAACTTTTGATTGGGTATATGAAGAAGAATTTGCATGCAGAGATGGATTTAGGTGGAGTCCTGATAGCAAGCAAATTGCATATTGGCAAGTTGATGCAACCAAAACCAGGGATTTTTACATGATTAACAATACCGATTCTGTTTATTCAAAAATAATTCCTGTAGAATATCCAAAAGTTGGAGAGGCACCCTCATCTGTTAGAATTGGTGTTATCTCAATTACGGGGGGGGCTACTCGTTGGATGAAAATTGAAGGAGACCCTAGGCAACATTATATCACAAGAATGGAATGGAGTGGAGTAGATGAATTGATTGTTCAGCAACTCGATAGAAAACAGCAGGAAAGTAAATTGATGTATTGCAATACTCAGGATGGAAATTCAAGAACATTCTGGGCCGAAAATGACGATGCTTGGGTAGATTTAAATGCCGAAGATCCTGCTGGCTGGAATTGGATTAATAAAGGACAAGATTTTTTATGGGTAAGCGAAAAAGATGGCTGGCGACATATATATAAGATTAGTAGAGAGGGGAAAACTATTACACTTCTGACCAAAGGGAATTATGATATTGGACAGATAAGTGCAATAGATGAATCTAATAATTACATTTATTTTTCAGCTTCACCTAATGATGCAACTCAATTGTATCTCTACAGGGTAAAAATCAATTCTATTGCAAAAACGTTGAAAGATGATTCGGAATTTGTTGGGAATGCTTCTTTAAAAGGTACCAATAATTATAGCATATCTCCTAATGCAAAAATCGCATTGCATACTTTTAGCAATTATAACACACCTTCTGTTTCTGAATGGGTTGGATTGCCAGAGCATAAAGTTTTAAATAATTCAAAAAGTATTGCAAAAAACTTAAGGGTTGACAATGACATCAATGTGGAGTATATGAAAATTACTACCGTTGACAATATCGTGTTGGATGCATGGATGAATAAGCCCAAAAATTTTGACCCAACAAAAAAATACCCCATTGTATTTTATGTATACGGAGAGCCAGCAGCCACAACCATTGATGATGTATATGGCAATCATGACAATTTTTTATATAATGGGAGTATGAGTGAAGAAGGCTATATCCAGGTTGCCTTAGACAATCGTGGAACGCCTTCTTTGAAAGGTGCTGCTTGGAGAAAAGCCATCTATCGCAGAAATGGTCAGATTAATATTAGGGACATGGCCATGGGAATAAAAAAGATTCTTGAAAATCAGTTTATTGATAAAAGTAGAGTGGCTGTTTGGGGATGGAGTGGTGGCGGGTCCTCTACTTTAAATTTATTGTTTCAATACCCCTATTTATTCAATGCAGGTGTATCTATCGCACCTGTAACCAACCTGTTGTATTATGATAATATTTATACTGAAAGATATATGGGGTTGCCACAAGAAAATATGGATGATTTTATAAAAGGATCAGCGGTCACCTATGCAGAGGGCCTTAAAGGTAAGCTGCTTCTTATACATGGAACGGGGGATGACAATGTGCATTACAGTAATGCAGAGACGCTAATAAATGCATTGGTAAAATATAACAAACAATTCGAGTTTATGTCTTATCCCAATCGAACACACAGCATCAGCGAGGGCGTTGGAACGAGAAATCATATGTCTACTTTGTATACTAATTTCATCAGAAACAATTGCCCACCCGGAGGGAAGTAATTATTTTACTCTTCCGGGATATTGTTTTAATGCTTCGTCCAGACAATCCATGGCGTTGTTAATGGCTTCTATATTGAGTACATAGGCAAGTCTAACTTCATTTTTACCTAATCCTGGTGTACTGTAAAATCCTGTTGCCGGAGCAAGCATGATGGTAGCGCCTTTGTAAGAAAAAGATTCCAATAACCATTGACAAAAAACATCACAATCGTCGATGGGTAGTCGTGCCATTGCATAAAATGCCCCACCAGGATTTGGACAAAATACTCCTTCAATGTTATTCAGTCTTTTGATAATAGTATCTCTGCGTAATTTGTATTCTTTTTTTGTTGTATCAAAGTAATCATCTGGTAAATCCACCGCTGCTTCTCCGAGAATTTGTGCGTAATAAGGAGGGCTCAGTCTTGCTTGTGCAAATTTCATAGCTGCATTTAATACGTCCTTGTTTTTTGTAACGAATGCACCTATTCGTCCTCCACAGGCGCTGTATCTTTTACTAATAGTATCCATGAGTATAACATGTTGTTCAGCTCCCTTTAGGTGCATGGCACTTGTGTGAGATCCTTCATAACAAAACTCGCGGTATGCTTCATCTGCAAATAAAAATAAATTGTGTTTGATTACAATTGCTTTCAACGTTTCCATTTCTGCAGCACTGTATAAATATCCCGTAGGATTATTTGGATTACAAACTACAATTGCTTTGGTTTTTGAAGTAATTACTTTTTCAAAATCTTCTATTGGAGGAAGGGCAAAACCAGTTTCAATTTTACTACCAATAGGCACCACTTTCACATCTGCTTGTACAGCAAAGCCATTGTAGTTAGCATAAAAGGGTTCAGGTATAATCACCTCGTCACCGGCATCTAGGCAAGCCATGAATCCAAACATGATAGCTTCACTTCCTCCCGTTGTGATGATGATATCATTGGCAGTGATATCAATCTTATTTTTAGCATAATACTGTACTAATTTTTTTCTATAGCTTTCATTGCCTGCACTATGGCTGTATTCTAGGACCGTCACATTTGCATTTTTCACAGCGTCTAAACAGGCTTGAGGAGTTTCTATATCAGGTTGCCCGATGTTTAAGTGATATACTTTAGTGCCTTTCTTTTTAGCATTTTCAGCAAAAGGAACTAATTTTCTAATAGGAGAGGCAGGCATTTCTAAGCCTCGTTTACTTATTGATAGCATTGTGCAAAGATAAGAAGTTGAATGATTTGTAATTGTTCGGCTATAAAATGACCATCTTGCTTACGGAAAATAAAAAACCCTTCAATTATGAAGGGTTTTTTATCAATGGGAATTGATTATATCTTATGGTTTCTTTTGAGTGGCTTCTTTTTTAGCTTTTTCTTTTTTCTCATTGATAATGCGTTGCTCTAAGCTAACAGGTTTTACTTTTTCGCTTCTTACTTCTACTGCTTGTGGAAGTTTAGCATAATCATCAGCAGTTAATACTTCTCCTTTAATGGTGATGCTTTTTACTTCATCAACACCAGCAAACTTAACAGTCAAATGTTTTTCAAAAATGTTAAGATTCTTTGCATTATAGGTTGCTTTAATGTAACCAGTTTTTCCTGGTGCAATTGGTTCTTTTGTG
>CANJJU010000020.1 GCA_947474815.1 Chitinophagaceae bacterium | reverse complement strand
GGAAGAACGGCATGCTTGGCTCTGTCTGACCGCATAAATTCTTCCATTGCATCTGCCAGCTTTTTCTTGTTCTCCATTAATTTCATATCAATGAAGTCAACCACAATAATACCTCCTAAATCACGCAATCTAAGCTGACGAGCAATTTCTTCTGCTGCTTCAAGATTCGTTTCCAATGCATTTTGTTCTTGGTTATTGCTTACACTTTTATATCCGCTATTTACATCTATTACATGCAATGCTTCGGTGTGTTCAATAATTAAATAGGCGCCACTAGGAAGGTTTACAGTTTTACCAAATGAAGCTTTTACTTGCTTGGTAATACCATAAGTATCAAAAATGGATTCACCATTACTATAATAAGAAAGTATATCTGTTTTATCGGGAGCTATTCGTTGAATATAGCTTTTCGTGTCATTAAAAATAGTTTTATCGTTGACTACAATGCGATTAAAATCTGCATTGAGTAAATCTCGAAGTATACTATTTGTTTTGCCTTGTTCGCTTAACACTTTTGCAGGCGGCACTGCACCGATTAAATTAGATTGAATGCTTTTCCAATTGGCTTCTAGTCTAAGTAGATCCTCATGCAATTCGGCAGTATTTTTTCCTTCTGCTGCTGTGCGGACGATTACTCCTAAGTTTTTCGGCTTAACGGCCTCAATGATTTTATGCAATCGTTTTCTTTCATCTGAAGAATGAATCTTTCTTGAAATGGCAATGACATCATTGAAAGGGGCTACGACTACAAATCTTCCCGCTAGAGATAATTCACAAGTCAGTCTTGGTCCTTTAGCTGCTATTGGCTCCTTTAAAATTTGAACTAAAATGGCTGGTTTACCACTCAATACATCATTGATTTTCCCCGTCTTAATAATTTCTGGTTCTACCTTGAATTTCGAAAAATCGATAGAATTGCCTTGCTTTTGGTTGTTGTATTGATGAGTAAATTTGAGGATTGATTTAACGTAGGGGCTTAAATCGGTATAGTGAAGAAAGGCGTCTTTTTCAAAGCCAACGTCTACAAATGCAGCATTCAATCCTGGGATTAATTTTTTTACTTTTCCCAAGTATATGTCTCCCACCGAAAAGTTAGCATCAGCCTTTTGGCTATGCAACTCAACGAGTTTCTTATCTTCCAATAGGGCAATTTCAACACCCTGGGGGATTACATTAATAATTAATTCCTTGGTCAAACGAATGTTTTTTTAGACCATTATGCACTTCACGGTAGGAAAAATAGAAAGCACAAAATAAATACTATACATCTGTCGTCCTCCTAAAAATAGACAGCATATAGCATTTTCGTGCTAACATTATATAAAGAAAAAGGGAATTGTGCCGAGATAGGCTTATTTGTTATAATAATTACCGGCAACGCTCCTTAGAACCTACTTCTTCTTATGACGATTTTTTCTTAAACGTTTTTTACGCTTATGTGTAGCGATTTTATGACGTTTTCTCTTTTTACCACAAGGCATAACCTAGTCTTTTTTTGTTAAAAAATTATTTTAAGTATTGTTGTATTCTCTTTTTTATTTCTGCAGCAACTTTATTCTTTCATCTACCTCTTTGGTATATTCAGGACTATTTGCAAGTCGCTTACTGATTAAATACCATTTGATCGCATCGTCTTTTTCTCCTTTTGCAGCATATGTATCTGCCAAAAAAGCGATTGCTTCTAAATTATTTGGCTCCTGAGTCACCACTTTTGATAAACGAGCGACTGCTTTATCATATTGACCAGAAACATATCCACCTACTCCAAGAACTAATTGTGCCTTCATGTTGTTTGAGTCTTTTCTAATTACTCCCAACAACTCCTGAATACCCTTCATTGTTTGCTGAGGATCTCCACTTCTTCCTTTCCCAAAAACATAGCAACTGCCTAATCCGATTCTTAAATCATCGTTATTTGGATTGAGTGCAATGGCTTTTTCAAACAACTCAATGGCAAGGCTTGTTTCCCAATCTAACTTAGCTTCATCATGCTCTCCTCTAATATTACCTAGTAATAATTGGGCAGCGAAGGTGAGGTTTTTTTCTGACTTATCCAACTTCGCGGCTTCACTAATATAAAAGGCATAGGGTTCAAACAGTTGAATGCTATCTTTCCAGAAGTTAGCAATCGCAGTATTTGCGATAACTTGTTGATTTACAATATCTCCACGACTAATATTGTTTTCAAGGCTAGATAATAAAATACTTTGAGAAGAAGTGAGTTTTAGCTTGGAGTCTGCTATAAATTTTTGAATATCAAATATTTGTACATCTTTGGATAGGGCTTCTGCAACAGGCTTTAGGGGAGCGGATGTGCGCCCTAAAAAAAATAAAATAGCTACCAAAAGAACGCCTGCCCCGGCTAGAATTGCTTGTTTTTTCACTGTAATCTGTTATGCTGCTATCTATTTAGCAGGGCGCAAAGGTAGGTTAATCCTCGTTATTTTCCTTTACTTGTGGTGCTTCTTTAATATTTGGAGAAGATTTAATTTCTTGCACAAACTCTTTTGCAGGTTTAAAAGCAGGAATAAAATGTTCTGGAATGGATACAGAAGTGTTTTTCTTAATATTTCTTCCGATTTTGGCTGCTCTTTTTTTAATAATAAAGCTTCCAAAGCCACGTATATAGAGGTTTTCGCCGCTTGCGAGTGAAGCTTTTACTTCTTTAAACATGGTTTCAAGGGTTACAAGCACATCCACTTTAGGTATGCCAGTCTTATCTGAAATTTTATTTATTAAGTCTGCTTTTCTCATATATAAATTATTTTGAAAGTAATTTAAGAAAAATAATTTAAAAACAAAAATTAAGTTAGTGATAATCAATAGGTTTGTACATTAATAGTCTATTAAAGGCGATGAAAACCTCCAAATTGAACCCTTTTTTCACTAAAAAGCTCCTTTTTTGGAATCAATTTTCCAATAAACGGCAAATGCCCTGGAAATTTGAGAAAGACCCTTATAAAATATGGCTCAGTGAAATTATTCTTCAACAAACTAGAGTAGAACAAGGATTGAGCTATTACAATAAGTTTGTAAAAAAGTATCCAACCATAAAAAAGTTAGCAGCGGCAAAGGAAACAGATGTTTTCAAATTATGGGAAGGGCTAGGATACTATTCTCGATGCAAAAACTTGTTGGCTACTGCAAAATTAATTGCTCACGATTGGGAGGGCAATTTCCCAGATAAATATGAGGATATCTTAAAATTAAAAGGAGTGGGTCCTTATACTGCAGCAGCCATTGCCTCTTTTGCCTATAATTTACCTCATGCAGTAGTAGATGGCAATGTGATGAGGGTATTGGCTAGATTTTTTGGAGTAGATACGCCTATTGATTCAACTGAAGGAAAGAAACTATTTGCCCAGCTGTCTTTTCAGTTGCTTAAAAAAGACCAAGCAGCTATTTACAATCAGGCAATCATGGATTTTGGTGCAACAGTTTGCAAGCCTCAATTGCCCCAATGTGCTGATTGTATATTGTCTTCTAAATGTGTAGCATTAGCAACTGACACTATTGATACATTGCCTATTAAAACAAAGAAATTAATTAAAAAAAATAGGTGGTTCATTTACATTGTTGCATCTTATAAGGGGAATTACTATTTGAGAAGACGCAATGAAAAAGACATTTGGCAAAATCTTCATGAATTTATAGCAATAGAAGCGTCTAAAAAAACAACAGTAGACGAATTGGTTCAGCTAGATAAATTCAAACAAATCATGGGTACCAATAGCACTATTGTGCATGTGTCGGAAGTATATAAACAAGCACTTACACATCAAACCATATTTGCATATTTTATACATGTGCAATTAAAAAAGGCTCCTCCACTTCAAGGTTTTGAAGCCGTTGATATACAAACAGTAAAAAAATTAGCTTTTCCAAAACTAATTGCACAGTATCTAAAAGATAACAAAGGGCGTTTCAAATAATCCTAGCAAACACTTAATTGAACTTTGATAGATGCGTTTGTATTCTTACATTTGTTTATAATAAAATCAGATAAAATGCGTGGTGTAAACAGGGTAATGCTGATAGGTAATTTGGGGAAAGATCCTGATATGCAATTTCTAGAAGGAAACATTGCGGTGGCCAAATTTTCTTTAGCAACAAATGAAACCTTTAAGGACCGAACGGGCAAACAGGTGGCGCAAACAGAGTGGCATAGTATTGTTCTTTGGAGAGGGTTGGCAGAACTGGCTCAAAAGTATTTACATAAAGGAAGCGCGGTATATATTGAGGGGCGTCTTAAAACACGTAGTTGGGAAGATAAAGAAGGCAATAAAAAATTTACAACAGAAATCATAGGAGACAATCTAATTATGTTGGACAAACGCAATGAGGGCGTATCGGAAACGCCTGGTATTGAAGGACAAGATTTTCAAACAACCGCAACCGATTCATCACAGGAAGACATAAGCAATGAAAAGCTTCCCTTTTAATATAAATTTGCAACGCAAAATGTTGTAAATGATTGTTGACTTAAATAATTTATTTTGGACTACCATTCTGCCTTAGACGCTACTAATCACATGTTTGTTTTTTTAGTTATCAATATTGCTGCAACAACTATTTTAATTTTTTCGATTTTAGTTCTTTTTGTTCTTTCCTTTTTTTTAGCAGGAAGTGAAGTTGCTTTTTTCTCTCTTACCTCAAAGGATCTCAATATCCTCAAAACAAGAAAGCAGCCTTCCTTTAGACGCATTGTAAGTTTATTGGAACAACCCAAAATTTTACTTGCTTCCATGTTGATTGCGAATAGCTTTGTAAACATTGGCATTATCCTTATATCTAACTTGTTAATTAATGACTGGCTGGCTTTTTATGATGTTAGTTTTTGGATTGCTTTTTTAATAAAAGTGGCATCAGTAACTTTTCTATTGGTATTATTTGCAGAGGTGTTGCCCAAGGTTTGGGCTACGCATCACAAAGTTTGGTTTGCATCTACCGCCTCTTTAATAATAGAGATTTTCAATAGCTTATTTTACAGATTAAGTAAGCGGTTTGTTCAATTGAGTGATAATATTGAGAAAAAGGTATCTGCTCCAAAAATATCGGGAATGGATAACCGCAATCTTGATTATGCTATTGATCTTTTGCCAGAACACGAAGCAAGTGTAGAAGAAAAGCAGATATTGAAAGGCATTAGAAAATTTGGCGACACCACTGTTAAGCAAATAATGCTTACTAGGCTGGACGTTAGTGGAATCTCTTCGTCTGATACATTTCCACAAGTAATAAAAAAAGTAGAAGAATTACATTACTCTAGGCTGCCTGTGTATAAAAGCAATCTTGATGAAATTTTAGGAACACTCCATACAAAAGACTTATTGCCGTATTTAAATCAATCACCCGATTTTGATTGGCACACACTTATAAGAGCGCCTTATTTTGTGCATGAGCAAAAACTGATTGAAGATTTGATGCAAGAGTTTCGCATCAAAAGAGTTCACTTTGCCATTGTTGTAGATGAGTTTGGCGGCACTTCAGGAATCGTTACACTGGAGGATATTATGGAAGAAATTATTGGTGAAATCAAAGATGAATTTGATGACGAAGAGACTGTTAATAGAAAGATAGACGAGTATAATTATATTTTTGAAGGCAAAACGATGATCAATGACGTCTGCAAGGCAATGAATATGCCGATTGATACACTTGAATCACTTAGAGGGGAAAGCGATTCATTGGCAGGATTGGTCCTTGAAATTGCAGGTGAATTTCCTCAGGTTAATGAAAATCTAGTAACCGATCATTTCACATTTATTCCGCTCGAGATTAATAAAAACAGAATCGATCAAATTAAAGTAATTATTCATCCAGCACCGCCTGCAGAATAGTGTAAAAGAATCCAATGAAAAAAGAGCTATTATTTATTACAATGATTTTTGTGCTAGCCTGCTTTTTGGTAGAATGTAATGCTAATTATACATCAAAGAAAAAAGGATATTTCAATATAGAGTTACCCGCTCATGAATACAGGTCATTCAGTGATTCTTCTTATCCTTATTCATTCGAGTATCCTACTTATGCTAAAATAGTTCAAGACAGTACTTTTTTTGACAGCACCCCTGAAAATAATTATTGGATTAACGTAGATTTTCCCACTTTCAATGCGAAGATATTTTTAAGCTATAAAATCATTGGAGGGCAGGCGCATTATAAAATAAAGCAACCCAACGGAACATACAAGGATTCTGTTGGCTTAAATCAATTTGATTTAATGGTAAACGATGCTTTTAATTTAACCAATAAAAACAATGTGATTGCCAGTTCAATAAATGATAGCTTGATGCTTACCCCGAATGGTATTCATGGAATTTATTTTAAAGTTGGAGGAAATGCGGCTACTGCAAAGCAGTTTTTCTTAAGTGATTCTACACGCCATTTTTTGAGAGGGGCACTCTATTTTGATGCAACTCCTAATGCTGACTCTTTGAGGCCTGTACAAGATTTTTTACAGAAGGACATTGAACGATTGATTAATACTTTTCGCTGGAAAAACAAGTAGAAATAACTAGATCAACGTTTTCTTTATTTAACAGTAAAACACCACACTCCTTTCATTAATCCCTCGTATTTTTGCCGTATGATAGCAATTGAACATGTATTGGTAAGTGACGAAATTGTTAGCGAGCAATTTGTATGCGATTTGAACAAGTGTAAAGGGGCTTGTTGTGTTGACGGAGATGCTGGCGCACCTCTTGATAAAGAGGAGTTAAAAAAAATAGATGAAGTGTTTGAAAAGGTGTATCCTTATTTAAACACGGAAAGTAAAAGTGAAATCGAAAAGCAAGGTCGATATGTTTATGATAAAGAGTTTGGCTGGGTTACGCCCACAATAAAAAGTAAAATTTGTGTGTATGGCATTACCGATAGCAATGGAATCGTAAAATGTGGAATAGAGCAAGCGTATCTTGATGGTAAAGTAAAATGGAAAAAACCTATTAGTTGTCATTTGTTTCCAGTAATTGTGAAAAAAAGTTCAAATGGCAATACTGAGTATGCTAATTATGAGCCAAGGGAAGACAACTGTAAGGCAGCTTGTTCGCTTGGTAAAAAATTGAAAGTGCCAGTCTATCAGTTTTTAAAAGAACCCCTCATTCGCAAATTTGGACAATCTTTTTACGAAGCATTGGATGCTACGGCAGAGCATTTAAAATCTACAAAATAATATTTTCAACCTTAGTAATTTTTTAAAATGAATACTAACAATAATAAAGGAGTACTAGTGATCGCTTATGTTTTTTTGATTTTATTGATCAATGCTTGCTCGGTAAATAAAGCAAAAGTAGACAACAGCTTAAAAAAATATTTTGATTCAAATAACGTAGAAGGTTGTTTCACGATGATTAATAACAGTGATGGACAAGTGACTGTTTATAATATGGCGCTTGATACTAGCAGGTATTCGCCTGCTTCTACTTTTAAAATTGTTAATTCGCTGATTGCTTTAGAAACCGGGGTTGTGTCAGATGAAAACATGATTATTAAGTGGGATGGAATAGTTAGGGCAGATAGTGCTTGGAACAAAGACATGAATATTACAGAGGCTTTTAAATCTAATAGTGTTCCTTTTTATCAAACAGTGGCAAGAAGAATTGGGAAGGATACGATGCAAAGCTGGATAGATAGTCTTTCTTATGGAAATAAAAACATTACTGGTCCTGTTGATTCGTTTTGGCTAAATAATAATCTTGCTATTTCTCCTGATGAACAATTGGGCTTATTGAAACGTTTATATTTTGATCAATTACCTTTTAGAAAATCAGTACAAAAATCTGTGAGAGATATGATGTTGCAAGAAGACAATACTGCATATAAGCTTAGTTACAAAAAAGGTTGGGGACGCGATAGGTTGAATCATTCTATTGGTTGGCTTATTGGTTGGATCGAGGAAAATAGACATGTTTATTTTTTTGTATCACTAGTTAAATCTTCAGATCCTGCAGTAGACATGAATAAAAAAAGTCTAGATATAACTAAAGGAATTTTAACACAATACGGTTTTTTTAAAGGGGAAAAATAAGCTGTTGATTACAATGTTTTTAAAAACACCCTATAAAACAGTAAGGATGTATTCAATGTATTAATAAATTAGTGCTCAATTTTATGCAATCATATTGTGAATCTTTAACTACTTATAAACGACTTCCAACACTGGAAGTTAAAATTGGTCATCTGCTGTTGGGTGCTCATCATCCAATACGAGTGCAAACGATGACGACTACAGACACCATGGATACCATGGCTACAGTCGAACAAACCATCAGGTGCATCGAAGCGGGGGCTGATATGGTTCGCATTACAGCTCCTTCAAAAAAAGAAGCAGAGAATCTTCAACAAATTAAAGATGAGCTTAGAAAAAGAGGATATGATATTCCCTTGATTGCTGACATACATTTTACTCCCAATGCTGCAGAAATTGCCGCAAGAATTGTAGAAAAAGTGCGTGTGAATCCAGGCAATTATGTTGACAAGAAAAAATTCGAACAATTAGAATATACAGATATTGAATATGCGGAGGAAATAGAAAGAATCAGAGAGCGGTTTACTCCATTGGTAAAAATTTGCAAACAACATGGTACGGCCATGCGGATTGGAACCAATCATGGAAGTTTAAGCGATCGCATTATGAGTCGTTATGGGGATACGGCCAATGGGATGGTTGAAAGCGCAATGGAATTTTTAAGAATTGCACGTGGCGAAGATTTTCACAACATTGTGTTGAGTATGAAAAGCAGCAATCCTCAGGTGATGGTGCAGGCGTATAGATTGTTGATTAGTCAGATGATGAATGAATTTGAAGTTTGCTATCCATTGCATTTGGGTGTTACAGAAGCGGGCGACGGGGAAGATGGAAGGATAAAATCTGCCATAGGAATTGGAACCTTGCTTGAAGATGGCATTGGAGATACTATTCGAGTGTCTTTAACCGAAGATCCAGAGTTTGAAATACCGGTATGTAAAGACCTTGTAAAGAGATATCAGCCAACAGAACAAAATCAATATTCTTATGGTAATGTGCCACTCATGCACACCATTCCATATGATCCTTTCTGTTATCAAAGAAGACCCACTTTTGCAGTTTCAAATATTGGCTTAAAGAACGTGCCTGTTGTTGTGACAGATCTTAGCAAATACGAAAATATCAATGAAAATCATTTGCAGGACTTAGGGTATCATTATGATGTTCAATCAGACAAATGGAATATTGCAGATGCAGCAGCAGATTATATTTTTTGTACATCAGCTCCGTTGTTTGCATTGCCCGGTACATTAAAAGTAATATTGCCTCAGCAAGAATGGCTTCTAGCGATTGATAAGGATAAATGTTTTCCCCTTATTGAAGCTGCAGATTATTTGAATGAGTTGGTTAATTGCTCAGCTACAATAAATTTTATTAAGATTGATTGTTATTCTAATGAATTTAGTCAATCTTCGTTTGATATTTTATGTAAGAAATTATTGAGTGATACAACAGCTGTGATTTGTTTGAGCTCAACGAATAAGAATGCAATGCAATCTATTCGCAGGATGTTTATCGAATTGATAAATAACAACATTCAAAATCCTGCTATACTATTTTGTGATAGTACTCATCAATCGATTGATGAAAGCTTGATTCATTTCTCCGTTGAAGCCGGCGCGTTATTAATTGATGGAATGTGTGATGGGGTTTGTTTTAACCATCAACAGGCTAACAAGAAGATGGCTAGTAATATTAAATTATTAAATTCTATTTCTTTTGGAATACTGCAAGCTACCCGTACGCGTATTTCAAAAACAGAATATATTAGTTGCCCTAGTTGTGGCAGAACTTTGTTTGATTTACAAGAAACAACAGCCCGTATACGCGCGGTTACCAATCACTTAAAAGGAGTGAAAATTGCCATCATGGGCTGCATTGTAAATGGACCAGGAGAAATGGCCGATGCTGATTTTGGTTATGTGGGAAGTGGAGTAGGGAAAATCACATTGTATAAAGGAAAAGAAATCGTAAAAAGAAATGTAAACAGCGAGGTGGCGGTAGCCGAACTAGTTGATTTAATCAAAGACAATGGCGCATGGGTAGAGGCTCCAATCGTGTAAGCGTATTTTCTTTCAATCGTATGTTGTTATGAAAACAGATTTTTTAGTAATAGGTTCTGGGATTGCTGGCCTTACTTATGCACTGAAAGTAGCACAGGATTGCCCTGATAAATCTATTACAGTAATCACCAAAACCACTAGCGACGAAACCAATACCAAATATGCTCAGGGCGGCATTGCAGGCGTAATTAATTTTGATCAGGATAGTTTTACCAAACATATAGAAGACACATTAATTTCAGGCGACGGGCTTTGCGACAAACATATTGTTGAAATTGTTGTAAAAGAAGGAGTAGACCGCATCAAAGAGATCATCGATTGGGGAGCACAATTTGACAAAGCCCCGGATGGTGATTTTAAATTAGGAAAAGAAGGCGGGCATAGCGAAAGTAGAATTCTTCATCACAAGGATGTAACGGGGAGTGAAATGGAGCGAACTCTGTTAGCTGCTATCAAGAAATACAAAAATATTCATCTCATTAGTCATTGCTTTGTATTGGATTTAATTACTCAGCATCATCTTGGCTATCTCGTCACAAAATCTACTCCCGATATAGAATGCTATGGAGTGTATGTGCTGAATCTTGAAACTAAAAAAATAGAAAAAATTGTTGCTAAAATTACCCTGCTAGGTGCAGGCGGAAATGGACAAGTATATCGTACTACTACTAATCCCTCTATTGCCACTGGAGATGGGGTAGCGATGGTATATAGAGCAAAAGGACGCATTGAAAATATGGAGTTTATTCAATTCCATCCAACAGCATTGTATGAGGCAGGTGTACGAGGACAATCTTTTTTAATAACCGAGGCGGTAAGAGGAGATGGAGGAATACTTCGTAATGCTAATGGCGAGGCTTTTATGGGACGTTATGACAATCGAAAGGATCTTGCTCCAAGAGATATTGTGGCAAGGGCTATTGACAATGAAATGAAAATAAATGGAACTGAATTTGTGTACTTAGATTGTACGCACATGAATCAGGAAAAATTTAAAGAACATTTCCCAAATATTCATGCTAAGTGTATGAGTGTAGGCATCGATGTTGCAAAGGATATGATACCCATTGCTCCAGCAGCACATTACAGTTGTGGCGGTATTAAAACAGATGAATGGGGTAGAAGTTCAATAAAAAATTTATTCGCTTCTGGCGAATGCGCAAGTACTGGTTTGCATGGAGCCAACAGATTAGCAAGCAATTCTCTTTTAGAAGCGATGGTTTTTTCTCATAGAAGCTACCTGGCTTCTGTCAGTCAAATAGATACAGTTTCAATCAATGAAAATATTCCCGATTGGGATGCTACTGGCACAACTGCTCCCAACGAAATGATTCTTATTACTCAAAGTCTGAAAGAATTAAAATTGCTCATGAGTGATTATGTAGGAATTGTTAGAAACAATGAACGTTTGCAAAGAGCCAACAGGCGACTTGATTTATTGCATGAAGAAACCGAACTTTTATATCAAAAAACAGAAGTATCGCCGCAGTTATGTGAGTTGAGAAATATGATTACGGCTGCCTATTTGATAGTGAAGAGTGCTGAATTGAGGAAGGAAAGCCGTGGATTACATTACAATACTGATTTTGTTACTCGTTCTGTAATTATTCAGAATACTATTTTATAAAAAATAATTGATTATTTCATTCATTGTATAAATAAGTCTATGTATTACCTGATTTTTGGATTATTATACTTGATTTCGTTGCTTCCGTTTTTTATTTTGTATAGAATTAGCGATGTTGTATATATTATTTTATACCATGTAATTGGGTATAGAAAAAAAGTGGTGATGAACAATCTCCATATTGCCTTCCCAGAGAAATCGTCCGCAGAAAAAATATTTATTGCAAAGAAATTTTACAAGAATCTGATCGATACTTTTATTGAAGCGATTAAAATGATTAGCATGTCAGAAAAATCGTTTTTAAAAAGGGCTACCATTGACATGGATAAAGTAGTCGCTTTGGCTAAATCAGGCAAAAGCATTCAATTTCATAGTGGTCATCAGTTTGGCTGGGAATATGCGAATTGGATAATTGCCCAAAAGCTTCCCATACCTTGGATAGGCGTGTATATGAGAATCAATAACAAATCAGTTAATAAAATATTTTACGATTTAAGATCAAAAACTGGAACCATATTAATTGCAGCACAAGATTTTAAAAATAGCATGCATCAATTGTTTAGCAAACAATATTCAATTGGGTTGGCTGCAGATCAAAATCCTAGCATACCTAATAATGCGTATTGGCTAAACTTTTTTAATGTGCCTGCTCCTTTTGTAACGGGTCCTGATAAAGGGGCTATTCGAAACAATACGGCGGTTGTGTTTGTGAAATTTGTAAAAATTAAAAGAGGATTTTATCATTTCGACACAACGATTATTCATGAAAATGCTGCAGAATGCAAAGCCGGAGAAATCACCTTATTATATAGAAATTTTTTGGAATCCGTTATCAAAGAGAATCCCGATAATTATTTATGGAGTCATCGCAGGTGGAAATGGGCATATAAAAAAGACTACGAAAGTAGATGGATTGATTCAACTCCGCCGCCTTCGTTAAGTTAAAAACAAAGTAGAAGATTAATTAAGCATACTCGCTTCCTTCACAATGATCGCTTTTTCTTCTGCTTTTATTTTATTCCATCCGCCCAGCACATTTCGCAGGTTATTAATGCCTTCTCTTTTCAATAGTGAAGCAGCAATAACGCTTCTGTATCCTCCAGCACAATGGATGTATAAATTCTGATTGTCTTCAAACTGAGCTAATGTTAATACATCTACCATCTCGTGTAATGGAAGGTTGAGCGCATGCTCTAAATGGCCTTCTGCAAACTCAGGCTCTCTTCGCACATCTACTACAAGCAAATTCGGATCATGAGGTATATCCATCATTAGTTCATCTGCTTCTAAATCTATAATCATATCAATTTTCTCTCCTGCATTTTTCCATGATTCAAATCCGCCAACTAAATATCCTTGCATTTTATCAAACCCTACTCTCGAAAGTCGAATAACAGTTTCTTCTTCTTTACCAGGTTCTGTTACCAAAACAATAGGTTGATCAAATGACAAAATACTTCCTGCAAATTCAGCAAATCTTCCTTCAAGACCTATTGAAATAGAACTCGGAACAAATCCTTGGGTAAATAAAGTGGCCATTCTAGTATCTAGTATAACAGCATCATTTGAAACGGCCTTTTTGAATTCTTCTATCGACAATGGAGTGGTTCCCTTAGAGGCCACGTTCTTTAAATCATCATACCCTGTTTGATTTATTTTAGCATTGATTGCAAAATATACTGGCGCAGTTTGTAGGCCATTGGTTACGGCAGCAATAAATGCTTCTTGACTTTGTGGTTGTAGTGCGTAATTGGATTTCTTTTCTTCACCAATGGTGCTATGAGTATTGGGGCCTAAATTTTTACCACAGCTACTTCCGGGTCCGTGAGCAGGGTATACCAATACTTCATCATGAAGAGGCAATATTTTTGTTTGAATGGTATTGTACATGATGGCTGCAAGCTCTTCACTGCTCATGTCTCCGCTACTTAGATCGGGGCGTCCAACATCTCCTACAAACAACGTGTCGCCTGTGAAAATTGCGTGAGCATTGTTTGATTCATCTTTAAGAAGATAGCAAGTGCTTTCTAGTGTATGACCTGGTGTGTGCAATACTTCGAAGCTGATTTTCCCAAGTTTAAATATTTCTCCATCCTTCGCACTGTGAATAGTATATGTTGTTTGGGCGCCTGGGCCATATATAATTGGAGCGCCAGTTGCTTTACTAAGATCTAAGTGTCCGCTTATAAAGTCTGCATGAAAATGGGTTTCAAAAATATATTTAATATTCGCCTTTCTTTCTTTTGCCAATTCGATGTAGGCATCCGTATCTCTTAAGGGATCAATAATAGCCACTTCACCTTCACTTTCAATGTAATAAGCCGCTTCGCTTAAACAGTTTGTATAGAATTGTTTGATGTACATATGATTAATTTATTTTCATTCGGGTACAAATGTAAAAAGAAAAGCGGTTGTATTAACAACCGCTTTTCTTAAATAGTATCTTTTTTTAAATTAATCTATTAGCTCTTGTACAAATTTATTTATTTCATCAATTCTTTTATAATTCACCGTGTAATAGATAAATTTACCCTCACGCTGAGTAATAACGATTCCCGACCTTCTTAAAATAGCAAGATGTTGAGATGCCACCGATTGTTCAAGTCTCATTTTCACATATATTTCTGTAACTGTAATTTTCTTTTCGGTTTCAATTAAAGCAAGAATTTGTTGGCGTAGTTTATGATTTAATGATCGAAGTACAAGCGCAGCCTTCTTTAAATTATAGAAGTTTATTTTGATATTATCCAATGTGATGTCGGGTGCTTTGGAGCTTTGATTTTCCGACTGTGTAGAAACCATCATAGGTTTTTATTTTATTATTAAACGTTTAATCTGCCTACAACAAATATAAAAACTTATTGATAACTAAAGAATTATACATTGTTAAAAAAAATGTTAATATCCCTATTATTGTTTAACATTAGACACCGTTTGATGCTCTTTTACATACAAAGGTTCGCAATGTGCAAGATTTGCAAAATTGCCAGTGAGTAATTTTTGATATGAGAGGGTGGCCATGGAAGAAGGAAGATTATTGGCTTCAAGAAAAAAAGCATTTGTATGACTGCAAACATTTTCAAATTTCTTTGCGCCACTTCCTCCAAAAAAAATTCGATGATTTTTCAGCGTCTCAATAAATTGATCTTCTTGTAAAATTAATGCGTAAGGAATTTCTTTTTGATTCATGTCGTAATCAAAAAGTGAAGTGAATACTTCCATTCTTCTAGCATCAATGAGTGGACAAAACAAATCGTTTTTATCAAAAGCCATGCCATCGCTGTTCATCATGTCTCTTGCTATCAAATTTAATGATCCAATTGTAATCAATGGTTTATTTAAGGCATAGCAAAATCCTTTAGCACTTGCCAATCCAACACGCAAGCCTGTGTATGAACCAGGTCCTTCTGTTACAGCAATGGCTGCTAGAGAATTCAATTGAATAGCGCGCGATTCAGTTAATTCTTTAATCGTTTGATGTATAAATCCTGCATGTTCTTTTTGAACTGAATTTGATACAGACTCCACGACTATTCCATTTTCGGAAATACAAACGAAAGCGTTTTCTAATGAAGTGTCAATTTGTAAAATTAAACTCATGATTGATTTGCTTCCATTTTAAGTAATAATGAGGGGGTATATCTATTGTCTTTTTCCGCTAGCACATTTAGTAAGTTGTATATATTTTTTATTCCAATATTTTTACACCATTCAAATGGCCCTTTTGGATAATTGGTTCCCAATTTCATTGCAATATCAATTTCTTCTTCTGTGCTTACATGTTCCTCTTTTGCAAAATAGGCTTCGTTTATAATCATTGCAATGATTCTTGCTGTAACAAAACCTGGCTCGTCTGGAAGAAGCGTATATTTTTTATTTAAAGTATTTAAAATGACTTGATGCTCCTCTGTAAGAGTGCCTGCAATCTCCCAAACAGATCTTAATAAAAACCCGTTCCAACCATTTATACGTACAATGTTTTCTGAGTGCCCCTTTTTTTGTAAAGGATGACAAACACTATTAATAAACACAGGACTATTTATTTGGCTATAATCGGATTCCCATGCATCTTCCCTAAGATTAAACAAAGCATTTACCTTAGTTGGTTGCAATAATTGAGAGGTGTTTTCAATTCTAAGCCATTCAAGTTGTTGGTTGATACTGGTTAATTCTATATAAGAGGCATCGGGTGCAATAACAGCAATTTTCATTTGTTTGTTTTTATCAGTTGCCCCATCGGGGTAATTAAGTAGCTAGAATTGAAAGCTTTTAATTTTTAGCAAAAATAGGTTCTTGAGAAAAGATATCTTTGTATTTGATAAAAAAAGAAAAAGATATGTCAAAAAAGATAATTAACACCAAAAATGCCCCCGCACCCATTGGCCCATACAATCAAGCGGTGAGAGCAGGAAATTTATTGTTTATTTCTGGTCAGATAGCCTTGGATGCGCATTCTAATAATTTGCTGAATAGCAGCATTGCCGAAGAAACACATCAGGTTATGAAAAATTTACAAGCAATTCTGCAAGCAGAAGGTGCTAATTTTGAGCATGTAGTGAAAACGACCATTTTTTTAACTAGTATGGATCTTTTTGCTGAAGTGAATGAAATTTATGCGTCTTATTTTACTACCGACCATCCAGCTAGGGAAACAGTTGCTGTAAAAGGATTGCCAAAAAATGTAAATGTCGAAATCAGCATGATTGCTGCCTTGTAAAATGATAATAATAACCGCTAAAGTACATCCAATTATGATTGACACCCTTAAGGAAAAGGGGTATCAGTTTTTGTACAACCCAACTATTGATTATGCTGAGTTGTTTAGTATCATTGATCAGGCAACAGGATTGGTTGTATCTACTCGACTAGCCATTGATCGACCAATCTTAGAGAAGGCAACCAATTTAAAGTGGATTGGCAGACTGGGAAGTGGAATGGAATTAATTGACACCGTTTACGCAAAAGAAAAAAATATTGTATGTGTTAGTAGTCCAGAAGGAAACAGAAATGCAGTAGCAGAGCATGTATTGGGAATGTTGCTAACCTTAATGAACAATATTCATTCAAGCGCAAAGGAAGTTGAATCAGGCAAGTGGCTAAGGGATGAAAATCGTGGTGTTGAATTAAGAGGCAAAGTGGTAGGACTCATTGGATTTGGTAATACCGCTAGTGCATTTGCGCAATTGCTTTCTTCTTTTGGTGTAAGCATACTTGCGTATGATAAATACAAATCTGATTTCGGGAATCATCAGGTTGAAGAAGTTGGAATGAATGAAATTTGTGAGCAAGCAGATGTGATTAGTTTTCATGTTCCATTAACTCCTGAAACTAATCATATGGCAGATGAAGATTTTTTTCAACAGCTTAAAAAGAAACCCTACCTCCTTAATTCTTCAAGAGGAAAAGTAATTCATACAGCTTCTTTGATTAGCGCGTTAAAAAAGGGAATGATTTTTGGTGCAGCATTGGATGTACTAGAAAATGAAAAAATTGACAAGTTAAACAAGCTAGAAAAAGCTGAGTTTGATTTTTTAACAAGTCAACGGAATGTGTTGCTAACGCCTCATATTGCGGGGTATTCAGATGAAGCGTACTTTAAGATGAGTAAGATATTATTAGATAAACTTAGTATTTCTTAGAATTGCAGTAAAGTATTCCTTTTTAGTATATTTGTATATGTGCAACGCTTTAATGGTTTTAAGGCGTTGTATTTTTTTATTCTATTTGGTAAAATTTTAATTATGGCTGAAATAAATTATGTTAAGCAAGATACATTTGAAAAAATGCGCGAAGAGTTACATCTGTTAAAAACCATTGACAGACATGCAGCTAGTAGGGCGATTGCGGAAGCAAGAGAGAAAGGGGATCTTAAAGAGAATGCTGAATATGATGCAGCGAAAGAGGCGCAGGGGCTTTTGGAAGCTAAAATAAAATATCTAGAGGGGGTAATTGCTACCGCAAGAATTTTAGATGAAACCACTATTGATTCAAGTCGGGTTAGTATTCTTACAAAAGTGACTGTTACGAATTTGGGTACTAAAAAATCAGTAACCTATCAGATTGTTTCAGAAAATGAAGCTAATCTAAAAGAGGGAAAAATTTCTGTAACTTCTCCTATTGGCAAAGGGCTATTGGGAAAAGTAGTAGGAGAAATATCGGAGGTCATTGTTCCAGCTGGAGTACTGAAATTTAAAATCGAAAAAATTACTGTTTAAATAATGTCGATTTTTACTAAAATCATTGCGGGAGAGATTCCTTCTTATCGTATAAAAGAGAACGAACATTTTTATTCTTTTTTAGATATTTTTCCTTTGGTTAAAGGGCATGTATTGGTTGTGCCCAAAATAGAAATCGATAAAATATTTGATTTGCCTTCCGAATACCTTGCTGAAATGCTTCTTTTCGCTCAGCCTATTGCTCAAGCGATAGAAAAATCATTTGATTGTAAGCGTTGTGGTATTAGCGTGATTGGAATAGAAGTGCCCCACGCACATGTTCATCTGGTACCCATCAATTCGGCCGATGACTTAAATTTTACACGAAAAAAATTAGTTCTTTCAGCAGAGGAAATGGTGCAAATTCAGCAAACTATTATTTCGAATCTTAGTTAAGAAGCGTTACTTGGTTTTAATACGCTGAGGATTTTTTGATAAAAAATCTTTCCATCCATTAGTTTTTTTACTTGTCTCTGTTTTTATATCTCCTTGTTGAAAATAATGACAAACAGCCACTGCCAGTGCATCGGAGGCATCCATGTATTTAGGTGTTTCGTTGAAGGATAAAATTTGCTGAAGCATTTTCATGACTTGTTCTTTATCAGCATTTCCATTTCCTGTAATTGACTGCTTAATTTTTTTGGGGGAATATTCACAAATCTCTAATCCTGCCTGCATGGCAGCTGCAATAGCAACTCCTTGAGCTCTACCCAATTTCAGCATGCTTTGAACGTTTTTTCCAAAAAAAGGGGCTTCAATAGCAAAACTCGTGGGCTTAAAGGAGGTTATAAGTAGGCTTACTTGTTGATGAATTTTTTGAAGTCGCTGATAAGCATCGTCTTTTGAAGCCAATTTAAGCACTCCCATATCTAGCAAATGAATCTTGCTGCCATTGACTTCAATCAATCCAAAACCCATAATAATGGTCCCGGGATCGATGCCTAAAATGATTTTTGATGCTTTTTGCAAAGGGCAACTTATTTTTACCAATAATTTCTTTCTTGAACAAAAGTATAAAATTAATAGTCAATTACTTCTTAGGGCCCTTGCTCTTTGTTATTTTATTGTATACTATCTATAATCAAATAATAAATCAGCCCGATTTATCTCAACGATGGGAGCAAATTAAGATTAGCTGGAAGCGTCCTTTTTTTTGGATAGCTTTTATAATGTTATTTATAAATTGGGGAGTAGAATCTTTAAAATGGAAGAAATTGATTTCTCCTTTAGAACGTTTTTCTTTTTTACAGGCTTTTAAAGCAATAATGGCGGGATGTAGTATTACCATGCTATTGCCAAATCGAATGGGCGAATACGGCGGAAGAATAATGTATGTAAAAGATCAAAATAAAATTAAAGCGATTTCATTAACTATCATTGGAAGCATTAGTCAGTTAGCAATAACCGTTTTATTAGGAACAATAGCTCTTGTTTTTTTAAAGTATACTGTTCTTAGTTCAAATCAAATTGTTTCTTTGTCATGGATGCTAAGCGATGCAATGTTAGTAATAGCTTTAGGCGCATCGGTTTTTTTGTTGCTTCTATATTTTAATACAGGTTTAATTGTCCCTTATCTTTCCAAGATAAAAAGAATAGAAAAATTTGTTAAACATTTTTCTGTTGTTGATCTGATACCACGTAAACAATTGTTAAGAATATTCTTTTTATCGTTTTTACGATATATGATTTTTACCTTGCAGTATGTTTTATTATTGCATGTGATGGAAGTAGCAATACCGATGGCGCTTTGTTTTTGGCTTGTAGGTATTTTTTATTTAATGTTGGCAATCATTCCTACGATTGGGTTTACAGAATTGCCTATTAGGGCTACAGTGATTTCGCTTTTATTGGGAGTATTTAGTAGTAACTTAATAGGAATTCAAGCAGCTACTTTTACCATTTGGGTAATCAACTTGGTGATTCCGGCTATGATTGGTAGTTTTTTTATTCTTCGAATTAAAATGATTAAAGAAAGATGAGAGTATTTAAAATGCTTCTTTTCCCCCTTGCCATGTTTTCCTCAAAATTTGAAGGAAATGTGGGAGATTTTTGCGGGGTTAAAAACACCGCTTTTCAATCGGGAGAAGTGGTGAACATGACTGTTTTTTACAGTGCTATGGGAGCTTATATAGCTGCGGGAGATGCTAGTTTTTCAACAACGATAGAACGTTTCAATGGGAAGCCTGTTTATCATTCAATTGGAGTTGGGAAAACCTATCCATTTTTTGATAATTTTTTTAAAGTGAGAGATCGCTACGAAAGTTATATAGATACCGCTAGTTTACTGCCTTATAAATTTATTAGAAACGTAGACGAAGGGGGATATAAAATTTATAACAATGTTACATTCAATCAAACTGCACATACTGCTGCCAGCACAAATGGGGTATATAAGATTACGGATTGCATTCAGGATGTAGTCAGTGCGGTGTATTACGCTCGTAATATAAATTTTGATAAATATAAGCCAGGAGATAAAATCCCTTTTGATATGTTTTTAGATGATGAAGTATATCATTTATATATTAGGTATTTAGGTAGGGAAAAAGTAAAAACGCGTTATGGGAAGTTTAGAGCAATAAAATTTAAGCCATTGCTAATTAAGGGTACTATTTTTGAAGGGGGTGAAAATATGACTGCATGGTTAAGCGACGATCCTAATCATCTTTTACTCAGAGTAGAAAGCTCTATTGCAGTGGGAAGTATAAAAGTAGACATGATGGGATATAGGAATCTGAGGTATCCATTAACTTCTTTGATTCGTTTCTAATTTCATAGAAACATCTTTTACAGTTCTGTTAATTTAAAGGTATCCTTTACTCGTATTCCTTTTTCTGTTTGTTGAAGTGAGCAGCACTCAAATAATGGATCATGTTCAAAAAACAATACATAATCATTTTGCACAGCCTCCGTAAGAAAAGATTTTTTTTCTTGTAAGGTTGTTAGTGGAAACATGTCGTAAGCCATTACATAGGGCAGTGGGATATGAGCAATTGAAGGAAGTAGGTCTGCCATAAAAACAATGGTTTTGCCTTTATAGTCAACCTGTGGAAGCATCATTGCGTCGGTATGTCCAAATGCTTGTTTAATTGAAATGCCCATTGGAAATGCATTGATATTATTTTCGATAAATTTCAACTGTCCACTTTCTTGTATGGGTAAAATGTTTTCTTTAAGAAAAGAAGCTTTTTCTCTTTCATTGGGTTGGGTAGCCCATTTCCAATGGCGTTCATTGCTCCAATAGATTGCATTTTTAAATGCAGGAACAAAATTATTCCCTTCTCTAATGATGCTTCCGCCACAATGATCGAAGTGGAGATGTGTTAGAATCACATCAGTAATGTCATTTCTGTTAAAGCCATGTGCTGCCAATGATTTGTCGATGGTGTCATCACCATGAAGAAAGTAGTGTCCAAAAAACTTGGCATCTTGTTTGTCACCGATTCCATTGTCAACTAAAATAAGTCTGTTCCCCTCTTGTATTAGCAAACAGCGAAGCGCCCAAGTGCACATATTGTTTTCGTCTGGTGCATTTAATTTGCTCCACATGCTTTTAGGAACAACGCCAAACATCGCTCCGCCATCTAATTTAAAATACCCGGTATTAATGGTATAAACTTGCATAGGCTATCTAAGTAATTTATTTTGTTTGTTTAAGGCCATGATCAGTCCAGCCAATCCAATTAAGAAAAACACAATCAATGCCAATACTGAATTTCGTTGAGATCCTGTTAATTCGGTAATGTATCCAAAGCTAAACATGCCGATTACAATGGCAATTTTTTCAGTTACATCATAGAAACTAAAAAATGACGTGGTGTCTTTTGTTTCTGGCATTAGTTTACTGTAGGTACTTCTGCTCAAGCTTTGTATTCCCCCCATAACGAATCCAACAAAAAAAGCAAGTATATAAAATTCATTAATGCCTTTAGTAGGAAGCATATATCCGCCAATACAAAGCAATATCCAAGCAATGATGCAGAGGATAAGTGTTTTAAAATTTCCTATTTTTTCTGAAATTTTAGATGCGCCGTATGCGCCAGGAATGGCAATGATTTGTATAATCAATATGGAAATAATCAGATTGGTGGTAGGTATTTGCAATTCTTTCGTTCCGTATAAAGTGGCTGCTAGCATTACCGTTTGCACTCCCATATTATAAAAAAAGAAAGAAAAAAGGAATCGCTTTAGTACAGAAAGATGAATTAATTGATTCCATACTTTCCCCAACTCTTTGTACCCATTGGTTAAAATATTTTTTTGATTATTAAATCCAGCTGGAATGCTTTTAGGCAAGCGACTCAAAGAAAATTGTCCAAATCCCCACCACCAAATTCCTACCAATAAAAAGGATAATCGATATTGGATTGTAGAGTGTTCATCTCCTCCAATTAAATTTGGCACAAAAACAAATACAAAGCAGATGATTTGTAAAATAACGCTTCCGATATATCCCATTGCAAAGCCCTTGGCACTTACACGGTCTCTGTCTTCTGGAGCAGCTATTTCAGGTAAAAAAGAGTTGTAGAATACCAAGCTTCCCCAAAAGCCAATGCAGGCAACCATTGTGCATGCTATTCCAAGACCTAAGTTGGATTCTCCTTTAAAAAAGAACAACATGGCACAAGCAATACTTCCCAAGGTTAGAAAAAAGTTCATGAAACTTTTCTTGTTTCCTTTATAATCGGCTACGGATGACAAAATAGGGGATAGCAATGCGACTATTAGAAATGCTACGGCGAGAGTATAATTATATAAAGAAGTGTTTACAAAGTTTCTTCCTAAAAAAGTTACACCGCTTTTTCCTGGAGTGTCTTTCGTCATTGCTTCATAATAAGCGGGAAAAATGGTGGAAGTAATAACAAGATTATAAACAGAATTGGCCCAATCGTACATGGCCCATCCAT
Organism: Chitinophagaceae bacterium; assembly: GCA_947474815.1. GTDB lineage: Bacteria > Bacteroidota > Bacteroidia > Chitinophagales > Chitinophagaceae > Ferruginibacter. The sequence continues at coordinate 5,074 of CANJJU010000020.1, read as the reverse complement.
TGATAATTTTTTTTGGAGCTGTTTGCATATTGATAATTGAGCATTGAAAATACTAATTCAATTACAATTAACGCATAAAACTCTGCACTAAGATTTAATGTAGTCAGTATAGATTAATCCAAGGATAGCTATTCCTACAATGATTCTATAAACGCCCCATATTTTAAATCCATGTTTTTGTAAGAAGCTGATAAAGAATTTAATAGCTATTAATGCTACTCCAAAGGCCACAAGATTGCCTACAATAAAGGCTTGGATATTCTGCGTTGTTTCAGTGATGAGTTGGTATCCTCTAATGGCGGAGCCGTTTTCGTCTACATTCCAATTTTTTATAAACATTGAATATCCGGTAGCGGCCATCATGGTTGGAACAGCTAAGAAAAATGAAAACTCAGCCGCTGCAGCTCTTGTAAGTTTAAGGCTCATGCCTCCTATAATGGTTGCCGCACTTCTGCTTAATCCGGGAAATAAAATAGCCAAGCATTGAAATAATCCAATTTTTAAGGAAGTAAAGAAGTCGATTTTTTCTTCTGTTTCAATGGTGTGTTCTTTGAAAATATTCTCTATAAATAGAAAGACAATGCCACCGGTAATCATTATCACTGCGATTATAACTGGCTTTTCTAAAATAGCTTCAATTTTATTATTGAATAATTTACCAAAAATCAATGCGGGGATTACCGCAATCAGCAGCTTCCCATAAAATTGTATATTTCTAAATTGAACGAATTTTTTCCAATATAAGATTACCACAGAAAGAATTGCGCCCAATTGTATAGCAATGGTAAAAACCTTTGTAAACTTCTCGTCATTACTAATTCCCAGTAAATTTTCTGCAATGCGCATATGGGCTGTAGAAGAAATAGGCAAAAATTCTGTTACCCCTTCAATGATGCCTATAACGACAGATTGGAATGTATTCATGATATTGGTATAAAAAAAGCGAAGTAGTTGCTTCGCTTCAGATAGTTAGAGTTTTTTAATTCGTGCTTGACTTTTTCATGATTGCTACTACTTCAATTACAAATCCGGTAATAATAAGTATAGGAGCAATTGTAATACGAGTAAAGCTGTATACTTCATTCGGATCAAATACTTTTGGATTGGGGCTTTTTCCGCCAGCCATTAAAACAAATCCAAGTGCTAGAATCACTAATCCTACTAACATTAATAAATAGTTCTCTTTTCCGAATAAATTATTATTGGTAGGCGTTTCTTTTTTTTCTTTTTGCATAATTCGTCATTTCAGTTTGCAATATAATATAAAAAACCAATCGTGATTAGTAAAGATCATCCAGTTTCATTTTCAAATACTTTACTACAGACCGATGTGTACTTGCGAGCGAAATGGTAATTCCTAGAATAATAATTGTTAGGAATAACAAGACCAATCCTTTATTGTCATGTAATAATTTAAAATTAGGAATAAAGCTTTCTATTAAAATTACAGAAAACCAAATTGTAACGATTGCTATACAAGAAGCGATTAGTCCATTTATGATGGCTCTTTGATTAATAGGCTTAGCTATGAAGCCCCTAGTAGCACCCACCATTTGCATTGTTTTGATGAGAAAGCGGTTGCTGTACATCGCGAGTCTGATTGTATTGTCTATAGAGATAACGACTAGGATGGTCAATAAAATCGCCATTATTAAGAAAATGATTCCAGCTGTTTTTACATAGGTACTTACTTTAGTAACTGTTTCTGTTGGAAACTGAAATTCAGCAATAATACCTGGAAAATTGGTTTGCAAATTAGTGGAAATTGCATTTAAGCTATCTTCTTGAACATAGTTAGCTTTTACATAAAAATCAATGCTTTCGGGTAATGGATTGTTTTTTAAAAAGGTTTGCCAGGTAGTATCGTTTTCGGCATTCCATTTTTGAATTGCCTTTTCTTTGGTCACATATTCTACCCTGTTGGCGTATGGTAACGAGGCGATATAATTAACAAGAGTAGTAACTTTTTTATTGGGTGCATCTCTGTTTAAGTAGGCGTGAACTTGTATGTTTTCTTTAAAATAGTCGCCTGTTTTTCGCAGGTTAAGGAAAAACCAACCAACAATTCCAAACAAAAATAAAACAAGTGCAATGCCAATTATAGCATATCCGTAGGATGGCTTACTTTTTTTACTAGAAGATTTTCCAAACTGTGCCATTTGCGTGGTTTAAATTGATAACTAAAATTAACTGCGATGCAGGCCACAAAAATACATGTTTTTACGTGGTTTGTTTTACTTTTGTGGACCTACAAAAACAATCGCCATCCAAATATATTTCGATTGTAGTTATACTATGGCATATTTATTTGTTAAAATGCTTTATTATAAATGGTTGAAACAAAGTAGTATTTATCTGTTTGAAAACAGAGAGGATGAGCGAATAATATTTATTTAAAGAAACGGCTATTTTAATATTCATTAATAATGGAATATAATTTTAAGGACATCGAGCTGAAGTGGCAACAAAACTGGAAGGAGCAAAAAGCCTATAGCGTAAGCAATGAGTCTGAAAAATCGCCCTTTTATGTATTGGATATGTTTCCTTATCCAAGCGGAGCTGGCCTTCATGTAGGTCATCCATTGGGATATATTGCTAGTGATATATTTAGTCGATATAAAAGATTAAAAGGATACAATGTTTTGCATCCGATGGGGTTTGATAGTTTTGGATTGCCCGCCGAACAATATGCAATAGAAACAGGTCAGCATCCAGCAAATACTACAGAAAAAAACATCGGCACATTCAAGAAGCAACTTGATAAAATTGGCTTTTGCTATGATTGGGATAGAGAAATTCGAACAAGCGATCCAAGTTATTATCGTTGGACTCAATGGATATTTCTACAATTATTTAAAAGCTGGTACAATCATTCAAATAAGAAAGCGGAGCCTATAGATACTTTGGTGAGTATTTTTGAAAAGAGCGGATCAATAACCGTAGATAATAAATCAACTAATATTTTCACTGCATCCGAATGGAGCCAATTTGATTCTAAGAAGCAACAAGAGATATTAATGAATTATCGCTTGGCCTTTTCTGCCTATGGAGAGGTGAATTGGTGCGAAAATTTAGGGACTGTTTTGGCCAATGATGAAGTAGTAAACGGAGTAAGTGAAAGAGGCGGACATCCTGTTATTAAAAAGAAAATGCGTCAATGGTATCTACGTATTACAGAATATGCAGATCGCTTGCTAGAGGGATTAGATAAGGTTGATTTTAGTGAATCCATGAAAGAAATGCAGCGCAATTGGATTGGAAAAAGCGAAGGTTGTGAAATGGAGTTTAAGATCAATGCGAGTGAGGATAAAATTAAAGTATACACCACTCGACCCGATACTGTTTTTGGAGTAGATTTTTTAGTCTTGGCGCCCGAACATGAATTAGTAAGTACTATCACCACTGCTTCGCAAAAAGATGATATTGAAAAATATCTTTCTTATGTAAAAAGTCGGAGCGACAGAGAACGTATATCTGAGGTGAAGCAAATAACGGGTTGTTTTACGGGAGCATATGCTATCAATCCATTCAATGGAAAACAAATTCCTATTTGGATTGCCGAGTATGTATTGGCGGGCTATGGCACCGGTGCAATCATGGCAGTTCCTTGTGGTGACCAGCGCGACTTTTTATTCGCTCATCATTTTAATATTACTATTACCAATATTATTGGAAATGCTTTCAACGGAAAGGAAGCCAACCCAACCAAAGAAGCTGTTTTAGAAAATGCTGATTTTTTAAATGGGCTTTTGATGAAAGAGGCTATTGCCATTGCAATCGAAAAGATTGAGCAGTTAAAAATTGGCCAGCGAAAAGTAAATTATAAAATGCGTGATGCAGGCTTTAGCCGTCAACGTTATTGGGGAGAACCTTTCCCAATAAAATGGGAAGATGGAATGGCCATTGCTATGAATGAAACTTCGTTACCACTTGAACTTCCGCATGTTGAAAAATACGGACCAGGTCCGGAGGGAGAAGGCCCCTTAGCCAATATAGCAGCATGGCGCGATCAACACCTTGAAACTTCTACCATGCCCGGTTATGCGGGTTCTTCCTGGTATTTTTTACGTTACATGGATCCTGCTAATAGCAACACTTTTTGCGACAGAAAAGTAAGTGATTATTGGGGGCAAGTGGATGTATATATTGGTGGTACCGAGCATGCAGTAGGACATTTATTATACAGTCGTATGTGGACTAAAGTATTGTTTGATTTGGGGCACATCGGTTTTGACGAACCTTTTAAAAGATTGGTGAATCAAGGAATGATACAAGGCAGTAGTAGATTCGTATATCGTATCAAAGGAACAAACACTTTTGTTTCGGAAGGCAAAATAGACAATGAGCAAATAGATAAATTACATGTAGATGTTAGTTTAGTAGATGGTGTTGAACTCGATACAGAAGCATTTAAAAAGTGGAAGCCCGATTACGCAAATGCTAGTTTTATTTTAGAAAATAATAAATACATCTGCGGAATAGAAACTGAAAAAATGTCTAAATCAAAATTCAATACCGTCAATCCTGATGATTTGGTATTGAAATACGGCGCAGATACTTTTAGGATGTATGAAATGTTTTTAGGCCCAATTGAACAAAGTAAGCCATGGGACACCAAAGGAATAGAAGGGGTGCATCGTTTCTTGAGAAAATTATGGCGGTTGTTCAATGATGATCTAAAAGGAAAAGTTTGGAACAACGATGAACCTACAAATGAAGAATACAAAGTGCTGCATCGTACTATTAAAAAAATAGCCTCAGATACAGAGAGCTTTGCTTTCAACACAGCGGTAAGTGCTTTTATGGTTTGTGTAAATGAATTAAGTGAATTAAAATGCAATAAGAAAAAAATACTAGAATCATTATTGATATTAATCACTCCTTATGCTCCTCATATAGCTGCTGAATTATGGAATCAATTAGGGAATACTGAAAGTATTCTTGATGCAACTTATCCAGTGTTGAATGAAAGTTATTTAATTGAAACATCCAAAGAGTACCCCGTTTCTATCAACGGAAAAGTAAGAGCAAATATTAATATTTCTTTAGAAGCCAATCAGCCGGAAGTAGAAAG
>CANJJU010000019.1 GCA_947474815.1 Chitinophagaceae bacterium | reverse complement strand
TATCGATCTACAAAAATCTACAAAAGTTTGGAGCAGGAGAATATGCGGTTATCAAACAATCAACCATTATCGCTCATCAATATTGGAATATTGGCGAAAGTCTTTTACCTACTGTTGTTACCAATGAAAAGGAAGCGAAGGTTGAATTAAATAGATTGTTGATTGATGCAGTTGAAAAACAATTGGTGAGCGATGTGCCCATTGGAACTTTTTTAAGTGGAGGAACCGACAGTAGCATTGTTACTGCTATCGCTTCAAAAGTTTCTACAAAAAAAATAAACACATTCAGTATTGCCGTAACAGACGGAAAGGTAAACGAGGCCCCTTTTGCAGCCACTACCGCTCAATATCTTGGCACCCACCATCACGAAATGCCCATCACTGAAAAGGAAATTATGCAGATGGTGCCCTGCCTATTAGAAATATATGATGAGCCATTCTGTGACGCATCTGCATTCCCTACATTAATGGTGAGTAAACTTGCGAAGCAACACGTTAGTGTTGTGTTAAGTGGTGACGGAGGAGATGAATTGTTTTTAGGATACGGAAGTTATCAGTGGGCCAAGCGATTGCAACATCCGGTATCAAAAATATTTAGGCAACCCATTCATTTGTGTTCTCAATTAATGCCTGACAGATACAAAAGAGCAGGAAAGTTATTTCAACATCATCCAAGAGGTCATTTTAAAAGTCATTTATTTAGTCAGGAGCAAAATTTCTTTTCTGAAATTGAGTTAAAGGATTTATTGACTGATAATCATTTTGATTTTACGGATATAAATTATTCAATTGCTGGAAGATCACTCAACGAATACGAATCGCAAAGCTTTTGGGATATTGACAATTATTTAAAAGACGACTTACTGGTGAAGGTTGACAGAGCAAGCATGCATTTCTCTTTAGAAACAAGAGTTCCTTTATTAGACCAGAATTTAGTTGAATTTTCGATCAATTTATCAAGTAATTTAAAAGTACATGAGGGAGTTTCTAAGTATTTATTGAAAGAGGTTTTATATGACCTTATTCCCAAAAAAATAATGGAAAGACCTAAATGGGGTTTTGGTATTCCATTAGACAAATGGCTGACAACAGAACTCCGATGGATGGTGGACGAATATTGTAGTGAAAAAATGTGTAATAATTTTAATATTGTGAATGCTGCCAACGTAACCAGATTGGTTAAAAAGTTTTTGGAAGGGCAACATCATTTGTTTAATCGTGTTTGGTCTATCATAATGATACATTGGTTTTTAACCAAGCAAACAGAAAGTAAAATAGTGCATGAATAAAAAAGTATTATATCTTTCTTATGATGGCCTAACTGACCCATTAGGACAAAGCCAGGTTTTGCCTTATGTAAAAGGATTGAGCAAACTAGGCTATCGATTTACTATTTTAAGTTGCGATAAGCCTGATAGGTACAATAAATTAAAACAACAAATTCAGGAGCTATGTGATGAAGATACTATTGAGTGGATCAGTTTTCCTTTCACAAATAAAATCCCCTTTGTATCAAAAGTTTTAGATCTGGTAAGGTTTAAGAGACTTGCGCTACAGCTCCATAAAAAAAATAAATATGAGCTAGTTCATTGCAGAAGCTACGTTGCTGCTGAAATAGGCCTATTACTAAAACAAAAGCATGATGTGAAGTTTTTATTTGACATGCGTGGTTTTTGGGCAGATGAAAAAATTGACACCAAGGCATGGAATGTGAAAAATCCACTATTTCGATTGCTGTATAAACATTATAAAAATCTTGAAAAGAAATTTTTGCAACAAGCTGATGCTATAACATGCTTAACTACTTCTGCGAAAAATGAAATTATCCGTTGGGGGTACCTGCCCGAACCAATAGTGCGCTTGCATATTGTACCCTGTTGTGTAAATACAGATCTTTTTCAGTCTGATTCTATTTCAATTTCTGAACAAAAAAAGTTTAGATTGGAGTTAAATATAAATGAAAACGATTACGTCATTAACTATCTAGGAAGTATAGGCACTTGGTATATGCTTTCTGAAATGTTGGATTTTTTCAATGTCTTACTCTTAACAAAGCCAACCGCTAAATTTCTTTTTATAACGGGAGATGAGCATGAGCAGATTAAGTCGTTGGCAAAAGAGAAAAATATTTCTATTGAAAAAATTATTATTCGCCAAGCCCAACGCAACGAAGTTCCTGTGCTACTTTCTCTTTCTGCCTTTTCTGTTTATTTTATTAAGCCAATGTATAGTAAAATGGCAAGTAGTCCCACTAAATTAGGAGAAATAATGGCAATGGGAATTCCTGTTGTATGCAATGCAGGCATTGGGGATACCGAAGCTATTATTCACCAATACAAAGCAGGTAACTTAATTAATGATTTCAATATGCAATCCTATCAATCAGCTATTGAAAATATTTCTACTGCCGAATACAATGCCAATACAATTAGATCAGGGGCAATTGAATCTTTTTCATTGAAAAATGGCATTGATTCTTATAATGATATTTATAGTCAAGTATTAGCTTTGTGATTAATTTGATCAACGTACTTTAATGTCTGAAAAAAAAATACAAGTATACTTTCCTGCGCAGTATCCTATTGGCACTTCTCCTTCTCAAAGGTTTCGAATAGAACAATATTTTTCCTATCTGCTAAATGAAAATATAACCTTTAATATTGAGCCATTTATTACAGAATATTTTTATCCTATTTTTTTTAAGAAAGGCTTTTTGATTAAAAAGACACTTGGAACATTGAATGGATTTCTCAGAAGATGTTGGTCTCTTAGAAAAATTCACAAGTATGATTATATTTTTATTCAAAGAGAAGCAAGTCCAATAGGGCCTCCTATATTTGAATGGCTATATACAAAAGTGTTTAGAGCAAAAGTTATCTATGATTTTGATGATGCAATTTGGATTCCTCGAATATCAGAAAGCAACAGAATGGCTATTCACTTTAAATGTTTTTGGAAAATAAAACATATCATTAAATGGTCTCATCAGGTGATTGTAGGAAATAGTTATTTATTTCAGTATGCCAATCAATTTAATAAAGGTGTTGTTATCATACCCACTTCGGTAGATACTGTAAAAAAATTCAATCTTTTAGCTAATCAAGATGTGCAAAAAGTTTCCGTTGTTTGGACGGGAAGCTTTTCAACCAATCAATATGTAGAAGCGCTTTCTCCTGTTTTAAATCAGCTTCAAAAAACAGTGCCTTTTCATTTTGTAGTGATTTCTAATAAAAGACCCAATATTCATTTACAAGACATGGAGTTTGTGGAATGGAGTGAACTCAATGAGGTGTCAACGTTGGCCCAATGTCAAATAGGCATCATGCCTATGTCCAAAGACGAATGGAGTAAAGGCAAGTGTGGATTTAAATTAATTCAATACATGTCTTTAGGTATTGTTCCTGTTGCTGATAACTGGGGTGCAAATGCTGACATCATTGAAAACAATCTCTCAGGAATATTAATCCAATCAGCAGACGAATGGATTGAAAAATTAAAAATATTAATTCAGGATACTGCACAAAGAAAACTCATTAGTCATCACGCTCAATTAAGAGCCAAGGCTTCCTTCTCCCTCGATAATAACTTCTCGCTTCTTTTCCCTCTTTTTCGCGACACTATCTTGCCATAATACAATTAGCATTGTAAAGTAAAAAGGCAAGCAAATTATTTTATATCTAGCGAGTGTCCCAAAATTTCCACTAGTCATACCTACTGCTCCGGCAAAAATTAAGGTGAATATTAAACAATACAGTAAAAAAGGAGATTTGAATATATTTCTAATGAAAGTATAGATGCCTGTTTTCAATAATACAAATAGGGTAAAAATAAGCGTAAAAAGACTTTCAATACCTGTTAAGAAGCTGGCCGCATTATTCGTTTCCCATAGATAGGGTCTAAATAAAGTTACATTGATTGCAGCGGGGAATATTTTTATAATGCTATTTAAATTCGGCTCTAACACTCCAATATTGTAGGCGCTTCCTGCTAAGGCGGGGTTGCTTAGGTAATTATTGTACGAAATAATACTGCTTGAAATCTCGTCTAATGTAAAGTTTTTTAATGCATTTGAATTATTCATTAAATCTAATCCTGCAATAAACATGATTATAAATAATCCAATAAATAATGGAGTGGATAACCTTCGAACCCATTTGTTTTTAATGTTGTTTTTATAGTGGAGTAAAAGCCATATAAGTAAGCCCGGAATCATTGCAACCAATATATAACCCTTAATTTCAAGAATTAATAAATAACTACCAATAAGGATAAGGCAATTTATAAAGAGTGCTTTCTTTGCAATAAAGAGCTTATAAAAGCTGTGTAATAAAAATCCCACTGCGCCCATTACTAAGGCGTCTTTTGATATGGAAGAAGACCAAAATACTGTTGTTGGAAAAAATAAAATAAAAAAAGCCAAGATCTTTTTATAGTCAGGAAATAAATAGCAACAGGTTTTATACAATCTCCAGATTCCTGCTAAAGCAAAAAAACTATACAAAAAAGCAATTGCTAAATAATTCCCCCACAGCATTACGCCAAATAAGGCTCCAAATTTCACCGTAAGACTTTCCTCTGGAGTAGAATAAAATTCATGCTCGAGTATATTTTGTATTCGATTGCTCCAATTTTCTGGTTCCTGAACAATTGATTGAAGTGCATCTATTGGATACTTCCAAAAGGCATTTTTAAATTCTAGTATTGCATTATAGTATTCAAATGTATCTCCTCCCTTAAAGATGTAATAATGGTAAAGAAAATAGAGTACCGTCATTAATATTTTAAAAGCGAATGCCCTTTTTAAAGTCTTTTTATAGAAGGCGTCCTCATACTTTCTGGTCTTTAATAATATGAGGGCATACATGCACGCCAATCCCCCAAATGCAACAAGAATACCGCTAAATGTAAGTATTTCAACTTTTTCCATTTTTTCTTCTATTTTGTTGATAATATTGCATTAAAATTCGGCATTTTAAGTCCATTGTAAAAGTAAGGACTGTTTTAGAACACAGGTCAATTATTTTATCTTTATTAAAAGGATAATTATTACCGATAAACGATGAAGATAAAAGTATTACACATATTAAATAGGTTGATCATAGGAGGCCCTTCTGTAATAGCAATTGATATTATTGAAAATTTACCCTCGAAATATGAAGCCAAATTAATAGTGGGGGAAAAGGAAGAAGGAGAGGAATATGGCGATTTTTTAATAAAGGATAACCATGCTATTATTGTTGATATTCCGCATATGCGCCGCTCTTTAAATCCATTTCAAGATTTGAAGGCTTATTTAGCGATTAAAAAAGTAATCAAAGAGTTTAAACCAGATATCGTACATACACATGCTTCAAAAGCAGGTGCGATTGGTAGGATGGCTGCAGTGAGTTGTAAAACTCCTATTGTGATACATACTTTTCATGGACACGTTTTTCATTCTTATTTTAATAAAACCATCACAAAATTATTTATTCTGATTGAAAGATTTTTAGCAAAAAAATCTACTAAAATTGTTTCCATTAGTCAATCTCAAAAAGAAGACTTAGTTAACAAGTATAATATTTGCAAAGAAGATAAAGTGGCTTTAATCCCTAATGGAATCAATCTTGAAAAGTTTGAGGATACTCAATTAAGTAAAAGACAAGCTTGGCGTAAAAAATATCATTTTTCTGATGATATGATATTGGTGGGGATTGTAGGAAGAATGGCTCCAGTAAAGAATCATACCATGTTTATTCATGTTGCCTCTCATTTTCATAATAATCCAAATTTTAAGAACGTTAAGTTTATTATTATTGGGGATGGCGGCACAAGGCTCGATATTCAATCACAATTAGAAAGGCTAGGGGTTTCTTATGTATATCTACCCGACAACTTAGTAGCTCCTGAGCCAACGGTTATTTTTACTTCTTGGGAAACAGATATGGACAAAGCATATGCAGGATTGGATATTGTATGTTTGACTTCTTTAAATGAGGGTTCTCCTATTACACTGATTGAAGCGCAAGCAGCAAAAAAACCAATTATCAGTACCAATGTAGGGGGAGTTGCTGATACTGTTAAAGAAAATCACTCAGCATATTTAATAGAATCCAATGATATAAAAACCTTTGTATCCCAGCTGGAATATCTTATTAAACATCCTGATGTAAGAAAAGAAATGGGAGAAAATGGCTTTAATTTTGTGAAAGAAAACTTCAATCAAGCCAAGTTGCTTAAAGGCTATGATCAATTATATACTGATCTTTTATTAGCATCTCCTCAATAATTTCCCTAGTATTTCTATCGGTCCTACAATCTTTTTAACACATATTAACATAATAAATAATATAGTGTACAATATTTCCTAGGAAGATACGTTTTAGCCTAACCAATATTCTATTAAATTCTAACCCTATTAGATGGAAAAAGTTATCGCTATTGTTGTGTCTCACAATCGTCATCAATCCCTTGCAGCGTGCATCAATGCTATTCGATCTCAAACCTATCAGCCAGATGCTATTTTAGTGGTAAACAATGGAAGTGCTGATTATACATCCGTATGGTTAGACAATCAATCCGACATTATACATTTATATCAGGAAAATATTGGCTCAGCAGGTGGTTATCATTCTGGGATTGCCTGGGCGATTAAAAACAAATTTACATGGATATGGTGTATGGATGATGAGGGGTATCCGAAAAGTGATGCGTTGGAAATGATGTTGTCTAATACAGAAAGTGGAATGACATTATATAATAGTGCGTTATTAGACAAAGCGGATAAAAAATCATTTGTAAGAGAAACAAAACAGTATAAAATTTTTGAAGAGGCAAATGTGATAGAAGGAGTTTCGCATTCTTTTAATGGCACATTAATTCATCATTCAATTGTTGAAAAAGTTGGGCTACCCAATAATAAACTATTTAATGAAGGAGGAGAGATTGAATATTTTTTCAGAATAACCAAACGATTTAATATTCCACTCAAAACAATCAATAGCAGTATTCATTATCACAAAAAAATATCCTTAGATTTTTCAAAAGAATGGAACATTAAATCTTCTGTTGATCTTTATTATTTTATAAGGAACAGGCATGCTATTTTAAAGACAATACATTCTAATAAATTAGTGGCTTTATCAGCGTATATATATTTTATGATGTCATTTATTCAAAAAATATTTTATTACCAACAACAACAGAAAGCTTTAAAAATCAGTTTTGTACTTTGGCCAATGATGGATGCATTAAGCAATAATTATGCTGCTCATCCAGATTTTGTGGCCAAACAAATCAATCATCAATATCAAGATTCTTTTTTAACACCTATTGTGAAGTCTTTTCGTAATTTATTTTATTCTCTTTTTGTCCCCTCTATTAAACAGGTATCAATGCCCTCGTATAGTTAAGTGTATGAGCAATTTTTAACAAGTCATCTCTTTTTCTATATATATGATTTCTTGTAGTTCAATTGGTAGGAGGGAGGCATGGTATTATCGTATTTCTATTAAAGTAATTTTTATTAATCTTTTTTAATTTATTTTAGCTTTTTCTTAAACAATTGTACTACTACGTTGTTTTACTATTCAATATGCTTTTTATATGTATTCATTTACCATAAAGGATCTAGAAAACTTATCGGGAATAAAGGCTCATACTATAAGAATATGGGAGCAGCGGTACGATTTTTTAAAGCCTAAGCGAACTTTTACCAATATAAGATATTACTCTAATGAGGAATTAAAGACAGTGCTGAACATTGCTTTATTAAATAAATATGGGTATAAGATTTCCCATATTAATAAAATGGATGAAGCTGAAATAGGCCATAAGATCTTAACCTTAAGTCAACAAGAGGCCCAGCAAGAACGTGTTGTTAATGATTTGATTAAGAACATGATTGACTTAGATACCGTTTCTTTTGAAAAAACATTGTCAGGTCACATCCACACCAAAGGAATTGAAAAAACCATCACCCAAATTATTTTCAGATATCTTGAAAAAATTGGCGTTTTGTGGCTTACCAATCATATCAATCCTGCACAGGAACACTTGGTTACCAATATCATTAGACAGAAATTAATTGTTGGAATTGAAAGCATTTCCTCTACTATTCAATACGAGAAAACTATTTTATTGTTCCTGCCGGAAGCAGAATACCACGAATTAGGACTTTTGTTTATGTATTATCTATTGAAAAACAGAGGAATAAATGTAATATATTTAGGTTGCAATGTTCCCTTATCTGATGTGGCCTTTGTGGTACAAGCTAAAAAGCCAGATTACCTTTATTGTCATATAACCAGGCCAGGTTCAAATTTTAATTTTGAAAAATTCCTTCAAAATATATCCCAAAAAATTCAAAATATCCCCACAATCATCTCTGGACGCCTTACTCAGAGCTATGAAAATAAAATTCAACCTCCCATTTTATTCAAAAGAAGCTTTGCGGAAATGACTGAGTTTATTACTAGTTTGTAGAATCTTTTTTAAAATAAAATAAACAATTTTTGTTAGCAAACCTTATTTATGTTTAACTTTACGGTAGTAAACATTAAACAAAAATGGGAACAGTTGAACTAGATGAGCTTTTGGTAGATAATGTTGATTTTTTGAAGCCTTTTGCTTTCTCGCTAACGCGAGACAATGAATCCGCAAAAGACCTTACCCAAGAAACCATCTTTAGGGCCTTAGCCAACAGAGACAAATATCATTCTGGCACAAATGTGAAAGCATGGATGTATACCATCATGCGCAATATCTTCATTAACAATTATCGCAAAAAAGGCAGACAACAAACGATTTTTGATAATACGCCCAATGACTTCCTATTAGATTACAATCAAACAACCATTTCTAACTCGGCTATATCTACTATTCAAATGAAAGAATTAGAAACGGCGATCCATCATCTTCCCGCTATTTTTAGAAATCCTTTTGTGTTGTATTATGAAGGGTATAAATACAATGAAATTGCAGGATATTTACAAGAGCCGTTGGGTACGATTAAAAGTCGCATCCATTTCGCCCGTAAATTATTAAAGGAAAAAATCGTACGCTACTAGTACTATTATAATTCTACTATTTTATTATTCTTTAACTTAGGACCGTGAAAAAAGTTGTAGTAATAGGCAGCGGATTTGCCGGATTATCTGCTGCCACATTCATGGCAAAAGCAGGATGGAATGTAACTGTTCTAGAAAAACAATCCATGCCCGGTGGAAGAGGAAGAAAATTTTCTGCTCAAGGATTTACATTTGATATGGGGCCAAGCTGGTATTGGATGCCAGATGTTTTTGATCGTTACTTTAGTTGTTTCGGTAAAAAAGTAGCTGATTATTATGAGTTACTTCGATTGTCTCCCTCTTATCGTGTATACTATGAAGATAGTTATATTGATGTTCCCGCTGATTATACAGAACTTAAAAAATTATTCGAAAGCATAGAGCCGGGAAGCGGAATTCAATTAGACCGTTTCCTAAAAGAAGCAGCGTACAAATATGATATTGGTATTCATAAGCTTGTTCATAAGCCAGGAAAATCTGTGTCAGAGTTTATGGATATGGATTTAGCAAAGGGCTTATTTAAATTGGACGTGTTTACATCAATGAAAAAACACGTGCGAAAATATTTCAAGCACCCAAAGTTGATTCAGCTGATTGAGTTTCCTATACTTTTTTTAGGAGCCCTGCCCGCTGATATACCCGCATTGTATAGTTTGATGAATTATGCCGACATTAAATTAGGGACTTGGTATCCTAAAGGCGGCATGTTTCAGATTGCAGATGCCATGCATCGGCTTGCAGTAGAAATGGGAGTGACTTTTAGATTTAATACCAATGTAGAAAAAATAGTTATTGAAAACGGACAGGCTAAACAAGTGCTAGCTACTGAAAATATAAAAGATACTGCACATTCATTTGTAATGGATACAGATGTTGTAATTGGAGCAGCAGATTATCATTTTATTGAAACAGCTTTGTTGCCAGCAAATCATCAATCTTACTCTAGTTCTTACTGGGATAAAAGAGTAATGGCTCCTTCTTGTTTGCTCTATTATATTGGATTAAATAAACGGCTTAAAAACATTCCTCATCATTCATTGTTTTTTGATGTTGATTTTGAAAAACATGGCGAAGAGATCTATGCAACTCCTCAATGGCCTACTGAACCATTGTTTTATGTTAGTGCACCATCAGTAACCGATCCAACTGTTGCGCCAGAAGGGTGTGAAAATTTATTTTTTCTCATACCCATCGCCGCAGGATTAGAAGGAGATACCCCATTGGTTAGAGAGCAGTATCTACAAAAAATCATTAGCAGGTATGAAAAATCAATTGGTCAATCAATTAAAGATGCTATTGTCTATCAACAATCTTATTCTGTTTCCGATTTTAAAAATGATTACAATGCATTTAAAGGGAATGCATACGGACTTGCCAATACATTACTACAAACGGCCATTCTAAAGCCCTCTTTAAAAAGTAAAAAAGTTAATAATTTGTATTATACAGGCCAATTAACTGTACCCGGTCCGGGAGTGCCCCCTTCATTGATTAGTGGAGAGGTAGTTTGCAAAGAAATTATAAAAGAATTTAAATAATAATCATGAGGCATCTTTTTAATGAAGTAAGCAGTGAATGCAGCAAGATTACTACCCAAAGGTATAGCACTTCTTTTAGTAGCGCTATCAGTTTATTAAATACAGATATACAAAATGCTATTTATAATATTTATGGTTTTGTAAGATTTGCAGATGAAATTGTAGATACTTTTCATGAACACAATAAAGCTCAGTTACTAGAAGAATTCCAAAAAGATACTTATCTGGCTGTTGAACGAGGAATTAGTTTGAATCCTATTTTAAATAGCTTTCAAATGGTAGTCAATCAATACAATATTGATCATGAATTGATTGCTGCTTTTTTTAAGAGCATGGAATTCGATCTTACAAAACAATCCTATGATGAACAAGGGTATAAAGAATATATTTATGGCAGTGCTGAAGTAGTGGGCTTAATGTGTCTGTATGTTTTTTGTAGTGGGGATAAGGAGTTGTATTTAAAATTAAAGCCACCCGCACAATCATTGGGAGCCGCTTTTCAAAAAATAAATTTTTTAAGAGATGTGAAAGCCGACTCTCAAAAACTAGAAAGAGTTTATTTTCCTGGCATTGATTTCAGTCATTTTACGAAAGAAATGAAAAAAAATATTGAAGATGACATTCAAAATGATTTCAATCATGCACTTAATGGGATTGCTCAATTACCCAGCACGTCAAAATTTGGGGTATATGTAGCCTATAAATATTACTTATCTCTTTTTAATAAAATAAAAAAAACCAGTCCAAGTGAATTATTGGAAAAAAGAATTAGAATAAATAATCTCTATAAAACATTTATTATCATCCGTTCAAGAATAGCGAATCAATTAGGTGTTTTATAATTGGATAAAAAATGTAGCGTCTTCAATTTATATTTTACGCTTGCTATTGTGATCGTAAGATAAATTTCACCAAATTCATGCAAACACCAAAAGCAATTATAATAGGAAGCGGAATAGGGGGAATGGCAACAGCCATCAGACTTTCTGTACAGGGCTTTGACGTTGTGGTGTATGAGTCCAATGATTATCCTGGTGGAAAGTTATCAGTTTTTGAAAAAGATGGATTTAGGTTTGATGCGGGCCCTTCTCTTTTTACACAACCCCAAAACATTGAAGAGCTTTTTTTATTGGCCAATGAGCCTATAGAAAAATATTTTAATTACGAGTCTGTTGATATTTCCTGTACTTATTTTTTTGAGAATGGAAAAATTGTTACAGCTCATACGGATCAAGTAAAATACGCAAAGGAGTTGGTAGACAAATTAGGTGAAACTGCTACTGGATTAAAAAAATATCTTTCAGCTGCTGAAAAATTATATAATAATATAGGAGTGATTTTTTTAAATTATTCCTTGCATAAAAGCACGACTTGGTTGCATCGTAGAATTATCAAAGCTTTCCAAACAGTTCGATTGTCTTATATCACAGGCACAATGCATGAGCATAATAGCAAGCGATTTATAAGCAAGGAAGCCGTACAAATATTCAATCGGTTTGCTACTTATAACGGAAGCAATCCCTATAAGGCTCCCGGTATGCTAAGTCTTATTCCTCATCTTGAGCAAACCCAAGGAACCTATTATCCAAAAGGGGGCATGATAAGCATTACAGAAGCCTTGCATCAATTGGCTATTAAAAAAGGGGTAAAGTTTATTTTCAATAGCAAGGTTTCCTCTATCAGTCATGAAAACAATAAAGTGACTGGAGTAGTAGTTAATAATGATTTTATTCCGGCAAATATTGTTGTCAGCAATGCGGATGTATATTTTACATATAAATATTTATTAAATGACAATACTCATTCGCAAAAGCTACTAGGACTTGAGCGCAGTAGTAGTGCGTTGATATTTTATTGGGGTATTAATAAAAAATTCAATCAGTTGGGCTTACATAATATCTTATTTAGCAATCATTATAAAGAAGAGTTTGATCATTTGTTTACCAAAAAAACAGTGATTGATGATCCAACTATATATATAAATATCACTAGTAAGATGGAGGCTGCTCATGCACCAGATCAACAAGAGAACTGGTTTGTGATGATCAATGTACCTGCCAATTATGGTCAGAACTGGAATGAGTTTGCAATCGAAGCAAGAAAAAATATAATTAATAAAGTCAACCGGCTGCTCAATACTGATATTGAATCGGCCATTGTTTCAGAAAGTATGATGGACCCTGTTCAAATTGAGCAAAAAACTGGAAGTTTTATGGGTTCCTTATATGGCACTAGTTCTAATAATCTATTCGCTGCCTTTTTAAGGCCTGCTAACTTTAGCACTCAATTCAAAGGTTTGTATTTTTGTGGAGGCACTGTACATCCTGGTGGTGGAATTCCGCTTTGTTTAAAGAGTGCCTACATTGCATCAGAATTGATTAAAAAAGGGACTAAAAAATTATTCATTCAACATTAGATTGCTATCAAATTATTTAATAAATATACCGGAACGAAATTTCTCTCCCCTTTTGATCGGGTGCAATGGGCTACCGCCATTGCTATATTGTTTCATTTAATTGGATTGATGGGGATATTATTCTTTAATTCAAGATTGTTTATTTTATTAACTCCCTTGAATTTACTGTTAATGTTTTTTTTAATTCTTTATACCCAAAAAAATATCAATCGATTTTTTTTAATCTTTCTTGGAGTGTGTTTTGTTGGGGGGATTGCAATTGAGATTGTTGGCACCAAAACGGCTATATTTTTTGGTCATTATGCCTATGGCAAAGTATTGGGTCCTTCCATTATAGGCGTGCCTCTTGTGATTGGTCTTAATTGGTTTATTGTAATATATTGTTGTGGAACGGCCATGCAGCTCTTTTTGCATACCCTTCTACATAAGCTTTCTGCTATTACAGAAAAGCCTAGCTCAGTATTAAAAAGAATATCTATACTAATAGACGGAGCTACTCTTGCCTTATTGTTTGATTGGATCATGGAGCCTGTTGCCATACGTTTGGGATATTGGCAATGGGCTGGCAATGGGGACATACCAATATTTAACTATTTATGTTGGTTTGTTTTTAGCGTAGTCCTTTTATTCATTTTTGATCTATGCGATTTTGATAAGCGAAATAAATTCGCTGTACATTTGTTATTAATTCAAGCAATGTTTTTCTTGCTTTTAAGAACTTTTTTATGAGCGGATATTATTTTTTATTAATTGTTATTGCAGTTTTTTTTATTATGGAAGGGATTACCTGGTTAACGCATAGATATATTATGCATGGATTGTTGTGGTATTTGCATAAAGATCACCATCAGCCAACTCCGGGTGTATTCGAAAAAAACGATGCCTTTTTTTTAATTTTTGCCATTCCTAGTTGGTTGAGCATTATGCTTGGCTTGCAATATCATTTTTATGGAATTGCCGCTATAGGATTTGGCATTGCATTGTATGGCTTTGCTTACTTTATTGTTCATGAAGTTATCATTCATCAAAGAATAAAATGGTTTACTCGCAGCAACAATACCTATATAAGAACGATTCGATGGGCACACAAAATGCATCACAAGCATCTTGGAAAAGAGGAGGGCGAAAGTTTTGGAATGTTATTCGTTGCTGCTAAGTATTGGAAAAAGGTTAGGGATGATAATAAAAGAAAAGCCAATTAATTTTTTAAGATAGTCTACTTGAATAATCACTATACATATTTTCTCATTCTTGTTCTTTCTTTGGCAGGTCCATTGATGCTAAGTTTTGACAAAAAAGTAGCTTTTTATACAAAATGGAAATGGTTGTTTCCAAGTATGTTATTGCCTGCTGTATTCTATGTTATTTGGGATATGTGGTTTACTAAAATGGGCGTATGGAGCTTTAATAGCAATTTTATTATACAACAATTTGTTTACAATCTACCGATAGAAGAAGTGTTGTTCTTTTTTATTGTTCCTTATTGCTGCGTCTTTATTTATGAATGTGTCATCGTTTATTTTCCTGCTATACGTTCAACTAAAAGTTCGGATAGAATTTTACAGTTAATGGGGATTATTTTATTTTTAGCCGCATTGATTTTTTATAAACGCCAGTATACTTTTTACACTTTTTTATTTAACAGTATTTTTATTTTATTATTGTTTCGTTTTCGTTCACGCTTCAAAACATTCAACACCTCCGTTTTTCTGATATCATATCTGATTATTTTAGTTCCCTTTCTCATAGTCAATGGATTTTTAACGGCTATCCCTGTAGTAGAATATAATAGTAATCAAAACCTTGGGATACGCATATATACTATTCCAATGGAGGATGTTTTTTATGGCATGTTGCTGTTTATGATGAATATTGCTGCTTTCAAGTATAAATCCTCGCCTATTATCCCATAGTCAACAATCGACATGTAAGTTTACACGGCCATTAATTTTGTTCACCCTTATGTTTTTTTATAGCTTACATTTATTAAACGTAGAACATAGTAATTCTTAATTTTTTACTTGTTCAGCAATTATGAATCCGTCCCCTTCTCGCCAATCGAGCTTAAGTGCTGCACTTAAAGCTATGCAATCTGTTGTTTCCCTCAATAATGAGGGTGAGATAATAGATAATTTATTAGACTCTTCTGATGAAATTATTTACATCATTTATACTAAGTCTCCTCAAAACAATTTCATTAGTTCAAAGTGGCATCATTTTTTTGGTTTTAATCCTAGTATTCAAAAAGATTTATTTAGTGAAATGATGAAGTGTATGTTGGGTGGTTCTGCCAAAGAGTATAAAAGAGTCCACGATCAATTAAAGCCAGGAAAAGAAATCACGATTCAGTATAATATTATCAATAAGCTTACCAAAGAAAAATTCTGTTTATCCGAACGAATTAGAAAGGAGATTAATCTTTCTACCAATGAAATTATTTATTGTGGTAAAATATCCAATGTTACCAACGAGCTTTCTTTTGTTGAATATCAACAGAAGACGTCTGCCGAAAAGGAAAAGCTTGAACTATTATCAAATCATTCTCCCGACATTGTTTTTTTAACAGATGCAAAGGGTGTTATTGAATATGTATCTCCTTCGGTTGAAAATATTTTAGGGTACTCTTCTAATGAGATGCTGCATAAATCCCTCCAAAAATTTATTGCAAAAAACTGCCAAAAACTTCTTTTTTCTTTTTCTTGGTTGCAAAATGGCAAAGAAAAAAATTCCCAATATGAATACAATATGATTCATAAAAATGGCGAACTTCTGCATGTAGAATCGGCTATTACAAAAATTAATAGTAGCAAGGGTATTTTAGATAAAATTCTAATGCACAATCGAGTTGTAAGAGTGGCTGATAATGCTACCAATAGAATCGTGATGAGTGAGCATAACTTGAGGTCTTCATTAGACGAAATGCAACTTGCTGTTCTTAAGGTTGACAATGCTGAAAACATCATTTGGGCTAATAAGGTTTTTTCTAGTATGACTGGCTATAGTAATAAAGAGCTTTTAGGAAAAAATGCAAATAAGCTGTTGCTGTTTTCTGAGATAGAGGCAAAAAAAATGAATCATATTATCAAAGACCGAAAGATGAATATGTCTTCTTTTTATGAAATTAAATTAAAAAATAAAAATGGACAATTAATCGATGTCATTGTTAATGGGTCTCCACTGAAAGATGAGAAAGGCAAGGTGATTGGTAGCATCGGATTGCATTGGGACATCACTCAAACAAAGCGACTAGATAGGCTTATTGAGGAACAGAGGAATGCAATGCAAAACGAAATGATGCTATCTACCCTTGCAGCTGAAGAAAAGGAAAAGGAACTATTGGGTCACGAATTGAGAGACGGCGTAGGCCAAATGCTTACTTATCTTGGTTTGCACTTGCAAAAAGTTTCGACTTTAGAAAAGGTAGATGCGGATGTACATAGGGATATGCAACAAAGAATTACTGAAACAATTAATGAAGTTAGGACTATGTCGCAAAAGTTAGCCCCCTTAGGATTGGCAGAATTAGGATTAAAGGATTCTATTATTGAATTAATTAACCAATTAATTATTTCTAATGAAACCAAGTTTCTATTAGATTGCAAGGAATCTGATTTAAAAGATATTTTTCCTCATGCGCAACGATTTTTATATAGCATCATAAAAGAGTTACTTAAAAATGCCATCGCTCAAAAAAATCCAACTGTAATAAAATTAGCATTTCACAAATCTGCTAAATATTTTATTATGAACTATTCCGATAATGGCATAGTATTGGATCAAAAAAGAATTGATAATGGTAACGACTTGACACAAATTATTAATAAGGTAATTTTATATGAAGGAAATATTAAAGTGAATTCAATCACTAAAGAAGGCTCCTCACTTACTATTGAATTTCCTCTTAAAACAGTCTTTAAAAGCTAATCAAAATGCCTTCAATTAAAAATGCCGTTAATTGAACGGCATTTTTAATAAATATATTTAATTGGTTATTTTGTAAGACCATTCCATACTTTTTTCCCTTGTAGCTTTTTCACTAAATACATAATTCCTACAAAAATAAAAAAGAGCGGTCCGGTAAATCCAAATAGTGCAACATATTTTGTTCCATAAAACTTTTCCATTGGCCTTCTAAGTCTTTCAGCAATTAGGTACATACTTGGTACCATCACCAATGTTAAGAAGAATGCGAAGATTAATCCAAAAATGATGGTCCAGCTTAATGGTCCCCAAAACACCACACTATCTCCTCCAAAGAAAATATGTGGATTCAAATGCTGGAAGAAAGAAACAAAATCAATATTAAAACCAACTGCTAGGGGAAGCAATCCTAGGATGGTTGCAATGGCTGTTAGCATAACAGGAATAATTCTTATCCTTCCTGCTTGAATGGCGGCTTCTTTTGTTTTCATTCCTCTTCCTCTTAATTCATCTGTAAACTCTATCAACAGAATTCCATTTTTAATTACAATACCTGCTAATCCTATGATTCCTACTCCTAACATAATGCTTGCAATCGTCATGCCTGTAATGGCATATCCTAATAGCACGCCAATAATAGAAAAGAATATTTCTGTAAGTACTATAAAGGGCTTACTTAAAGAGTTGAACTGAAGTACTAGAATTAAAAATATTAATCCAAGAGCAATCGCAAGTGCTTTTCCTAGAAAACTATTTGTTTCTGCTTCTTGCTGTCCCTGACCGGTTTGTCTGATGGTAACATTTGCAGGAATTCTGGTTTTAGATTTAAAATCAGCAATTTTTGTTGCCAATTCTGCATTGACTTTTCCTGTTAAGGACGGATCAAGTACATTGGATTGTAACTGTATTGTTCTTTTTACATTTTTACGAACGATGGCACCAGATGTATTCGTGTAATCAACGGTGGCCACTGCACTTACGGGAACAGATTTAATTCTCATCGTACTCATGTCCATGAAAGTGATGCGCATATTCATTAAGTCGGTAATGTTATTACGTAATAATTCATTGTACCTTAACTGAATTTTATATTCGTCTTCTCCCTCTTTCAGCTTGCTGACTTCTTTTCCAAAAACCGCTGTACGAATTTCCATTCCAATTTGTCCAGTGCTTAAGCCTTCGAGCATCGCTTTTTCGCGATCAATATTCACCGTTATTTCTGGACTATGTAAATCAACATCCATTTTTAAATTTTCCA
Organism: Chitinophagaceae bacterium; assembly: GCA_947474815.1. Lineage (GTDB taxonomy): Bacteria > Bacteroidota > Bacteroidia > Chitinophagales > Chitinophagaceae > Ferruginibacter. Next base: position 9,760 of record CANJJU010000019.1, on the reverse strand, counting down.
CACCATATACCTGATTGGTATCTAAGTAACTAGAAAGCTTTGTTGCTACACTGGCGATTTCTTCAAACTTGTCACCTACTATTTCAATGTTTACTGGAGGATCTGTTGGTGGTCCGCCATCTTCTTTGGTTACTTGAATACTGGCGCCTGGTATACCACCCATATTATTTCTAATTGCATCTAAATATGGTTTTGTAGCTTTTCCATTTCGTTTTGAAAATTCTACAAATGACACTTGTATTCGACCAAGATTTGGCTGTACGCTTCTATTATTGTCTCTAGGATTATTAGCACTGTTTGCTACGTTTACAATAATACTTTCTACAATACTTCCTTCAGTTCCAGGATGTTCATTTTCTAATACTTTATTCACTCGTTGCTCCAAAATATGCGTAATACTATCTGTTTTATTAACGCTTGTACCTGGAGGCATTTTTAAATACACATAGATAAAATTTGGATCACCACTTGGAAAGAACGTTGCTTTATTGCCTCTTGCCATCAACAGTAGAACTGCAATAGGAAACAACATAAACAATGAAACCAATGCCCATATTGGTCTTTTGCCTTTTAATACCCACCTTAATAATTTTTCATATCGATTCATTAAACTGGGCAATATTCTTTTTTGAAATGAATGAATAACATCATCGAATACATATTTATTAAGCACAACAAGTGCCATCATAAATAATAAGAAATTAGCAAATCCATGCGAACCAAATAGGTGAAGGATGACAGAGGTAAGCACAGCTGACCATAACCACCATTTCTTAAATATTGCTTTTTTGGGTTCTTCTTGTTCTTTGTCTTCAGGCTTCATGAAGCTCACGGCAAAAACTGGATTAAAAATAAACGCAACGATTAGTGAAGCGGCTAATGTAAGAATCAACATCGTGGGCAGGTAAATCATAAATTTACCTATGATGCCTTTCCAAAAAAGAAGTGGAAAAAAGGGCGCTAAGGTGGTTGCTGTTCCTGCTAACACAGGAATAAATACTTCTCCTGCCGCCTCCTTTGCACTTCTAACAATATGAATTTTTCCATTATTATATATTCGATGTGTATTTTCTATTACAACGATGGCGTCGTCAACTATAATTCCTAACCCAAACAATAATGCAAACAGTACTATAAAATTGAGTGTAACCGGTGTTCCCACAATTGAATCTGCAATGGGCAAAAACATAAAAGCGACAAAGACGCTCAATGGTACACTTAAGGCAACAAAAAATGCATTGGTGACTCCCATGAAAAACATGAGTATCAATAATACCAATACGAAGCCTATGATAATAGTATTTACTAGATCATGAAATGAAGTAGCGGTAGCCTTGCTTTGATCCCCCGTAATAATCAACTTTAGATCTTTAGGCAACTCCTCATTTTCTTTCATTTTTGAGGTGATGTCTTTAATTTTTTCTGCCGCATTGATTAAGTTTTCACCTGCTCGTTTAACGATATTGAGTGTTATTACATTTTTTCCATCAAGTCGTGAATAACTTTCTTTTTCTTTAATCGTATCTTTTAACTCTGCAATATCTCTTAAATACAATGTTGCACCTTGTGCGCTACTTTTTACAACAATATTCTGTAAGTCTAAAACAGACGTAAATTGTCCTTTTACTTTCAAAGTACGTTTCATATCGCCTACTGCTATCAGTCCTCCTGTGATATCATTGTTTTCTCTTGAAATAGCGTTCTCTATATCCATAAAGCTGATGCGGGCAGCTTGCATTTTATAAGGATCTACATTCACTTGAATTTCTCTTTCCGGTGCGCCTACAATTTCGGCACGGGTAATTTCTGGCAGCTCTTCAAAGCGATCTTGTAATTTATCAGCATATTGCTTAAGTTTTATTCCATCATAATCTCCGCTTACATTCACGAACATAATAGGCATTTCGCTAAAGGCAAATTCTTGCGCATTGGGCTGAGAAGTAAGATTGTTGGGGAGGTCTGATTTTGCTTTATCGATAGCGTCTTTAACCTTCGTTTTAGCAATTTCTGTTTTTACATCTGTATCAAATTCAACAATGATTAAACTATAATCAGTTTGAGAAGTACTAGTGATTTTTTTCACTTTTGCTCCACTGATGCCTTTTAATTGCTTTTCAATAGGTCGGGTAACAAGATTTTCAATATCTTTAGGAGAATTGCCTACATATACAGTTGTGATACTGATCGTTGGTACAACGATATCAGGATATTGTTCTTTTGGCAGCGTGTCAAATTTATATAAACCAAAAAGCGTAATCAATATAGCAATTATATATACCGCTGTTTTATTGTCTACCGCCCAACTAGTAGGTTTAAATTCTTTTATTTTATCCTTAATGCCTTGCATAATATTATATTTATTATTCGTTTTTATTTAACAGTATTTTCAGCGTTCATTATTTCAAATCAGCTGAAACAAGCGAACCTTCATACAAATTTTGATATCCTTCTGTAATTAATTGTTCTCCTTCCTTTAGCCCTGATTTAATTTCTGCTACATCTCCATAAATTTCCCCCACAGTAATAATTTTCTTTTTTGCCACCGAATTGCCATTTTGTAATTTTTCTAACACGTATACGTACTTATTTTTTTCGTCGCTTTGAATCGCATTAACAGAAATAACAACAGCATGATTGGCTTCGTAATCTAATATTTTTATAATAGCGGTTTGGTTGGGTATTAAAGAGGCATCAGAAGGAATTTTTGCTTCTGCAATAAATCCACGAGATGTAGGATCAATCGATTGACTGATAAAGCTGATGGTAGAGTTGAATGTTTTATCTACATCACTCAATTTAATAACAACATTTGTTCCTTTATGAATGCGAGGGATGTAGTTTTCAGGAACATTTGCAGTGGCTTTTAAATGGCTTTTATTAACAATTTTTATTTGTCCCATTCCGGTAAATATTTCACCAATTCTAACATTCACAATGTCTGCTGTTCCATTCACATCGCTGAAAACATTGGTAGTATTTTGTTGTTCAATGGCTACTTTTACTTGTTCCCCTGCAGTTTTCAACTGATCTTCTAATCCTTTTACATTGGTTTTGGCGCTTAGTAATTGCACTTCTGTTCCAATTCCTTTGTCCCATAAATTTTTCTGACGATCGTAAATACTTTTCGCATAAGCAAGTTGCGTTCTGATTCCTTCTAGTTGCTGTTTAGCTGCTACTGCGGACTGGCGTTGAATCGCATCATCTAGTTTCAATAACAGTTGCCCTTTTCTTACTACATCACCTTCTTTAACATAGATCGCTTTTACTTGTCCGCCCATTCCTCGTGGACTGATATAAGAAATATTTTCTGCATCAATTTTTCCGCGCAGGTCTATATAGTGTTTAAAGTCTTGGGTGATAACGGGAGTGGTAGCTACCAATTTTACTTTAACTAGACTCGCGCTATTGCTATCCAATTTTTCTAGTTCATCTTGCAGTTTTTTGATGTCTGCTTCTTTTTGATTTTTTTCAATTTTCAATTTTTCAATTGCAGCCTTTTTATCATTAATAGCGGCAAGGCTATTGTCGTTCTTTGAGCCACATGATGCTAATATTAAAGTGCTAATTGCTATTGCTGTTAGTTGGTTAAGTTGTTTCATTTTATTTTTATTTCTATGTTAGATTAAAGTTTTCCTATTGCTTTTAAAAAATCAATTTTTGCGATAATGGCATCGTATAGTGCACCATAATAATTATTTTGTGCAACTTTCAGTTCGGTTTGTGCATTGTATATTTCTTGGTTGCTTCCCAGTCCTTGTTCGTATTTTAGCTTGGTGGTGTTATACACTTTTTCTGCTAGTTCCATATTCCCTAATTGGTTATCAACCGTAACAAGGGAAGCGGTGATTTTTAATTTTGACTGTGCAACATCATAATCAATAGAAGCCTTCAGGTTTTCAAGGCTATTGTTTGTTTTTTCTAATTCTAATTTTGCTTTATCAACTCTTGATTTTTTAGCAAATCCTTCAAATAGTGGCATAGATAATTTTACGCCAATTAATGAACTTGCAAACCAATGGCCGTCATTAAAAAAGTTGAATTCATTCCTTTGTGCAGTGGTGTAGTAGTTTCCATATGCTGCAAGGGTTGGCAAATTGCTAAGTTGATATCTTTTAACGTTGTATTGTCCTAGTTTCTTTGCAGTTAATAGAAGTTGATATTCTTTTCTATCTGAATAATTAAAAGTATCGGTTAATACATCTTCTTTGATCAGTTCTGGGCTAATCGAATCCGTTAAAATTAGTTGATCATTTTGTGGCAAGTTTAACAGAAATTTTAATCCATCGTTGCCAGCGTCTAATTGATTTCTAATTTTAATTTTTTCTGTTTTAAGATTATTCAATTGCACGCTTACTTTATCTACATCTAATTTTTCTGCAAAACCATTTTTATAAATTTCTTTTGTATCGGCTAATAGTTTTTCAAATCGGCTGATATTTGCTTCGATAGAAGTTAATTGTTTTTCACCTACTACTAGTTGGTAGTAAATTTTCAACACATTTACTTTAATCATTTCTTTTGTTACTTCTAATTGATTCTGGCTAAAGGTTAGCGTAGATCTTCTTGCTTGCAACCCAATAAATACTTGGCCATCAAATAAAAGCTGGGAAACATCTATTCCTGCATTGGCATTGTAACTTGTACCGAATTTCGCCTGAACAAACCCAAAGTCTCCCGGTGAAATAATTGGATTGCCATTCCCATCTTTTACTCCTTCGTGTTCCAATACACCATAGGTGGCTTGTGCTATAAAGTTTGGAAAGCTTTGAACAGCAACATTGGGAAAATGATTTACAGAGCTGCTACCTGATATTCTTGGTAATGCTGCAGCCATCACTTCTTTGTTAACTTGTTTTTGAATTTTTAGGTCAAGTATGGCGTTACGCACTTGTACGGCGTTTTTCATTGCATACTCCACTGCTTGTTGTGCAGAAAATTCATTTACTTTTTGATTTTGTGCCGACGCCCAATAATTTACGAGCAGTAGCACCATCAGAACGGTTGTTTTTTTCATTGTCTATTTTAATTGTCTGTTTTCTTTATATTTTATAATCTGTTTGTATCCTTTTTGTGAAGCCACTCCGAATAGAAAGTGGAGTGCAATTTCTTCCTCAATGTCTGCCAGGGGAGATTTTACTTTTGTATGATAATCAGGTTGAAAGGGAATAACAATTGATTCTACGCGAAAGCGTGCCATTATTTCTACATTGATATCATTGCGATATAATTCTTCTTTGATTCCACGTTCAATATTTTCTTTGATTACTCCATATAAGTAGTCGTTCTTATGATTTAAGAAAATTTGAAATGCCGTAGGATAATACTTCTGCATGTCATGCAATACAAATGGATTCATTGAGCGAAACATTTCCAGCATCATATCCATTGCTAGAAAGATCTCATGCACTGCATCCGATGCTCTGCTTCGATCTACATTGCAGGTTTCCTGATTTTGTTTGATGATGGTATTCACCACATCGTTCACCAGCTGATCTTTATCTGTATAATATTGATAAATTGTTTTTTTGCTTATGCCCAACTTATTGGCAATGTCATCCATGCTAACACTTTTTAAGCCAAATTGCATAAAAAGGTCATGGGCATGCTGTTTGATTCGTAATTGTTGATCTGTAGTTTCTGTCATAATGGGGTGCAAAACTACGGAAACTTTTTGTGTTACCAAAGTTTCCGGCTCCTTTTATTCTTATTTACCCATATAAATAATTGCGAAATCAGCATTCTGTTACCTTTGTATGAAATAGTATCATCATGGATCGAAATTTTCACTTAAAAAAATTACTACAGTACTTTTTGCAAGGCTTGCTTATCCTGGCGCCTATTTTTATTACTTTTTATGCATTTTACTGGGTAGTATCCAGCATTGATGGTTTGTTGCCCATTTTTACTTTTACCGATGACAGGGGCACGGTGCATGTTCAGAATTATGGACTAGGATTTATTGTGATTATTGTTGTTACAATGCTGCTCGGATATGTGAGTTCTTTCTTTATTACCAATCGCATTGTTATATTTTTTGATAAGCTGATGCAAAAAATGCCTGGCATCAAACATATTTATTCTACTTCACGCGATTTCCTGGAGGCTTTTGCCGGCGATAAAAAGAAATTCACTCACAATGTATTGGCCAATGTAGATGACAATGATGTGTGGAGAGTAGGATTTATAACCAGAGACGACATGACTGAATTTGGATTGAAAGACTATGTAGCTGTGTATATTCCGATGGCATATTCTGTTGCAGGTAATGTTTATATCATCCCCAAATCAAGGGTAAAAGAAATTACTTTTATTAGCAGCGCTCAAACGATGAAGTTTGCCGTAAGCGGCGGGGTAACACATATCGACGAATTGGAAGCAGAGGATGAAACAAATAATTAATTGTCTTGATTTCTACTCAAGTAAAAAACACACTTAAGAAAAGAAAATAGCAATCATACTTATTTATGCTACTGCTATCTTTCCTGCGTTAATTAAAACGCATGAAAATTATTTTTATTCGCCTCTTTCTTTTTACTTTCTTCCTGTTTTTTTCATTGACTTCTTATTGCTGGGGATTTTATGGTCATCAGCAAATCAATCGACTGGCGGTGTTTTTATTACCCCCAGAAATGATGATATTGTTTAAGCCCAACATTTATTTCCTAACCGAACATGCCGTAGATCCTGATAAAAGAAGGTATGCCATTGCAGAGGAAGGTCCTCGCCATTACATTGATTTGGATTATTATGGAAAATATCCATTCAGTAATTTACCCAGACAATGGAAAGACGCAATTGAAAAATTTTCTGAAGACACCTTGAAAGCTCATGGAATCGTCCCTTGGCATATTCAAACAATGCTCTATCGTCTTACAAATGCCTTTAAAGAAAAAGACTTTAGTAAGATCATGAAAAATGCAGCTGAAATAGGGCATTATATTGGCGATGCCCATGTGCCTTTGCATACAAGTAGTAATCACAACGGACAATTAACCAAACAGAGAGGCATTCATGGATTTTGGGAAAGCCGCGTTCCTGAATTGCTTGCAGATCAACAATTTGATTTTTTTATAGGAAAAGCAATATACATTGAGCACCCAAGTGAATTTATTTGGAATCGTGTGCTTGAAAGCGCCCAGGCTGTTGACAGCGTGTTGTTATTTGAAAAAGAATTATCACATCGGTTCCCAGAAGATAATAAATATTCATTTGAAGAAAGAAATGGAAAAATTGTTCGGCAGTATTCAAGTGCATTTACGATTGCTTTTAATAATAAACTAAATGGAATGGTTGAACGAAGAATGCGACAAGCTATTTTTTCGATTGCTTCATTCTGGTATACCGCCTGGGTAAATGCTGGACAGCCCGACTTGAAATCACTCACCAATAGTAGATTTTCTGAAAATGAGTTGGCAAGTTTTGAATCATTGAATAACGCATGGAGAAATAGCAATAAAATGATGGGAAGGGAGGAAGAATAACGACGAAGTTATTGTGTGATCTGTGGGATTATTCATTAAGAATCTGTACGGCAACTCCCTCAATATTTCTTACCTTTGCCTTCTAATTTTTTTTAATGCAGGCAGCCACCCCATCAATTATTCATAATTTCAATGCGGGACCCTCTATACTCCCCAAAGAAGTAGTGGAGCAGGCTGCTGCAGCCATTTTGAATTACAATAATACAGGACTTTCTATTCTCGAATTAGGCCACAGAACACCCGAATTTACGGCTGTTATGGAAGAGGCAAAAGCATTGGTAAAAGAATTGATGAAATTAGACGATCATCATCAGGTTTTATTTTTGCATGGTGGTGCTTCTACTCAATTTATGCAGGTTCCAATGAATTTGCTAGATCAAAAAGAATCAGCAGCTTATGCCGATACAGGTGTGTGGAGTAGTAAGGCAATCAAAGAAGCAAAACTATTTGGTAAAGTAGACATCGTTTGTTCTTCTAAAGAAAAAAATTACAATTGCATTCCTACTGATTTTGCTGTTCCCAATGATGCAAAATATTTTCATATTACGACCAATAATACCATTTATGGAACGCAATGGCAACGCATTCCTCAAACAAGCAATGTGATGGTGGCCGATATGAGCAGTGATATTTTAAGCAGAGAACTTGATTTCAATGCTTTTGGTCTAATTTATGCAGGAGCACAAAAAAACATTGGTCCAGCTGGTGTAAACTTGCTGGTGGTAAATGAACAAATACTGGGAAAAACAAAGCGCAATCTCCCCACGATGATGGATTACCGAAATCACATCGCTGAAGGAAGTATGCTGAATACTCCTCCTGTTTTTGCGGTATATGTTTGTCTGCTTACGCTTCGCTGGCTCAAAGCATTGGGAGGCGTAGCGGCTATCGAAAAAATAAACAATGAGAAAGCTGCCTTGCTTTATGATGAAATAGATTCAAACGATTTGTTTACTACACAGGTGGTTAAAAAAGATCGCAGTAAAATGAATGTTTGTTTTACCATGAAAGACAGCCATCTAGAAATTCCGTTTCTTGAATATGCAAAAGCCAATGGAATTGTAGGCATAAAAGGACATCGTCTTGCCGGGGGATTCAGGGCGTCACTTTATAATGCAATGCCCATTAGCAGCGTGCAATTTTTAGTAGATTTAATGCGTAATTTTAAACAATCAGCCGCTTAATTTTTTTAACTTAGGTCAACTAGTTTCTAACACATATTTTTGTGTTGTCTTTTTAAAATAATATAATGATAAAAATATCTCCTTTTAAAGCACTTCGACCAGAAGCACAATTAGCGAAACAAGTGGCATCTAGGCCTTATGATGTATTGAATAGCAAGGAAGCAAGGGTGGAGGCGCAAGGCAATCCTTCTTCATTCTTACATATTACTAAAAGCGAAATCGATTTATCCGAGTCAATTGATATTCATTCTCAACAAGTATACGATACAGCCAAAGAAAATTTACAGGCTTTTATTAGTAGAAATATTTTGTTTACAGAAAGCAAGCCTTGTTATTATATCTATCGTTTAATTATGAATGGCAAAAGCCAAACAGGATTGGTTTGTGCGAGTTCGGTAGATGATTATGAAAACAATTTGATTAAAAAGCACGAGTTTACCCGCCCAGAAAAAGAATTGGATCGAATCAATCACATTCAAACAACAGGTGCTCAAACAGGCAATGTTTTTATCGCCTATAAAAATGTTGATGCCATTGACGAGTTAATTAACAAATGGACAACCGATAAAAATCCACAATACGATTTTATAGCAGATGATGATATTCAACATAGCATTTGGATTGTAAACGATGATAATGTTATTCAAAACATCACTGAATTGTTTAAAACAAAAGTGCCATGCACCTATATTGCAGACGGTCATCATAGAGCCGCTTCTGCAGCCAAAGTAAGAACTGCTCTTGGCAGCAATGCTACAGAAAATGCAGATTATTTTTTAACTACATTGTTTCCTTCGAATCAATTGCATATCATGGATTACAACCGTGTAATCAAAGATCTTGGCAATCGTTCTGCTGCTCAATTTTTACAACAGCTCGAAGAAAAGTTTACTATAACAAAAGTTGACAAAGCCTATAGACCAGAAGCCTTGCATTGTTTTGGATTGTATATGGACAAGCAATGGTATAAGTTCGTTTCTAAACCTGGCACATTTACAGAAGATCCCATTGGAATTTTAGACATCACCATTCTTCAAAATAATATCCTGGAGCCTTTGCTGAATATCAAAGATCAGCGTACCGACAAAAGAATTG
>CANJJU010000018.1 GCA_947474815.1 Chitinophagaceae bacterium | reverse complement strand
TCATATTAATAATCAATTAATTGTTCTTCCATTATAGGTAGTTCTCTCCATTCGTATTGTTGAGTGCGTAACTGAGGTTCAAAGCCTGCTTCGGTTATTGATTCTTGTATGGTCTTGCTTGTAAATCGGTGAGGGGCGCCTGCAGCACTTACTACATTTTCTTCTATCATAATGCTTCCAAAATCATTTGCACCTGCATGAAGACAGATTTGTGCCACTTGTTTCCCTACGGTTAACCAACTTGCTTGAATGTTTTTCACATTAGGCAACATTATTCTGCTCATTGCAATCATTCTAATATATTCATCTGCTGTTGTTAGGTTGTGAACACCTCTGATTTTAGTTAACAAGGTATCTACATCTTGAAAAGTCCATGGGATGAAAGCTAAAAATCCTTTTGCCTCTGCGGGCTTCCTGCTTTGTACCTCTCTGATTTTTACCAAATGCTCAAATCTTTCTGTGATTGTTTCTACGTGACCAAACATCATTGTTGCAGAAGTAGTAATATTTAGATTATGACACTCATGCATAATATCTAACCATTCTTGAGCACCACACTTTCCTTTGCTTATTAATCGTCTAACCCTATCAGTTAAAATCTCAGCCCCTGCTCCTGGTAAGCTGTCCATCCCTGCATCTTTTAAAGCCATCAACACTTCTCGATGCGTGCTTTTTTCTAACTTCGTGATGTGTGCTATTTCAGGCGGTCCAAGAGTATGTAGTTTTATATTTGGATACAGTGACTTGATTTCTTTAAACAGAGTTACATAAAATTGTAATCCTAGATCTGGATGATGTCCCCCTTGTAATAAAAGCTGATCACCACCATATTTAATGGTTTCTTCTATTTTTATTTTATACGTATCAATGTCAGTAATGTACGCTTCAGCATGGCCTGGGATTCGATAAAAATTACAAAACTTACAATTAGCCAAACAAACATTTGTAGTATTAACGTTTCTGTCTATTTGCCAGGTGACCTTTCCGTGAGGCACTTGTTTTTTTCTAAGTTCATCAGCAATAAACATCAACTCGGTTAAGCTTGCGTTTTCAAATAAAAAAACACCCTCTTCCACGCTTAAAAAATCAAATTGTAAAGCTTTTGCAAGTAATTCGTTGATATTCATTCGAGAAATTTAATTTATAACAAAATTAAGTCCAATAAGTTGATTGCTGCTGATAATTTTTGGCGATTGTTTCAGATGTTTCAAGGCTTTAATTAATTTAAAGAGTTTGGGCAACCTTTGCAACCTCTTAACCCTTTGAAACAGTTTAAACCTCAACCAATTCCTTCCTACCTTTACAATATGATACAATTTAAAAATTTTACACTGCAGAATGGATTACGCGTTTTGATTCACGAAGACAAAAGCACTCCCATGGCAGTTGTAAACGTTTTATATGATGTGGGGGCAAGAGACGAAAATCCCGATAAAACAGGATTTGCCCATTTATTTGAACACCTTATGTTCGGCGGAAGTAAAAACATTCCAGTGTATGACGAACCGCTACAGGTAGCTGGTGGAGAAAACAATGCTTTTACCACCAATGATCTTACCAATTATTATTGTCAATTACCCGCAGAAAATCTTGAAACAGCCCTTTGGTTAGAGAGTGATAGAATGTTAAGTCTGGCTTTTAGTAAAAAAAGTCTTGAGGTACAACGAAAGGTGGTTTGTGAAGAATTTAAAGAGCATTACATCAACAAGCCCTATGGGGATGTTTGGCATAAGTTAAGGGCCCTTATTTATACAAAGCATCCATACAAGTGGATGACCATTGGCGCTTCTTTACAACACATTGAAGAAGCAACGATCGAAGACGTAAAAGCGTTTTTTTATAAACACTATACTCCTTGTAACGCCATTTTAGTTATCGCAGGAAATATAGAGACAGAAAAAACAATTCAATTAGTGGAGAAGTGGTTTGGCCCTATTCCTTCTGGCGAAAAATATACCCGTGCGTTACCTATAGAACCACCACAATTAGCTCCGAGGCACTTAGAAATTAAAACCAATGTTCCAGTTGATGCACTCTATAAATGCTGGCATATATATGCACGTACAGATAAAAGATATTATGCAGCTGATTTAATTACAGATATTTTAGGTGGTGGAGGATCTTCGCGTTTATTCCAATCTTTGGTAAAAGAAAAACAATTGTTCAGTAGCATAGACTGTTATCATTTTGGCAGTACCGATGCCGGATTGCTCACCATTGAAGGGAAATTAGCAAAGGGTGTTAATATTGAAGAAGCCGAAAAGGCTTTGAATATTGAATTAGATAAACTACAAAAAGAAGGCATTTCAGCCGCTGAACTAGAAAAAGTAAAAAACAAAACCGAGAGTGCGATGGCTTTTGAAGACATGAGTGTTATGAATCGCGCGGCAAGCATTGCGATGTATGAATTATTGGGTGATGCCAACTTAATGAATACAGAGCTATCAAGATATCACGCAGTAACAGTAGAAGATATTATTGAGCAAAGCCGTCTGATTTTTACCGAAAACAATTGCAGCACCATGTATTATTTAAGCAACAATTAACAACTAAATGAACAGAAAAATAGCACCACCCATAAAGGATGCAATAGAATATAATTTAGCTCTCAAGCCATATGAATCTTTTACACTTGACAATGGAATACCCGTATACACCATTCACGCAGGGGCACAAGAAGTAATTCAAATAGAAATGGTTTTTTATGCAGGCAATCATTTTGAAAAACAAAAAGGGATAGCCGCACTCACCAATTTTATGTTGAAAAATGGCACAAGCAAACGAAATGCATTTCAATTAAACGAGGCTTTTGATTACTATGGAGCTTACTGTAATAAATCCTGTTATAATGAAACCGCTGTTTTGTCTTTGCATACCCTAACCAAACACCTTAATCATCTGCTTCCAGTAATGGAAGAAATGTTAACAGACAGTATCTTTCCTCAATCCGAATTAGAGATATATCAACAAAACGCCCAACAACGCTTAAAACTAAACTTACAAAAAGCAGAATTTGTAGCAGGGAGATTGATAGACAGTTATCTATATGGAGAACAGCACCCATATGGTGTTTACACAAATCCTGAAGATATTGATGCGCTTACAACAGAGGCTTGTAAAACATTTTATAAAGAATATTATTTAAATGGAAAATGTGTCCTCTTTGTTTCAGGAAACCTACCGGCTGATTTACGCATTCAACTAAACAATCATTTTGGTAAGTTAGGAGCAAGCAATCAAAAAATTATTATTCCATTCATTGAAACCTTGCCCGCTATCGAAAAAAAATATATAATAGAAAACGACGTTAATGCGGTTCAGGGAGCCATTAGAATCGCTTCGCCTTTTCCCAACAGGCATCATCCAGATTTTAAAAAAGTAGCGGTACTTAATAATCTTTTTGGTGGATTTTTTGGATCAAGACTAATGAGTAATATCAGGGAAGACAAAGGTTACACTTATGGTATATATAGTTATATCCATAATCATATACAGCAAAGCGCCTGGGTGATTAGCACAGAAGCAGGGAAGGAAGTGTGTGAAGCAACCATTGAAGAAATATATAAAGAAATGAAAACGCTAAGAGAAGAAAAGATAAAAGACGACGAACTATTGCTTGTGCGTAATTATATGATTGGAGGCTTGCTAGGGGATTTAGATGGTCCATTTCAAATAATGGCCAGGTGGAAAAATATTGTATTAAACAATCTTGACGAAGCCTATTTTTACGACTCCATTAATGAAATAAAAACAATCAGTGCCGAAACGTTGATGGAATTAGCAAACAAATATTTACATCCAGAAAAGTTTTATGAATTAGTAGTCTATTAATATAGGCCCATATCAAATTTTATTAAAAAACCAATAGAGCCATTGTTTGTTTGGCTGAATAGTAGGAGATTCGCGTATGAAATTTTCAAAAGACAACCTAACCAACACTCAATTAATGGATTTATACAAGGCAATATTATTGCCTCGTATGATTGAAGACAAGATGTTGGTTTTACTTAGACAAGGAAAAATTTCTAAATGGTTTAGCGGAATAGGTCAGGAAGCCATATCGGTGGGCGCTACCATGGCATTGGATTCAGACGAGTGGATTATGCCCTTGCATCGTAACCTAGGTGTTTTTACTACTAGAAAAATGCCCTTACAAAAACTTTTCAAACAGTGGCAGGGTAATAAAGATGGCTATAGCAAAGGAAGAGAAAGAAGTTTTCACTTTGGAAACAAAGAGCATCATATCTGTGGCATGATTTCGCATTTAGGTCCTCAGTTAGCAATTGCCGATGGTGTTGCATTGGTTCATAAATTAAAAAAAGAAGCAAAAATATCGCTTGCTTTTACTGGAGACGGAGGAACAAGTGAAGGTGATTTTCATGAGGCGTTAAACACCGCAGCCGTATGGGACCTTCCCGTAATTTTTATTATTGAAAATAATGGGTATGGATTAAGCACTCCTACAAAAGATCAATACAGATGTAATAGCTTAGTAGAAAAGGCCGCAGGATATGGAATAGAGGGAATACAAATAGATGGTAACAACATTCTTACTGTGTTCAATACGATTAAAACTGCCAGAGCACAATGTATTAAAAACCAAAAACCGTATTTAATTGAATGCATGACCTTTCGCATGAGGGGCCATGAGGAAGCTAGCGGTATCAAATACGTACCTAAGTCCTTGTTTGAAGAATGGGAAAAGAAAGACCCAATAAAAAACTATGAAGATTGGTTAAAAGCTGAAAAAATTATAACAGAAGAGCAAGCGCTTTCCATCAGAGCGGAAATAAAAAATCATATCGAAGACGAATTAAAACAGGGGTTTATTGCTGATCCAATCATTCCTAATACAGCAGAAGAATTAGGAGATGTGTATGCCAAAAGAGCAATAAATCATGAAACGATCATTGACAACAGCGGTGTTTATGCGCCCATTATCAACGGAGGCCAATCAGAGAAAAAATTTATACATGCAATTAGTGATGCCTTAGACCAGTCGATGCAAAAGCATAACAGTTTTGTATTAATGGGACAAGACATTGCTGAATATGGGGGAGCCTTTAAGGTTACCGAGGGATTTGTGGAAAAATTCGGGAAAGAACGTGTTCGCAATACCCCCCTTTGCGAAAGCGCTATAGTGGGCGCTACGCTTGGTATGAGTTTGATGGGATATAAGTCAATGATGGAAATGCAGTTTGCTGATTTTGCAACCGTGGGCTTTAATCAAATTATTAATAACCTTGCTAAAATACACTATCGGTGGGGGCAAAACGCAGATGTGGTGATCCGAATGCCAACAGGCGGCGGAGTGGGTGCTGGTCCTTTTCATAGCCAAAGCAATGAAGCGTGGTTTGTTCATACACCCGGATTAAAAGTGGTGTACCCCTCCTCTCCTATTGATGCCAAAGGATTGCTCATTGCTGCTATCAATGATCCGAATCCTGTTATTTATTTTGAACACAAAGCACTATACAGAAGCATTACTGGTCAAGTGCCAGATGAATATTATGAAATAGAAATTGGAAAAGCGAAACATATTGCGGCAGGAGAAGATATTTCTGTTATTACTTATGGTGCAGGAGTACATTGGGCAATAGAATATGCAGAAAAACATCCTGAATTATCTATTGATATTCTTGATCTACGCACATTGCTACCATTAGATTACGATGCTATTAGAGATGCAGTTGCTCGTACAGGGAAGGTTTTAATTTTACATGAAGACACTTTGCTTGGAGGGATTGGTGGAGAAATCTCTGCATGGATTACAGAAAACTGTTTTCATTTATTAGATGCGCCTATTGTACGTTGTGGAAGTCTTGACTCTCCTATTCCCTTTAATATTGAACTAGAAAAAAACTTTATGGCGTATAGTCGTTTAGGAGAAACGGTACAAAAATTAATGGAATATTAATCAGTATTGTTTTCTATTAGTTTTAAAGAAATAGAATTTACACAGTGTCGTGTGTTTTTGGGTGTTAGTTGTTCTCCAATAAAAACATGGCCAAGATGTCCGCCGCATTTACTACACACAATTTCTGTTCTGCTTCCATCTGCATCGGGTATTCGCTTTACTGCACCAGGTATTTCATCATCAAAACTTGGCCAACCACAATGAGAGTCGAACTTATCTATTGATTTATATAATGGTTCATTACAACGTCTACAAACATATGTACCGGGAGTTTTGGTATGATTGTATATGCCCGTATTAGGCATTTCGGTTCCTTTGTAAATAATAATACGTTCTTCCTCGGGGGTTAATTTATTATAATCCATTTTTTTATTTTTATTTCTGTTTTGTAATAAAGGAATTAATTTATCAAATTGATATTTTGCCTGTATGATATAATTATTGAAAGAAAGCTCATCACTGTTTTTGGTAAACTCATAATTAGGCCTATACCAAACTAGAAAAGTATCTAATAAAGGGCTTTGTAAATTAGTAATGCGTCGAACAAATATTTTACTGAATCGGTAGTTGATATATTTTTCTTGTTCTTCCTCTTCGATTCTTTGTTGAAAGCTTCTCAGTTGTTTATTTCTTCTAAACCTAAAGATATTTATCAGCTGATCTAGATCTGCTCCTGCAACTCCATCTGAAGAAATTGACGATTCTAATGTAGGCTTTTGATAATTAAATATACCCGCGTATGTGCGTCTGTTTTCAATAGAGTCTTCTCTATAAGATTTTGAAAAAATGGTCACTTCTTTTAGTGTGCTGTATTTTCCTTTAATGGGTAAGTGAATAGAAATATCGAAATGCGACAAGTCTTTAATGGACACAACAGAAAATTTCTGTGTAGACTTATTGTTGTAATAAAAAGAAAGAGAGTCTTTTTCTGAAGTTAGTATAGAGTATCTTCCTAGGCTATCGGTTAGGGCAAAAATCCCACTTGTGCTCACTACCCTAACATTTTCAACATAGTTAACCTTTGTTATATCGTAAACTATTCCTCTTACGGTTAACTGTGCACGCAAACCTAAAGAGGTGCAGCTAAATAATAGAAAAGTGACTAGTATGCGCAAATAAAATATAGCTTTATTAAAAAGTAATATTAGTAAACAAAAACAACACCGCTGCGATTGTTGATTTATTTAACGTTGATTTTGCAAGTATTGTTCGATTACAGAAGGGAAATGAGTTTGTTCTAGCACATGGATTTTTTTTGCAAGGGATTCGGGAGAATCATCTGCTGCAATATCACAGTTAGCCTGAAACAGTATTTCTCCGTTGTCATATAATTCATCTACTAGATGAATGGTAATTCCACTCTTTTTTTCTTTATTTGCTATTACCGTTTCGTGTACCATTTGTCCATACATGCCCTTTCCGCCAAAATTTGGCAGCAAAGCAGGATGAATATTTATAATTTTTTTTGGAAAAGCTTTAACCATAAAAGGCGGTAACTTCCATAAAAATCCTGCCAATACGATAAAGTTTATGTCTTTCTTTTGTAGTTCAGCCAGGCATCGCCCCGGGTCATTCAATGAATTTTTATCAATTAGCAATACGTGAACGTTGTATTTTTTAGCGATATCTATTACTCCTGCGTTTTCATTGTTGCAAACAATTAGTTCAATCGATGCACCTGAATTGTCCTTAAAATAGGAAAGTATGTTTTCTGCATTTGTGCCCTTTCCGCTGGCAAAAATGGCCATTTTAACATGTTTTATCCCATTTTTTGTCCTTTTTCCACTCATTTTGGCCAAAATCTTCTGAATATAGTTTCTAAAAAACAAAAATTGCCCCAAAGGAAGGCTAACCAATATAACCGCAAGGGGCCAAAGTAAAGACATTATTAAAATATATAATATACCCCAAACTAAGCCCTTATCTAAGTCTATGAAAAACAACACTTTACGAGCAGAAAATTCGCATAGTTTTCCACCTAGGGCAAAAGTGCAAATGATGAGCAATAGATTTAGGTAGTTAACCCCCCATCTTTTTCGTAGTTTTTTAAACATGATGCAAAAGTGCATAAAACAAATTGATCTGACTGCATTTTTTCCTTCTTTAATTTCTCAATTTATCATAATTACAATTTTATGACAATGATCTCTTGTTTTTTTCACAAAGCGTTGAAATACATATAGACTAGCAAAAAATTTTTTTCTAAAATGTTAACATTATATCAATTTGCTACCTTACTTTTGTGCACGAATCAGGATTTTTTCCACATTAGCCCCGATAACTGTATGAGTCGCTATAAAAAAATCATTACCAAGGCTATTACCAGTCTTCTTTTTATTTTACTTTTTTCTTTTAGTAACAATGTAATTGCCGCAGATGGCGAAGCGCTTTTTAAGGCCAATTGTGCTAATTGTCACAAACCCGATGTAGACTATACTGGTCCAGCATTAAAAGGCTGGAGCACAAGGGTTCCTAATCAAGAGTGGATATACAAATGGGTAGCCAATCCTGCGCAGATGATTGCTTCGGACGCTTATGCCAAAGCCCTGTTTGAAAAGTGGAAGCCAACAGTAATGACGGCTTTTAGCAATCTTAAGAAAGAAGAAGTTGATGCAATCTTAAAATACGTTGACGACTATACGCCGCCAGTTGCTACGGCCGGGGCAGCTACAACGGGTGCGCCCGAATCAGATAATTCATTATTATTTGGAATTCTTACATTGGTATTGGCATTGGTTGCATTTATTTTACTTCAAGTAAACAGCAATCTTCGTAAACTATCTGATGAAAAAGTAGGCATTCATCGTGGAGAGCCGGTTCCTTTTTATAGAAACAAAACCTATTTAATGACGGGAATAATATTCCTGTTTGCGCTTGGTGGTTATTATACCATCAGCGGTGCAATTGGTCTAGGTAGAATGAAAAACTATCAACCAGAGCAACCTATTTATTATTCTCATAAAGTACATGCTGGTGTAAATCAAATTAGTTGTTTATACTGCCATGGAGGCGCACAAGACAGCAAGCATGCAAATATTCCTTCTGTAAATGTTTGTATGAATTGCCATAAAGGAATCAAAGAATACAAAGGAGAGCCTATTGTAAAAGAAGATGGCACACAGGTAAATGGAACAGCAGAAATTCAAAAACTATATTCATACGCAGGATGGAATCCTGATACAAAAGAATACAATCCAGACAACAATAAGGATGGTGTTCCAGATGGCGCACAATCAATTCCGTGGGTTAAAATCCACAACCTTCCAGATCATGTTTATTTCAACCACAGTCAACACGTAAAAGTGGGTAAACAACAATGTCAAACATGCCACGGCAATATTCAAGAAATGCCGGAAGTATATCAATTTGCAGAATTAAGCATGGGCTGGTGTATTAATTGTCATAGAGAAAGTAAGGTTGATTTTTACAACAAAGAAACTGGTGAAGGAAATAAATTTTACAGCATCTATGAAAAATTCCACACTGATTTAAAGAATCATAAGATGGATAGCGTTACCGTAGAAAGCATTGGCGGAACAGAGTGTCAAAAGTGTCACTATTAATAAAAATAAAAGTTTTACGCTATATAGATAGGATCATAATCTAGTAGTCTAAAAACATTATAGAAATATCGAATTATTAAACTATGAGCAATAAGCAATATTGGCAGAATTTCGGAGAATTGAATCAGTCAGATGCTTTTAAGCAGTCTACTGAGAAAGAATTCACTGAAGAGTTGCTTCCAATGGAAGAGCTTTCAAAAGAAGGTTTTTTGGATGGCAAAACGCCCCGCAGAGACTTCTTGAAATATTTAGGATTCAGTACAGCGGCTGCAACCATTGCAGCAAGTTGTGAGATGCCCGTAAAAAGAGCTATTCCTTATTTACAAAAACCAGACAATTTAATTCCGGGTGTTGCAAATTACTATGCTTCTACTTATGTGAATGGAGGCGATGCAATAAGTGTAGTAGTTAAACAAAGAGACGGAAGACCAATAAAAATTGAAGGAAACGAATTGTCTTCTCTTACTCAAGGTGGAACAAGTGCACAAGCTCAAGCATCTGTTTTAGATTTATATGATACCACTCGTTTGCGTCATCCGTTGCAAAAAGTTGACAATGATTTTAAAGAAGTAAGTACGTTTGATGCATTTGATGGCATTATTAAAAATGCAATGGTAAATATTAAAGGAGAGCAAATTGTATTGCTAACTTCTACCATTCATTCTCCTTCAACGCTTCAACTTATTAATGAGTTTTTAGTAAAATATCCAGGAAGTCGTCACGTGCAATATGATGCAGTGAGCTATAGCGGCATGTTGCTTGCAAATGAAGCCTGCTATGGAAAAAGAGTGCTACCTGTTTATCAATTTAACAAAGCACAAACCATTGTGAGTTTGGGTGCAGATTTTCTTGGAACCTGGTTGAGCCCAGTTGAGTTTAGCAAACAATATGCTACCAATAGAAAAGTAACAGGTGAAAAACCTGCATTGAGTCGCCATTTTCATTTCGAAAGCATGCTTAGCCTTACGGGAAGCAATGCAGATGATCGTTATACTCATAAGCCATCAGAAACGGGCGCTGTTGCGTTAGCGTTATTAGCTAAACTCGGTGGTTCAGTTTCTGCTCCTACTATTACAGATGCTACATTAAAAGAAGGAATCAATAAAGCTGCCGCTGAATTATTAAAATCAAAAGGTGCTTCATTGGTAGTATGTGGTAGCAACGATGTAAATATTCAATTAGTAGTAAATGCTATCAATGAATTAATTGGAGCAAATGGAACTACTATTAATCGTGCTGCTAATTCTAACTATCGCAAAGGAATAGATGCCGATATCGTTTCGTTGACCGCTGATATTCAATCTGGGAAAGTAAAAGCATTAATGGTGTATGATTGCAATCCGGTATATAATTATGCGGATGGTAAAAAATTAGGCGACGCTATTGCTAAACTTCCAGTAAGTATTTCTTTTAATGGAACACTCGATGAAACAACAGAACAGTGTAAATATATTATACCTTCTCATCATTGGTTAGAAAGTTGGGGAGATGCAGAACCAACAACGGGATACATTAGTTTGCTTCAGCCAATCATTAATCCATTGTTTAAGACAAGACCATTTCAAACGTCTTTGATTAAGTGGATGAGTGCAGATGCAGCGGCAACTTCTACTGCTGATGAATATGAAGTGTATCTAAAAAATTATTGGACGTCAAAACTTGGTTCTGCGGATTTGTGGGATAAGGCATTGCAAGACGGTGTGATCGAAACGGTATCAATTGTAGCAGGTGCTACATATAATAATAGCAAATTAGCTGAAGCGGCTTCAAAAATTGCATCTATAAAAGGTGCCGTAACTGAAGTGGTATTATATCAAAAAGTTTCTATTGGAAATGGAAGTCAGGCAAACAATCCATGGCTACAAGAATTACCAGATCCCATTTCAAAAGTAACTTGGGATAACTATGCAATGATGAGTCCCGAGTTGGCAATGTCTGTATTAGGCATTGATGTAATGAACAATCAACGTCAGGCTGATTCTTATGAAGTAACACCAGAAAAGCCTGTTGTAAAAGTTACGGTTAATGGAAAATCAATTGAATTGCCGGTATTAATTTTACCAGGATTAAACAATTCAACAGTAGCCATTGCACTTGGTTATGGAAGAGGAAGCGCAGATGAAAGCTTATCATTAGATAGAGTAGGGAAGTCTGCAACAGGTGCGGGTAAAAATGCTTATCCACTTGTAGGATTTAACGGAAGCTCATTTATATATAATGCTGTTGCAACGGTAGAAAAAACTAATAACAAATACCCATTAGCTCAAACACAGGTACATGGTTCTTCAGAGAGCAGACCAATACTATTTGAAACCAATCTTTCTAGTTTTATTGCTAATCCCGAAGCATTACTTGAAGAGCCTAGAAACGAAAGGTTGTCTTTGTTGGCGGATGGCAAAACAGATTTCGTAACAGAAGGAACCATTTATCCTAACTACGAAAAACCCGGCATTAAGTGGGGTATGAGTATAGATTTAAATACTTGTACCGGATGTAGTGCATGTGTTGTTGCTTGTACAGCTGAAAACAATGTAAGTGTGGTGGGTAAAATACAAGTTCAAAAAGCACATGAAATGCATTGGTTGCGCATTGATCGTTATTTCACAGGGGATGTAAAAAATCCTGATGTGATTTTCCAACCAATGATGTGCCAACATTGCGATAATGCACCATGTGAAAATGTTTGTCCAGTTGCTGCTACTAATCATAGTAGTGAGGGATTAAACCAAATGACTTATAATCGTTGTATTGGAACAAGATATTGTGCAAACAACTGTCCTTATAAAGTACGTCGCTTCAATTGGCTTGATTTTTCAGGATCAGATAGTTTTGCTGACAACCAAGAGCCACTTCGCGGAAAAGAATTAAATGAATCGGTATTCCAAATGAATGATGACCTTACAAGAATGGTATTGAATCCAGATGTAACGGTTCGTTCTCGTGGTGTAATTGAAAAATGTTCTTTCTGTGTACAACGTCTACAAGAAAGTAAGTTAGAATCAAAGAAACAACAAGATCCATCATTGGTTCGCAATGTTAAGACTGCTTGTATGCAAGCTTGTCCTACCAACGCCATCAGTTTTGGTAATGTAAATGATAAGGCAAGTGAAGTATCTAAGGCAAGAGCAGACGAAAATAGAAACTTCTACGTGCTTGAGCAATTACATGTGTTGCCAAACGTTAGTTATCTAGCTAAAATCAGAAATACTGATAGACATGTAGGTGTGGCGGAAGAAATAAAAGAATCCGAAGCAGCACATAGTTAAGATATATAATATTAAAAACAGACTAATAGACAATAGCTAAAAGCGAAAAATAATATGTCATTACTCAAATACGAATCACAACAAAGGGAACCGTTGGTAGGTGGTAACAAAGATTATCATCAAGTAACGGAAGATATCATTGGTCCCATTGAGATGAAGCCTAGCAGGCTTTGGTACATTGGTTTTTACTTAAGTGTTGCACTCTTGTTGTTTGGTGTATACAGTGTATATAGAGAGGTAACCTATGGTATTGGTCAATGGAATTTAAATAAAACAATTGGATGGGGTTGGGATATTACCAATTTCGTATGGTGGGTAGGTATCGGTCACGCAGGAACGCTTATTTCAGCAATTCTATTATTGTTCCGTCAAGGATGGAGAACAGGGGTAAATCGTGCAGCGGAAGCGATGACGATTTTCGCGGTAATGTGTGCTGGTCAATTTCCTATATGGCACATGGGTCGTGTATGGATGGCTTTCTTTGTATTGCCTTATCCAAACTCACGTGGTCCGCTATGGGTTAACTTTAATTCGCCTCTATTGTGGGATGTGTTCGCCATCTCTACTTATTTTACAGTGTCGCTTTTATTTTGGTATTCTGGTTTATTACCCGATTTAGCAACGGTAAGGGATAGAGCAAAAACTAAATTGCGCAAATTATTATATGGGGTTGCTTCTTTCGGATGGACAGGAAGTACTAAGCATTGGCAAAGACACGAATCATTGTCTTTAGTGCTTGCTGGTTTAAGTACACCGTTGGTATTGTCTGTGCATACAATTGTATCTTTTGACTTTGCTACATCTATTGTACCAGGTTGGCATACAACCATTTTCCCTCCTTACTTTGTTGCGGGTGCAATCTTTAGTGGATTTGCAATGGTACAAACGTTGTTGATTGTTGTTAGAAAAGTAATGGGGCTACAAGAATACATTACGTTGGGTCACATAGAAGCGATGAATAAGGTAATTGTACTAACAGGTAGTATTGTGGGTTGTGCGTATTTAACAGAGTTGTTTATTGCATGGTATGGACAAAATCCATATGAGTGGTATGCATTTAGTCAAAACAGAGCAAATCTTTTCAGTCCATATGGTTGGAGTTACTGGTTAATGATGTTTTGTAATGTGGTGTCTCCTCAATTATTCTGGAGTCGCAAACTTAGAAGAAACATTACTGTAACATTCTTCATGAGTATCGTAGTAAACATTGGAATGTGGTACGAGCGTTTTGTAATTATCGTTACCTCTGTATATAGAGATTATCTTCCGTCAAGTTGGAGCACGTATTATAGTCCTACTATTTGGGAAATTGGATTTTATCTAGGAACGTTTGGATTGTTCTTTACATGCTTTTTCTTGTTTGCAAAATACTTCCCTGTTATTGCTGTGGCGGAAATCAAGTCGATATTAAAAACGAGCGGTGAAAACTATAAAGTAAAAATGACGGATATAGAGAAAGCCGATGCTGAAAAGTTTTATTCAGAAGAAGTAGAGCACGCGCATTAAAATAATTTTAAAGTTCAGGTTAATAACAAAGTAATAATTTATAATATGGCTGGAGGAATTAAAAAATTTGTAGTCGGCTCATTTAGTGATGAAGCTGTTTTGTTTCCTGCGGTGAAAAACGTACGCAAAGCTGGATACAAAATCCATGATGTGTATACACCGTTTCCTGTTCATGGTTTAGATCATGCTATTGGTTTAAGAGAAACAAGTTTACACACCGCTGGTTTTATCTACGCAATTACCGGTACTACTACAGCGCTTTCTTTTATGAGTTGGGTATTTACAAAAGATTGGCCTTTAAATATTGGTGGTAAACCGCATTTTGCTTTACCGGCATGGATACCTATTACTTTTGAATTAACGGTGTTATTCTCTGCGGTGGGGATGGTACTTACATTTTGTTATTTGTGTCAATTGTCACCATTTGTAAAAAAACACCATTTTCACCCAAGAGCAACCGATGATCTTTTTGTAATGGCGATAGAATGTACAGATAAAACAAATGATGCCGAAGTACAAAGCTTTCTTGAAAAAGCTGGCGCAAAAGAAATTAATATACAAGTAGCTGAAACGGGTTGGTGGATTGGAAGATATGACAGAGAGCAAAAGTTGTATAGAGAGGAAAAGGGGTATTAGAAACGGGTAGTGAGGAAAAGAGATATTAAAATTATCATTATAAAAATCCTATAGGGATTACATTAATAGAAGCACATGAAAAAAATTGCGACAATATCTGCACTGGTTTTAGCAATATGTATTGTTTTTGTTAGCTGCGACAATAAGCGCAAGCCTGGAAAAATATATATGCCCGACATGGCATATAGTCGTGCATATGAAACCTATGCTGAAAGAGACTCTAATAAATTCACCATTGACCCTTCTTTAAGAGGAACAAGTAAAATATTTTATAACAATATACCTGTTGCAGGAACAATTAAAAGAGGAGAACTATTTCCTTATACATTACCCAATGACAGCAATGGATATAAAATGAGCGCCACGGTTAATAATCCTATTGGAACATTGAGTGATGCTGAAATGTTGGAAGCAGGAAGATTGTTTAATATCAATTGCGCTATTTGTCATGGTGATAAAGGACAAGGAAATGGACCTATTTCAACTTCTGGTAAAATTGGAGGAATTGCCAATCTTACACTTGACATGTATGTGAAGATGGCAGACGGAACCATGTTTCATTCTATTACTTATGGTAGAAACTTAATGGGAAGCTATGCATCACAGTTAGATCGCAAACAACGTTGGATGATGGTGAAATACATTCGCACACTTCAGCCAAAAGCGGCTGATGCAAAACCAACAACCGATAGCACAAAGAGTAAAATCAAATAGAAATTAATTAACAAGTTGAGTTTGGATGAATCCAAATTTGATGTTTATAAAAAATAAAGTTTATCTAGATGAATAGTCAATTTGAATTACCAGGCAGTTACAAAAAGTGGACAGTGGGTTTGATTGTTGCCGGTTTGTTGGCCTTGATATATGGAATCGTTATGTTCCATCCATTTGCTCCTGTGGCTCATGAAGGACATGGTGAATTTTCTAGTAGTACTCGCTTTTGGGCAGTGTTGCTTCAAAATAGCGTTTATTGGTTATTGGTAGTAAATGCTGCTATGTTTTTTATTTGTGTTACAACGATGGCTATGGGCGGATGGCAAGTTGCATTAAGAAGAGTTCCTGAAGCTATTTCAAGTGTGGTGCCTATTTTAGGAATTATCACTTTCTTGGTTTTAATGACGATCGTTTGGACTGGCCGTACCGATATTTATCATTGGTTAGATAAAAGTGCGGTGGCACACGATAAAATTCTAAATGGGAAAAGTGGATTTTTAAATCCTACATTTTATACTATATGGTCCGCTATTTGTATTGTTATGTGGTGGTTGCTTGGTCGTAAAATGCGCACCTTAAGTTTAGAAACAGACAAGAACGGACAAATGGATTATGAAACAGGAAAAAAGTGGATTTGGAAAAATACCGTGTGGGCGTCTTTATATACCGTGTTTTTTGGTTTATCAGTTGCTTCTACGGCACCATGGCTTTGGTTAATGAGTATTGATGCTCATTGGTATAGCACCATGTACAGCTGGTACACTTTTGCAAGTTCATTTGTTTCTGGAATGTCTTTAATTGCCTTGTTTGTTATTTTCTTAAAAAATCGTGGCAGATTAGAATATGTTACGGAAGAGCATTTACATGATGTAGGTAAATTCATGTTTGCGTTCTCAGTATTCTGGACATATTTATGGTTCTCTCAATATATGTTGATATGGTATAGCAATCAACCAGAAGAAACAAAATATTTCATCGAAAGAATTGGTACTGCAGGAAATCCTGGTCCATATAAAGGAATTTTCTTTTTTAATTTGATAGTTAACTTCCTTTGCCCACTTTTAATTTTAATGAAAAGAGGAGTTAAACGTAACTGGACAATGGTTTCTGTGATGGCAGTATTAATCATATTTGGACATTGGATTGATTTCTATCAAATGGTGATGCCTGGTACAGTTAAGCAACACGCAGAAATGATGCCATTTGAGTTTGGTATTGCTGCCTTGTTTATTGGATTGATTATGTGGGGTGTTGGTAAATATTTAACCAAACATCCTTTGGTGGCAAAAAACCATCCTTTCTTAAAAGAAAGTATCATACATCACACATAAGCATTGGCTTATTAATAAATAAAAAAGAATTTATATAATAGAACTTTCAATAACATCCTATTAGGAATAGTACGAAAGAATAAAATTTATACAAATGAAGGATCTTTTTGTTGTTGCAATCGTAGTAATGATTTTTATAATCATTTTTCAAATTGCTAAAGCAAGCGAGTATGTTAGTGTGCTAAAAGGTGAAGAAAAATCACGTAAGCAAAATAATAAAATCAACGGGTTTTTGTTGATTTGTTTTTTAGTATTAGGCTTAATAGGCGCTTGGTATTGCAATGAGCTGTATTTTGGAAAAACACTCTTTCCACAAGGATCTGCTTCAGTAGAAGGTGAAAAAATTGATTTGATGTTATACATCACATTTGGTGTAACAGGAGTAGTGTTTATTATTACCCAAATATTATTGTTTTGGTTTGCATTTAAGTATCAGGAAAAAGAAGGAAAAAAAGCGTTTTACTTTCCACACAATACAAAATTGGAATTGCTATGGACAACAGTTCCTGCCATATTCTTAACCGTGTTGGTAGTGTTTGGTTTGAAGTATTGGTTTAAAATGACAGGCGATGCACCTAAAAATGCTGTCGTGGTAGAAATAACAGGGCATCAGTTTGCATGGGATATGCGTTATCCTGGAAAAGACGGTAAGCTTGGAAAAAAGAGTTATAAATTATACAATCAACCTTCAGGAAATACATTGGCTGTAGATTTTGAAGATCCTGAAAGTTGGGATGATTTACATACCACCGATATGCATTTGCCTGTTGGAAAACCAGTTAAATTAGTTATCAATGCAATGGATGTAATACACGATGTAGGTCTTAATCATTTTAGAATGAAAATGGATGCCGTTCCTGGTATTCCTACTACTATGTGGTTTACTCCAAAATACACAACCGAAGAAATGAAGGTAAGAACGGGTAATCCAAATTTCGTATATGAAATCAGTTGTGATCAAATGTGCGGAAAGGGCCACTTCTCAATGCGTGGAGTTATTATTGTAGAAAGCGAAGCTGATTATAACAAATGGCTTGCTTCACAAAAACCAGAATATTTTACTTTGTTTCCAAACAAAGACCCAGAAAAGCAAAACCAGGCAACTGATAGTGCAAGTATAACTGCTAAGCCAATTGCACAGGTAATGCCCGGAAATTAATTTGTAAAAGAATGTATAATATTTTTTAGATTATGAGTACTATGTCATTACAAGAAACAGCACATCATGAAGGGCATGCAGATGCTCATGGAGAACACCATCACCATGAAACCTTTATTACAAAGTATGTGTTTAGTCAAGACCACAAAACGATTGCCAAGCAATTTCTAGTAACAGGAATTATCTGGGCTATTATAGGTGGTTTGTTTTCGGTAATATTTCGTTTGCAACTAGGAGATCCTAACGCAACCTATCCTTGGTTAGAAGATTTGCTAGGCCATTGGGCAAAAGGGGGAAAATTACAACCTGAATTTTATTATGCTTTGGTTACCATGCACGGAACCATACTAGTTTTCTTTGTACTAACAGCAGGGCTTAGTGGAACATTTGCTAACTTTTTGATTCCTTTACAAATTGGCGCAAGAGACATGGCTTCTCCTATGTTAAATATGTTAAGCTATTGGTTTTTCTTTCTTGCTTCTGTAATAATGATGTCTTCTTTATTTGTGCAAACAGGTCCTGCAAGTGGTGGGTGGACAATTTACCCTCCGTTAAGTGCGTTGGGAGAAGCCTCTTCTGGTAGTAAAATTGGAATGGATCTTTGGTTGGTGAGTATGGCAATGTTTATTGTGTCTTCTTTATTGGGAGGATTAAATTATATCACTACTATTTTAAATATGCGTACAAAGGGCATGAGCATGACTCGTATGCCATTAACGATTTGGTCGTTGTTTTTTACTGCAGTACTAGGGGTATTATCATTTCCTGTTTTATTGTCAGGTGCAATATTGTTGCTATTTGATAGAAACCTAGGAACTAGTTTTTATTTAAGTGACATTGTTGTTGCTGGAAAGATTTTACCAAACGAAGGAGGAAGTGCCATTTTATTTCAACATCTATTTTGGTTCCTTGGTCACCCAGAGGTATATATAATATTATTACCTGCTATGGGAATGTCTTCAGAGATTCTTTCTGTAAATAGTCGCAAACCAATTTTTGGTTACATGGCGATGGTGGGTTCTTTGTTTGCTATTACTATTCTAGCTTTCTTGGTTTGGGCGCATCATATGTTTGTTACGGGATTGAATCCTTTCTTGGGTTCTGTGTTCGTATTATTAACTCTATTGATTGCGGTGCCATCTGCTATTAAAGTATTTAACTGGTTAACGACTTTGTGGAGAGGAAACATTCGTTTTACTCCAGCTATGTTATTTGCAATCGGATTTGTAAGTTTATTTATCAGCGGTGGGTTGACAGGTATTTTCCTTGGAAATTCAGCGTTAGACATACATTTACATGATACCTATTTTGTAATTGCGCATTTCCACATCGTAATGGGCGTTGCCTCATTCTTTGGAATGTTTGCTGGAGTATATCATTGGTATCCTAAAATGTTTGGTCGGTATTTAAACAACACATTGGCCTATATTCATTTTTGGATAACAATCGTTGGAGCATATTTAATTTTTTGGCCAATGCATTATGAAGGTTTAGCAGGTATGCCAAGACGTTATTATGACTTTTCTAATTGGGAATCATTTAAAATGTTTGGCGGATTAAATGAATTTATTAGTCTTGTGGCACTCATTGTATTTGCTGTGCAAATATTATTTGTGATCAACTTTTTCTATAGTATTTGGAAAGGCAGAAAGGTAACCACTCAAAATCCATGGGAAGCAAATACGTTAGAGTGGACAGCGCCTATTCGTCCTGGTCATGGAAACTGGCCTGGTGAAATTCCAGAAGTACATAGATGGCCATATGATTATGCAAAAGACGGAAAAGACTTTATTCCACAAGATGTACCAGTGGGTGCCGACGAAAGCAAACACTAACCAATGGACGATAAGAATGAAATAGCTAATTCAACATCGTTTGTATTGGCAAGTAAAGTGAAAGATTATTTTTTGTTAACAAAGTTCACTTTAAGTTTTATGGTGGTGTTTAGTACGGTAATTAGTTACCTTCTTGCACCCAATATTAAATTTGATTTATTACAAGTTCTTTTACTTTTTGTTGGAGGAATGCTGGTAACGGGCTCAGCCAATACCATTAATCAGATTCTTGAAAAAGATACTGATGCAATGATGCATCGTACTAGCAAACGACCTGTTGCAAGTGGCAGAATGCCTGCACAAGAAGCTTGGATTTTTGCTGGAGTTGCAGGTGTTATTGGACTATGTATTATGTATAGTTTTAGTACGGAAGCTGCTTTATTAAGTTTGTTAAGCTTGGTGTTATATGGTTTTATTTATACACCACTTAAAAAAATAAACTCAATTGCAGTATTGGTAGGAGCTATTCCGGGTGCATTGCCTTGTTTGATTGGATGGGTAGCAAGCTTTACTGAAGGCAATGAGCATAGTTGGATTGGCGGATGGATTTTATTTGCGATTCAATTTTTGTGGCAGTTTCCTCATTTTTGGGCCATTGCCTGGGTTGCTCATAAAGATTATAGCACAGCAGGGTTTAAATTATTGCCCAGCGACAAGGGACCAACAAAATTCACTGCATTGCAAGGGATCATGTATAGTGCATTAATGATACCGATCGGATTATTGCCTTATATGTACCATATTAGCGGAACAATCAGCATGTGGATTTTACTAGGATGTAATTTGTTTATGGTGTATGTGAGCGTGTTATTGTTTTTAAGAATGGATATACCCGCAGCAAGAAAAGTAATGTTCAGTTCTTATTTTTATTTAATGATTGTGTTTTTAAGCTTGTATGCAGATAAAATTAAATTTAATTAATTTTTTGAAAGAGCTTAATTATAAATAGGTAATAAATTAAACATTGAAAGAAGCAGAATAATGAGTTCAGTTGCGATAAAACAAACAAACAAAATTCACCCCCATAAATTTACATTGTGGGTGGGTATTGGTAGTATCGTAATGATGTTTGCCGGATTAACAAGTGCTTATATTGTAAAGCGCAATCAGGCAAATTGGATTTCTTATGAACTACCAGTTGCCTTTTATTACAGTGCAGTGGTGATTATTCTAAGCAGTTTAACACTGCACTTTTCTGCCAAGGCGTTTAAAAACAGAGAAGTTGGCGCCTATAGGAAGTTAATGGCAACAACACTATTATTAGGAGTTCTTTTTATAGCATTACAGATTATTGGATTTAATAATTTTTGGAATGAGGGTATGACTCTACAAGCAAGTGTATCATATTCTTTTTTATATGTAATCGTGGGTCTTCATGCAATACATGTAATAGGAGGAGCGGTTGCGCTAATTATAATGTCTGTAAAATCATTCAGTAAGAAGACTAAAAATTATAATATAGTACCAGTAGATTTAATCTGTACTTACTGGCACTTTGTAGATCTGCTTTGGTTGTATCTACTTGTTTTTTTAATAATGATTAAATAATTAATTTTTTAGATACTAGAATTTACTTTTATGTCAACAACAGCAATCCCTACGGGAACAAAATGGTGGAGCGGTGGAAAAAGCCCGTTCAATGTTAGCTATGGTAAAGTAATGATGTGGTACTTTTTAATGAGTGATGCCTTTACTTTTGGTGCATTCTTAATTAGCTATGGCACCATTCGATTTAGCGTGAATCATTGGGCAGATCCTAACCATGTATTTAATGCATTCCCTTTTGCCGGACACGCCAATCTTCCGCTTGCATTTGTGAGCTTGATGACTTTTATTTTGATCTTCAGTTCTGTTACGATGGTATTGGCTGTTCATGAAGGACATAAGATGAATCGTAAGGGTGTTGAAAAATATATGTTGCTTACTATCATAGGCGGTATTGCATTTTTAAGCTGCCAGGCTTGGGAGTGGACGCATTTGATTACAGGCGATCATGCAGTATTGGTGAATGGACAAATAGAGCATTGGGGAACAACAGTAAGCAAAAATCCTTGGGGCCCAGAAGTGTTGTTCAATGGAAAAGAAATTGCTACTCCTGGTCCGATTGCTTTTGGTGGTTACTTCTTTGGCATTACCGGATTTCATGGTTTTCACGTATTCAGCGGCGTTATAATAAACATTGTAATGTACATTAAAACAAAATTGGGTCATTTTGATCAGCGCGGTCATTATGAAATGGTAGAAAAAGCTGGTTTATATTGGCACTTTGTAGATTTAGTTTGGGTGTTTGTATTCCTTTGTTTCTATCTAGTGTAATAATAATTTTAATTTTTTTTAAAGAAAAATAATCATGTCTCAACATTACGAAAATCCTGAAATTACATTTCAGCCCGATCATTCAGGCGGAACATCGAGAATATGGAAAATATTCTGGGTATTATCTGCTCTAACTATTATAGAATTAGCATTAGGGTATTTTCTGTATTTAAAACATGGGCATCTTTCCGATATGATTGTGCTTTCAACAAAAGGTGCAATTGCCATATTAACACTAGCCAAAGCCTATTACATCGTTTCTGTATTTATGCATTTGGGTGATGAGGTTCGTAATTTAATTATGACAATCGTAGTTCCTCTAGTATTGTTTGTATGGTTTATTATTGCTTTTTTATCTGATGGAAATAGCTGGAAAAACCTACGCAATACAGATGCGGGTAGCAGACCTAATAAAATGGAGCAAGTTGAAAAAACGCCTCTTGAAAACGAAACACATCATTAAAAAAATAGTTTCTTTTATAATATAGCTAACCATCGTTGTCCAAAAGAAACGATGGTTTTTTTTAAAAAATTTAATTATTAATAGTTATTAAATAGAAGAACCGACAAATAATCATGAACAAAAACTCCATCATAGCATTAATTATTGCAATTCTTTTACCCCTTACAGGATATTGGATGGTAAAGTATTATAGTAAAGATGCCGTACACATGCCCCGTCATTATTTTTATGATAGCATTGTAACAAAGGAGAAAAAGGGTAAAACCACCACAGATACATTATGGCACCAAGTTAAAAATCTTTCATTTACTAATCAACTTGGAAAAAAAGTTTCGTTAGATGATTTGCATGGAAAAATTCTCGTTGTTAATTTTTTCTTTTCTCGCTGCCCATCTATATGCCCTGGCTTAGCTCATTCAATGAAGCGATTGCAAGAATCCTTTAAAAAAAATCCAGAAATAGTACAGTTTCTAACAATCAGTATAGATCCCGAATTTGATAGTGTTCCACAAATAAGAGCATTTGCTAATAAGCTAAACATCAACCATGATACATGGTGGTTTGGAACGGGTGACAAAAAAGCAATTTATGATTTTGCATTAAATGAAATAAAGGCAAGTATTGCTGATACAAATGTAGACACTGCTTTTATACATACAGAAAACTTTTTTTTATTGGATTCTAACCGTGTAGTGAGAGGTTGGTATAATGGATTTGATACGGTTAAGCAAGCTCAACTAGCCATGGATATTCCTATCTTAATGTTAGAGAAAGACAAAAAAAGTCCTTCTATTTTAAGAGAATTTATTCCATACTTACCCGTTATTTTTATTGGAATTGGATTAACTATTTTCGTATTAACCATATTAACAAGAATAAAAAACAAAAGTGATGATTACACCAACATTTAAAAAGAACGATAAAAATGCAAAGCTGTTTATTTATTTAGTATCTATTATTGTATTTGCGGCTGTTGTAATATTAAATAGAATTCAATTAAAAGTGGAGCTTCCTTTTAATCCTCATGTTTTTGCGACTGCTAATGCCCTCATCAATTCGTTGGTTGCGGTATTATTATTAGCGGGCTTGATGGCCGCTAGGCAGCAAAAGTACAATCTTCACAAAAAGATTATGCTTGCTGCAATAGTATTGTCTGTGCTTTTTCTATTGAGTTATATTGCTCATCATTTGTTGGCTGGTGAAACGGCATTTGGCGGAGAGGGCACTATTCGTATTGTGTACTTTGTTATTTTATTTACCCATATTCCATTAGCAGGTATTATTCTTCCTTTTATTTTGTTTACAGCTTATCGAGCATTGATTGGTGAATATGAAGCGCACAAAAAGCTTACAAGAATAACCTGGCCAATATGGTTTTACGTAGCAGTAACAGGAGTGATAGTTTATTGGATGATTAGTCCTTATTATAGCTAATCACATTACATACCTAGCTCTTTAGAAGGATCCCAAAATTTACTTTTGAAATCGATTACGGTATCATTTTCAATAAGGACTCCTTCTTTTTTTAATAATACTTCCATTTCAGTAGGAGTAGAAAAATGATGTTTTCCTGTGAGCATTCCATTTCTATTAACTACTCGATGTGCAGGAACTTTAGGGCGAACTTGATGTGCTGCATTCATTGCCCAACCCACCATTCGAGCACTTAGTTTTGTGCCAAGATAAGAAGCAATCGCACCATATGAACTAACTCTTCCTTTGGGTATCAATCTCACTACTTCGTACACATCTTCAAAAAAAGTAAACTCTTTCTTAGGCTTTACAGAATCTTCCTTCAATTGAGTATATTGGCTTGATGATTTTTTAATCATTTATTTTTTATTAGTTCAGATTTTTTCGGTTCGGGTACTGCTTCATAATTGTATGGACAATGTTGACATCCATTACCACAACAAAATCCTTTCGTAAGATGGTAGTGTTCGGTAAATACAATGTATCCATCCTCATTATAATAAAAATCTTTTCCTTCAATCATATGTTCACTGAGTATAAATTATTCTATGTTTTGTTCTGTTTCTTTTAAATAAACTTGTAGCGCCTCATCAATAGAAGGAATGTTGTTTTCAATAGAAAAGGAAAGATAGAAAATCTTATTGCTTTGTGCAATATCAAGTCCTTCGTAATGTGTTTTAATCTTCAGTCGCTCATCAATGTTTGCTTCCGAATAGATATCCTCTTTTTCTTTAATCAATGTTAATCCGTATTTTTCTATAACTATTTTTGTAAAATGAAATAATTGAGGTGAATCTGTTTTAAGATGAATGATGCCAGATGGCTTTAGTATTTTTTTATAGAGTCTTAAAAATCTAGGATGCGTTAATCTTTTTTTTGCTTTTGATGTTCTTAATTGTGGATCAGGAAACGTAATCCATATTTCATCTACCTCTCCTTCTTCAAAGTATTGTTCCACCATTTCAATTTGTGTTCGGAGAAAAGCAGCATTGTTGAGCGATTGTTCGGTTGCTCTTTTTGCCCCTAAGTACATA
Source organism: Chitinophagaceae bacterium (assembly GCA_947474815.1). Taxonomy (GTDB): domain Bacteria; phylum Bacteroidota; class Bacteroidia; order Chitinophagales; family Chitinophagaceae; genus Ferruginibacter. The sequence goes on along the minus strand of CANJJU010000018.1, from coordinate 3,329 downwards.
CGATTTCCCTTTACATCTACGCCAATGAAGTTTTGATTGGGAAACAATGTTGATAATCCAATTGTATATTCTCCTCTGCCACAAGCAAGTTCAAGGATGATTGGATGCTTGTTGTTGAAATGGTTACCCCATTTACCTGCAATATCCTTTGGATATTCTAATACATTAGAAAATGATTTTATTTGCGCAAATCGGAGTAATTTTTTTTGTGCCATGAATTGCAAAGGTAAAGAAGCAGCCGTATAGAAACACTCGCTGTTTCCGAATAGATTTTATTAATTGTTTTTGATATCAAATGCATCTCTTAGGCCATTGCCTAATAAATTAAAAGCTAGTACCAATAGCATTATTGCAATCCCCGGAATCAAGGCAAGCAATGGTTTGCTTGTGACAATAAAATTATAATTTTCTTTAATCATTAATCCCCAGCTGGGTTGAGGGGGCTGTATGCCTATTCCTAAAAAACTAAGACCTGCTTCTATGATAATTGCCATGGCAAAATTACTTGCTGCAATAACCATCAATGGCCCAAGCATCGTGGGCATTATATGTTTAAAAATAATTCTCCGATTGCTAAAGCCCATTGTTTGTGCTGCTTGAATATATTCAAGTTCTTTAATTCCCATTACTTGTCCGCGCACAAGCCTCGCAACATTTACCCACATTGTTAAACCAACTGCTATAAATATTTGCCAAAAGCCTTTGCCAAAAGAGATCGTAAAAGCAAACACTAGTAAAATCGTTGGAATGCTCCACACCACATTAATACACCACATAATAATATCGTCTACCCATTTTCTATAATAGCCTGCCAGCGCCCCTAGTATAATTCCTACTAGCATCGAAATCAATACAGCGATAAACCCTACTGCCAAACTTATTCTACTTCCTATAATTAACCGACTAAGAATATCTCTTCCAAACATATCTGTACCGAGCCAATATTTTTTTACAATAAAACAAGAGGATAGCGCATTATTTGTATTCTTTGTAATCAATGTCATATTGTATTGTTGAAGAACACTAGTGTCTTCATCAATGTATTTATTTACATGCAATACATTCTTAATTATATAATAATCTTTTATAGGAATGTATTTATATTGAGCTGGACTCCCATTGATAATTTTATCAAACCAAGACGCTTTGTTTATTGCTGGTGCAGGTAATTTTAGAAAAAGCTGAGTATATCCGGGTTGCTTTGCTTGTATTTCAATTGTTTGTAAATCGGCATTGGGTGTGTTGTCGGGGGATATAACATATCCAAAGGCTGCAAGTAATAAAAAGAAAGCTATAATGATTATTGAACTGACAGCCAGCTTATTTTTATATAGCCGCTTCCAGGCTCCTGTAGAAACAAATGATAATTCATTGTGCATAAGGAAAGATACAATTCATTTTTATTTAACTTCTCTTTCCTTCCAGGAATATTTCCCGAAAACCCCCAACCATCCTGCTACTACAGTATATATCACATGAAACGGTTGCATTAGTGGGAAAAAAAAGAGTAAGCTTTTTCGTTTAAAAAAAACAGCTACTGGGTATAAGAAGTAAAGTTCTATTATTGTTTTAAATAGTATGATTATCAATAAAAATTGAATTGATGTAATGTTGACTTGTAAAATAGTGTACGATCTATTCCATATACACCCACTACAGAGGAGTAATAACAAAGAAACATTTAGAAGGTAAACCATTAACAACACAGGGAAAATACTTTTATCATTGTATTTATTTGCTTTGCTTGCCCATCTGATTCTTTGATTTAAAAAATCCTTGATACTCGTAACGGAATTTGTTTGTACAATTACGTCAGGTGTACCTAAATAGGCTATTTGTAAAGGATATAGATCAGCAACTTTGTGCATCAACAACATATCATCTCCGCTGGCAATATGGTCTATGTTTTCAAATCCATTAATTTCTATAAATACTTTTTTTGTATACGCAAGATTGGCGCCATTACACATGCTATGAATGTGTTTGGTTACTGCGGCACCTGTAATTCCTTGAAGCGCCATAAAATCGAGTGATTGAAAAATTTCAATAAAACTAATTTTATTTTTAATCACCACGGGCATAACAATTAATACAGGTTCTTTCTTTTCGTAGAAATCTGCAATCGTCTTTATCCAATTTGTTGGCACAATACAATCTGCATCTGTTGTAACAATTAAAGTTCCTTTGCTTTGCGCTACACCTATTTCTATTGCTTTCTTTTTATATGAATTAATAGCTCCTTCATTAATATATTCTTTTAAGGAAATTAAATGAATGTTACTATTTGAAAAGGATTTAACAATAGCGGCTGTTTGGTCAGTAGAATAATCATCAACAACAATAACCTCAAACAAGTTTGAAGGATAAGTTTGTAGTTGTAACGATTGAATAAGTGAACCAATATTTTTCTCTTCGTTTCTTGCAGGTACAATAACTGAAATAATCGTTTTGTTGATATGGGCAGTTGATGGAGATTGATTTTCAGTAGGAATTGATTTCCAGCCTTTTCGGTAGTATATCAATAGCCCTGCATATAGCAAACTCAATAATACTAGAAAAAGGGAAAATGCTTGCATGGTCTTGTAAAGCAAAATTAATTTTTTGAAAACAAATCGAATGTGTAACTTTATATAGTTGCCTAAACAACTATATGCCAAACAACCAATTCAAAAAAAGCGAACTATACAGCTTTATTACAGGAAAAGCTAGTACTGCCATTGCCCGCAGGATGCAAAAGAACTTTAAAAAAAATGGAATAGACATTACCATTGAACAGTGGAGTGTGCTGTATCATTTATGGAAGGAAGATGGAATGAGTCAACAATCTCTTTGCGAAGCTACTTTTAGGGACAAGCCAAGCATCACTAGATTACTAGATAATTTAGAAAAATTGCAATTGGTAAAAAGAGTACCAAGTAAAGAAGACAGGCGAGTGAACATGATTTATCTCACCTCAGAAGCGCAGCATTTACAAGAACAAACAATTGAATTAGCGAATCAAACGCTTAATGAAGCTTTAGAGGGAGTTACCCATGGGCAAATTGAAATTGCAAAAGAAGTGTTACAAAAGGTATATGAAAACTTGAAATAAGCAAAACTGCGTATTTCTATTATAATAATTTAAACCTACCGCAATGAGTATCTCAACAATTACATCCAGCTTATTAAAAGGAGGAGAGTGGCTAATCAAAGAAAGCAACCCCACTGATACTTTTACTCCAGAAGATTTCAATGAAGAACAAGAAATGGTGAAAGAAATGTGTGTGCAATTTCTTCAAACAGAAATCTTGCCAGTTATGGATCGCATCGATTCGTTAGAAAAAGGATTA
>CANJJU010000017.1 GCA_947474815.1 Chitinophagaceae bacterium | reverse complement strand
TGTAAAAATTATGATGGCGACGTTCAGTCAGATACTGTTGCTCAAGGATTTGGCTCTTTAGGATTAATGACTTCTGTGCTCATTACACCTGATGGAAAAACAATGGAATCAGAAGCAGCTCACGGAACGGTAACCCGTCACTACCGTGATCACCAAGCAGGCAAGCCAACTAGCACCAACCCTATTGCATCAATTTTCGCTTGGACAAGAGGACTTGCCTTTCGCGGCAAACTAGATAACAATACTGCACTAATTGATTTCTGCAACGCATTAGAAATGGTTTGTATCGAAACGGTAGAAAGCGGAAAAATGACAAAAGACTTAGCCGTGTGTATCCATGGAAATAAAGTTAACCATGGCGATCATTATTTATACACGGAGGAATTCCTAGATGCGATTGATGAAAATTTGAAATCTAAAATGGGAATCTAAAAGATAATTCGATGACAATTAAAAAAGCGCTTTCATTTGAAGGCGCTTTTTTAATGAGTGTATTTAATGAGGTAACTTTTCTCTAATCAATCCATAAAACCAAGTGCCCACAATTGCGGATAATAATGTAACTATAATAATTGTTGCGCCAGATCCTATTTGAGCATATAGCGGACCAGGACAAGCGCCTGTAATAGCCCATCCTAATCCAAAGAGTAAACCACCATACACCTGTCCTTTATTAAATGGCTTAGACTGGAAAACAATTGGCTCACCATAAATCGTTTTGATATTAAATCTTTTAATCAATAAAACCGACACCATTCCTACAACTACCGCACTACCAATGATACCATACATGTGAAAAGACTGCAATCTAAACATCTCCTGTATTCTATACCAGCTTACTATTTCTGCTTTAACCAATAGCAATCCAAACAATATTCCAATTAATATATATTTAACGAAATGGAAAGGGGTATGTTTTAATTTGCTTTCATTTAAACAAATAGTATCTAAAGACCGATTGTCATTCTGCATATTATTAACATTCATAAATTAAAGAGATAAGATAATAGGTAAAATAAAATTAGCCATTAGAAATCCTCCTATCATAAAGCAGATGGTGGCTATCAATGAAGGAAACTGTAAAGTAGACAATCCTGTAATCGCATGGCCACTAGTGCATCCTCCTGCATAGCGTGTTCCAAAGCCAACTAAAAAACCTCCTCCAATTATCATCAATATTCCTTTTAAGGTAAACAGCACCTGCCAATTAAATAACTGAACAGGCACCAAAGCGGAATAATCAGTAATTCCGTACTGTGCCAACTCTTTTGCTAATGCGGGATTCACCATTATTGGATTAGGATTTGCAAACCAATACGTGGCAATCAATCCACCCATAAAAATTCCCCCAATAAAAAATAAATTCCATGCTTCCTTTTTCCAATCGTATTTAAAAAAAGAAATGTTAGCTGGAATACAAGCCGCACAAATATGGCGCATAGAAGAGCTGATGCCAAAAGATTTATTTCCAACAATCAATAATAACGGTACCATCAATCCAATGAGTGGACCTACAATATACCATGGCCAAGGTTGTTTTAAAAAGTCAATCATATATAGTTGATTTATTTAGATGCTTCTCTGCTGCCTGCATATAACTCATATTCAAATAGTCGGCAATCAATTTTACTTGTATAAAATTCAATTCTTCTTTTGGGTTTTAATCCAATCTTTTTTGCAAGTTCCAAATTTCCTGTAAAAATATAACCAGTATAGCCCTTACATTGTTTTTTAAGAAAATCACCTATGCGCGAGTACGTTTCTTGCAATGCTTGTTCTTCACCCATTCTATCTCCATATTCGGGGTTTAAATAAACGACACCTAGGTTGTTGGAAGGTATTGTTGTTTGAGCAAAATCACACAACTCAAATTGTATTAAATCTTCTACTCCCGCAATGCCTGCATTCACTTTAGAAATATTAGTAGCATCTTCACTTATATCAGAAGCAATGATTAACAAATCAGGCACATGACAAACCTGCGACTCTATTTTTTTGTAGGCATCATTGTATATGTCCTCATGATAGTCACATAGATGCATAAAAGAATAATTATTTCTATACAATCCCGGTTTTCTATTGGTTGCGAGCAGTGCAGCTTCTATTGCAATCGTTCCCGAACCACACATAGGATTTACAAAAGCAGATTTTCTATCCCAATTGGTGGCTAAAAGTGTTGCAGCAGCAAGAGATTCTAACATTGGAGCTTTTCCTGGAATCTTTCTATAGCCATGCTTCGACAATGTTTCGCCGGTAGTATCTAAAAATATTTCTGCAAGATTGTCTTTCCAATACAAATGAACCACCACTGAATTTAATTCAGGACCAGAATCTGGTCGGGCGCCAGTTTTTTCTCTAAATCGATCAGCAATCGCATCCTTTACTTTCACATTGGCAAACAAATTATTGGTAATGGTTTCGTTGCTTACATTACTGGTGATAGAAAAATAATTATTTGTAGGAATTATTTTTTCCCATTCAATCGTTAACAACGTTTTGTACAAATCATTAGCGTCATTTGCATTAAACTCTTTTAAAGAAAAAAGAACCTGACTAGCACATCGAAGATTTAGATTGAGTTTGATACAATCTTTTAAATCACCTGAAAGCTCTACTCCTGTTTTAAAAACCCTCACTGGCGTATAGCCAAGCTCAATGATTTCTTTTTGTAAATAAGGAGACAATCGATTACTGCAAGTGATGATAATCCGACTTTGAATATTAAATAGGTTCATTTTGTTACTCTAGTTAAAAGAAAAATTATTGAATCAATTGCATGCATCTACGCAAACTGTCTTTCCAATAGCTCATATGAATGCCAAAGGTAGATTCAATTTTGTTTGTTGAAAGAATTGAATAGTGTGGCCGCTTTGCAGGAACTGGATATTCAATAGATTTAATAGGGTTAACTCTACATGGATAAGAGCCAATTTCTTTAATTTCCTGAGCAAATTCAAACCAAGAAATAATACCCTCATTTGCATAATGATAAATCCCTGGAATGATTTCCCTGTTTTTTGAAATGATAACAAAAATTGCCGCGGCCAAATCAGCCGCATAGGTAGGCCTTCCAATCTGATCTGCTACAACACTGATTTCTTCTTTTTCACGCATCAAGCGCATCATAGTTTTTACAAAGTTTTTACCGAAGGAACTATACACCCAAGACGTACGAATAATAATTGATGAAGGATTAATGGCCAAGGCTGCTTTTTCACCTGCTAATTTTGATGCGCCATACACATTCAATGGATTGGTTGTATCCATTTCATTATAGCCGATATTATTTTCGCCATCAAAAACATAATCAGTAGAAATATGTATCAGCTGAACAGAATATTGCTTGCACAAATCGGCTAAGTTTTCTACAGCAGACGCATTAATACTAAATGCAGCAGACTGATTAACTTCCGCTTGATCTACAGCAGTGTAAGCAGCGCAATTGATACAATAATCAAATTGAGTAGACGTGAATGCTTTCTTTACTGCATCAAAGTCATCAATAGGTAATTCGTCTTTGGAAACAAACGTATAAGTGTATTGAGGATAATTCAAACTCAAGATCCTGCATTCGTTACCTAACTGGCCATTGGATCCGGTGATGAGTATGTGTTTACTATTGGTCAATGAGAAGAATAAATTAATTTAAAATATAAAATTGTTTTTGCAATCTGCAAAAGTAGGCTGCAGCTTATCCTTTTCAGAAACAAGTTGCTTGTCTGAAGGAATTTTCCAATCAATGTTTAATGCTGGGTCAAAAAATTGAACTCCTGCTTCAGTTTCTTTATTATAGAATGCATCACACTTATAAAAAACTTCTGCCGTTTCGCTGAGCACAGAATAGCCATGGGCGAAACCCTGCGGAATATATAGCTGCTTTTTATTTTCTGCTGATAATTCAATCGAGAAGTGTTTGCCAAATGTGGGCGACCCTACTCTCAAATCCAATACAACATCTAAAATAGTACCGCTCAGCGCTCTGATAAATTTCGTTTGAGCATGGGGATTTAATTGATAATGCATTCCTCTTATCACGCCATACACTGATTGAGCTTGATTGTCTTGTATGAAAACTGTTTTAACATTATCCCTTTCACATGTTTGTTGATTATAACTTTCAAAGAAATACCCTCTGCTATCTTCAAAAACAGTTGGCTCAAAAATTAATAATCCTGGGAAAGTGGTTTCAATAAATGGCATATAGTATAATCGTAATAATTTTTTATGAATTAAGCATATTGCTTCTTAAAATACTCAATGGTTTCAATCAGTCCCTCTCTAAATTTAACAGTAGGAAAATAATGGAGCTCTTTACTTGCCAAAGAAATATCTGCCAATGAATTTCTAATATCGCCTGCACGCGATTCTCTATATGTTGGCTTCCACTCGCTTTTTAAATATTCTAAACAATAATCGTACAGTTGATTTATGGAAAAAGATTCGCCGGCTGCTACATTGTACACTTTATTAAAAGCACCTAAATTGTCAGTAAGCATTCCTTCAATATTAATTTGAATGGCATTTTCAACAAACGTAAAATCTCTCGTTTGCTCGCCATCTCCATTGATAAATAGAGGTGTTTGTTGCATAATCCCTTTTACAAAAAGTGGAATCACTGCTGCATAGGGACCATCAGGATCTTGTCTTGGACCAAAAATATTGAAATAACGAAAGCCCATTAAATTCAATCCGTACACTCCCGCAAAAACTTCCGCATACAATTCATTTGTTTTTTTTGTAACGGCATAGGGCGAAAGACAATTGCCTGTTGTATGTTCTACTTTAGGTAAAGTAAGATCATCCCCATATACAGAGGAGGAAGAGGCATACACAAAAGTTTTTACTTTTTGTTCCACTGCTGCCTTCAGCATATTTACAAATCCTCCTACATTTACTTCATTGAAATAAACTGGCTCTTGAATAGATCTAGGGACGGAACCCAATGCAGCTTGATGACTTACATAGTCTACATTTTCACAAGCCATTGCACAAGTGTCGTAATTCCGAATGTCTCCTTGAATGAATTCAAATGCGTCATATTTGCTTAAAATATCCAGATTGGATTCGAACCCATTGGACATATTATCAAGCACTTTTACTTTTCGAGCTCCATTCAACAAAAGATATTCTGCAATGTGACTGCCAATAAATCCCGCACCTCCAGTTACCAAAAAAACATCCTTGGTAATATCTTTTGTATGAAAATTATTTTTGGGCATAATTACTTAATCTACAATAATTTATTTTATAAGCTCCAATAACCTCTACTTTTAATCTTTCCTCTGTATGCGCCTTTGATGTCCGCAACCAATGCAGATGGTTTTGTAATAGAAGCGAAATAATCATCATCCAATTTTTTATATTCAGCATGCATTACCGTAACTATAACGGCATCATAATCATTCCTTAGATTTTTAGTTAATTCAAATCCATATTCATCAAACAAATCATTGCTATCAGCACAAGGATCTGTTACATCTACATTAATGGAAAAAGATTTTAATTCTTTTACTACATCTGCCACTTTACTATTGCGGATATCACTTACATTTTCTTTAAATGTAGCACCCATAATCAACACTCGGCTCTGCTTAATATTTCCATTGTGCTGAATGATGTACTGCAATACTTTTTTGGCAACATACTCTGCCATGCCATCATTGATAACACGCCCAGCAAGAATTACCTGACTTTCATAACCAAGTTCTTTCGACTTATGAGTAAGATAATAAGGATCTACACCAATGCAATGTCCGCCTACTAACCCTGGTTGAAATTTCAAAAAATTCCATTTAGTTCCGGCAGCTTCCAATACTTCGTATGTGTTAATATTCATGCGATCAAAAATGATGGAAAGCTCATTCATTAATGCAATATTTAAATCTCGCTGAGTATTTTCAATAATCTTTGCCGCTTCTGCCACCTTGATAGAGGAGGCTTTGTGAACACCTACTTTTACAACCAATTCATATACTTTAGCAATGTTATCTAAGCTTTCGTCACAACATCCACTTACTACTTTCACTATGCTGCTAATTGTATGTTCTTTATCTCCGGGATTAATTCTTTCTGGCGAATAACCAACTTTATAATCATCCACCATTTTAAAGCCAGATAATTTTTCTATGATAGGAACGCAGTCTTCTTCGGTACATCCAGGATAAACAGTGCTTTCAAAAACAACATAATCTCCTTTCTTAATCACCTTTCCAATTGTTTCACTTGCTTTCAAAATAGGAATTAAATTAGGCACATTGTGTTCGTCTACAGGAGTAGGAACCGCCACAATGAAAAAATTAGCACTGCGCAATACATCTAAATCATTCGTAAATTGAATGTCGCAATTTTCAAACGCTTCAGGCAATAACTCCTGACTAGGATCAATATGACCCTGCATCATGTCTACACGAGCTGCATTGATATCAAAGCCTATCACTTTTACCTTTTTTGCAAAAGCAAGGGCAATTGGCAAGCCAACATATCCCAAACCAATCACTGCTAAGGTTTTCTTCTTATTTAATAAATCGTCGTACATGATTTAAAATTGTGTTGTCACTATTTTTTACTTTCAAATTCTTTGGGCAATTGAAAAAGCTCTTCAGTTGAAAGCCCTTTAAAATAATCATAAGTTATTTTTAATCCTTCGGCTCTTGATACTTTCGGTTCCCAATTCAAGATTTCTCTTGCCTTGGTAATATCAGGTCTTCGTTGTTTTGGATCATCAATAGGCAAAGGCTTATACACAATCTTTTGTTTGGTTCCTGTTAATTGAATAATTTCTTCGGCAAAATCCTTTAAAGAAATTTCATCTGGATTGCCAATATTTACCGGATAAGCATAATCACTCATCAAGAGTCTATAAATTCCTTCAATCAAATCATCTACATAACAAAAACTTCTCGTTTGGCTTCCATCTCCAAATACAGTTAAATCCTCTCCTTTTAATGCCTGACCAATAAAAGCAGGCAATGCTCTTCCATCATTTAATCTCATGCGTGGGCCATAAGTATTGAATATTCTGATAATTCTTGTTTCTAATTGATGGAACGTATGATACGCCATGGTGATGGCTTCTTGGAAACGCTTGGCTTCATCATACACTCCTCTTGGACCAACCGGATTTACATTACCCCAATATTCTTCTGTTTGCGGATGCACTAGCGGATCTCCATATACTTCACTGGTACTGGCTACAAGTATTCTTGCTTTTTTTGCCAATGCAAGACCTAAGCAATTATGTGTTCCAAGCGAACCAACCTTCAGTGTTTGAATGGGAATTTTAAGATAATCAATAGGACTAGCGGGAGAGGCGAAATGTAAAATATAATCTAACTCTCCTTGAACATGAATGAATTTAGATACATCATGATGATAGAATTCAAACTCCTTTAAATTAAAAAGATGCTCAATGTTTTTAATGTTTCCAGTAATAAGATTGTCCATACCTATTACATCGAAACCTTCTCGGATAAATCTATCACATAAATGTGATCCAAGAAAACCAGCCGCTCCAGTTATTAAAACTCTTTTATTTGGCACTTTAATAATTTTATTTTTAAGAATTAAAACTCTAATACAAATGTTATTGTACTACTTTTCTTCCTATGCTTTGGTAATAATATCCCAAGTTATTCATTTGGTCTAAATCAAAAAGATTTCTGCCATCAAAAATTACTTTGTTTTTGATGATAGTGCTCATCTTTTCAAAGTCGGGAGTTCTAAATTCACTCCATTCTGTTGCTATTATAAGCGCATCTGCATTCTCCAGTGCCTGATATTGTCCTTCTGCAAAACGAATGGTGTCACCCAATACTTGCTTCGCATTAGGCATTGCTTCAGGATCAAATGCGCTAACGGTAGCACCACTTGCCAACAAAGCTGCTATAATGTTAAATGCGGATGCTTCTCTGATATCATCCGTGTTGGGTTTAAAAGAAAGTCCCCATACGGCAAAATGTTTGCCCGTAAGTTGATTGTTGAAATAGGCAGTAATCTTTGGAATGAGATGTAATTTTTGTATTTCATTCACCTTCATGACCGCATCTAATATTTTAAATTCATAATTAGCTTCAACGGATGATTTAGCGAGCGCCTGTACATCTTTTGGAAAACAACTTCCCCCATATCCAATTCCTGGAAATAAAAATCTTTTGCCAATTCTTTCGTCACTTCCTATGCCTCTTCTCACCATATCAACATCAGCACCAAGTCTTTCACAAAGCTGAGCGATTTCATTCATAAAACTAATCTTTACCGCCAGGAAAGAGTTTGCAGCATATTTGGTAAGCTCGGCAGATTTTTCATCCATAAAAATAATGGGGTTGCCCTGGCGAACGAATGGAGCATACAATTCATTTAAGATTTTAATAGCTCTTTCAGATGATGTGCCAATCACTACTCTATCTGGCCTCATGAAATCTTCTACAGCAACCCCTTCTCTTAAAAATTCAGGATTGCTAACTACATCAAATGAGTTTTCAATATGTTGAGGAGCCGATGATAAAATAATAGACCTTACTTTTTCAGCTGTGCCAACAGGAACAGTACTCTTATCGATAATTACTTTGTAATCTGATGGCTGAATCAATTTGCCTAAATCTGCTGAGACTTTTAATATATATGAAAGATCTGCACTTCCATCTTCACCCGGGGGCGTGGGCAGTGCAAGAAATATCACTTGTGCAGCAGCAACGGCATCTTGTAAAGAAGTAGTAAAATGCAAACGACCTTCCTTCTGATTACGCAAAAATATTTTTTCAAGACCAGGTTCATAAATGGTAATCTGACCACTGGATAGCTTTTGTACTTTATTGATATCAATATCAACACAAGTAACATCGTTTCCAGTTTCTGCAAAGCATGTGCCTGTTACCAATCCAACATAACCCGTACCTATAACTGCTATTTTCATTTGAGAATTTTTATTATTTAATAAACTCAAGTACTTTAGAAATAATGAAATCTTGTTGCTCCTGATCTAATTCTGTATGAATAGGCAACGAAATAACTCTTTCTGTTAGCCAATCTGTAACAGGTAGCTGATATGCGCTTCCCCCAAAGGCATCAAACATTTTTTGTTTGTGTGCTGGAACAGGATAATAAATCATTGAGGGAACTTTTTGCTCGGCAAGAAACTCATTCAACGCATCTCTGTCAACATCGATTAATGTTAACGTGTATTGATGAAACACATGATTGTTATTTGCAGCACGGAAAGGTGTTTTAATTTTAGGATGATTTGCAAAAGCAGCATCATAATAATCCGCAGCCTTTCTACGAGCAGCTATATATTCATCTAAATGCGATAATTTAATATCTAAAATTGCCGCTTGAATAGCATCTAATCTTGAATTACATCCAATCACATCATGATAATATCTTTTGCTTTGACCATGAGAAGCGATCATCCTTAATTGATTGGCAAGTTGATCATCTTCCGTAAAAATTGCTCCGCCATCACCAAATGCCCCTAGATTTTTTGAAGGATAAAAAGAGGTACAGCCAATATGCCCAATGCTGCCCGTTTTTTTGATCGACCCATCACTAAAAATCACTTCGTTACCGATTCCTTGTGCGTTGTCTTCAATAACAAACAAGCCATGCTTATTAGCAATAGCCATAATCTGCTCCATATCAACTGCATGCCCGTATAAATGAACAGGAATAATGGCTTTTGTTTTTGGAGTAATGGCAGCCTCAATCAACGAAGGATCTATGCAAAAACTGTGTTGATCTACTTCCACAAATATGGGCTTAATGCCTAATAATGCAGCTACTTCCACCGTAGCAATGTAAGTAAAGGAAGGAGTAATCACCTCGTCTCCCGCCTTCAAACCAAGTGCCATCATAGCAATCTGAAGTGCATCTGTACCATTTGCACAGGGTATTACATGCTTGCTTCCATTGTACTTAGCAAGATTAGTAGAGAATTCATTGACTACTTTACCTCCAATAAATTGGGAGCTTTCCATCACGGCAATAACTGCAGCATCTATTTCCCTTTTTATTTTTTGATACTGTGTACTGGTATCAACCATTTGTATTGGCCTCATAAATCAAGTATTAGAGCCCACCTAAAGCAGGCGTGCAAAGATAAGATTTTGAACTCCAAAATCCACCCAAGATGCCGAATTGATTTAACGGGTAAATGGCTGTATTTTTGACCTGAAAATGAACCAGTTGAACCTTATTCTATATAATATTTTTATAGCACTGTATACTACAGGCATTCGAATGGCTGCCCTATGGAATACTAAAGCCAAGCAATGGATTAATGGAAGAAGGACGTTTCCCTCAATGAAGTTTGATCATAAAACGATCTGGATGCATTGTGCTAGTTTGGGCGAATTTGAACAAGGGAGACCATTATTGGACACAATCAGAAAAGAATATCCCACCTATCCAATAGTACTAAGTTTTTTCTCCCCAAGCGGATATGAAATTAGAAAAAACTTTCCTGGAGCAGACAAAATAATCTACTTGCCCATTGATACGGCATACAATGCAAACAGATTGATAAAAGAAATAAATCCTGCCATAGTAATTTGGGTGAAATATGAATATTGGTACCACTTTTTAACTACGCTAAAACAACATGATATTCCAGTATTACTGGTGTCGGGTATTTTTAGAAATTCTCAGCCTTTTTTTAAATGGCATGGCTCATTATGGAAAAAAATGCTCCCTTCTTTTACTCACTTTTTTGTACAAAATGAAGCGTCTAAAATTTTACTCAATACAATAAATCACAATAAAAATATTACCATAAGTGGCGACACTCGTTTTGATAGGGTAATTGAAATTGTAGAAAAAGAAGAGCCCGTATTATGCATCAAAAATTTTATTAGCAATCATCGTGTATTAATCGCCGGTAGCACATGGAACGAAGACGAAAAACTACTGATTCATTACGCCAGAATACACCCTGAAATAAAAATTATTATTGCCCCTCACGAAATAGATACGATTAATTTAAATACACTCAAAAGAGCATTTCCGCAAGCTATTTTTTATTCTGAATTAGAAAAAGAATCAGACAGCGGAACCGAAGCTTCTGTATTAATTATTGACAATATTGGCCTCTTGTCAAAACTCTATCAATATGCTGATATTACCTACGTAGGGGGCGGATTCAATAGCAGTGGGATTCACAACACTTTAGAAGCAGCCGCATATGGCAAGCCGGTTATTTTTGGACCAGTTTATGAGAAATTTGCTGAAGCAGTTAGATTGATAGAAATAGGAGGCGCTTTTACTATTAGCAATGTATTAGAATTGGAAAAACTACTAGACAGTCTTTTTAATAATAAAGAAGAATTAACAAAGGCCAGTAAGGCTTCAAAAGAATTCGTACTACACTCAGCAGGGGCTACGAAAAAAATTATTGACTATATAAAAGAAAAACGTCTTCTTACTAATTGATCAAACTGTTTTACAATTTCATTCTTATCATCCCAACCTAATTTTAATTTTAATTCACGCTTAATCCAATACTCTGCTTCGGGATAAATAGCAAATCCATTGATTGTTTTTACACTCCTTTCATACATCGCTTCGTCGCCTCTAAACAATTCCCTGATGTACAAAAAACGATCATTGATTCCTATCGCTTTTTTTAAGTCTTTTATTGGGTCATCTTTCAACGATTCACTGAGTTCATTTTTATGTTCTCTTAAGGTATCGTTTAAAGAAATACTAGTTTCAGGAGCAATGATTTCATTCAATTCTTTTTTAGATTCCGAAAGAATATTTTTTTGATGAATCAGCGTTGGAGTATCTTCAATCGGATCAAATAACATCGGAGGTTTATTCTTTTGACTTACCTTATTCTTTGAATCTGCATTCTTTTTTATCTCTTCTAGCTCTAGCTCCACCTCCGTTTCATTCACCTCTAGAAAAACCAACACCCTTTCTTCTGCTACTGGCAAGGCTGCCGGCTGATCAGCTGAAGATTCAATAGCTGTTGAAATATGAAAAGACACAACAGAATGAACATCCTTTTCCTGTTCGGTTGATTTAATATGCTGCAATTCAGACTGTAACATTTGTACAGTCAATAGCAATTCGCCAGCAGACGCATGTTGCGAAAGCTGCTCTCTTAAACGTTCACAGAGTGTTTCCACCCGTTCCATATCTTTTTATTAAAGTGTATAAAATAATTAGTGCTATAAATTTAGTTTTGTTCGATGAACAGAATCCTTAATCTTTGCACGTATATAATATAAAGTTACAAACACATTTTTAAAAAAATATTTAATGTTTATAGAACCTCATTTAAAAGGAGAACGCAGGGGCTGGATCGAAGTAATATGCGGCAGTATGTTTAGCGGAAAAACCGAAGAATTAATCAGAAGACTCAAAAGAGTTAAAATTGCTAACCTTAAAGTAGAAATCTATAAACCTAGTATTGACACGCGTTACGACGATACAAAAATTGTTAGTCATGACACAAATGCCATTCAATCAACCCCTGTATCCAGCTCAAAAGAGATATTAAAGCTAGTTAACAACGTAGATGTGGTGGGGATAGATGAGGCGCAGTTTTTTGATGAAGACATTACGATAGTTTGTGAAACACTTGCCCTTAGAGGGATTCGAGTAATTGTAGCAGGCTTAGACATGGATTATTCTGGCAAGCCATTTGGTCAAATGCCTCATTTACTAGCGGTGGCAGACTACATCACTAAACTACATGCCATTTGTATGAAATGTGGAACCATTGCTAATATCAGTTATAGAAAAGTAGCCGATAGCGGCCAGGTACTATTGGGAGAAAAAGATATTTATGAGCCAAGGTGCAGGCATTGCGCCGAATTAAAAGATTAATTCCCAGTAAGTGGATTTTTATTTAACACCAAATCATTCATAGCAATAATGTACGCGCGAATACTAGCACTGCTCAAAAAAGATATTTTGCTTGAATTAAGGCAAAAACACACTTTTTATGGTATTCTTCTCTATATAGCGGCTACCATCTTTGTCCTTTATCTCTCTATGCCCAACAGCCCAGATGCCATTATTTGGAACAGTCTATTTTGGGTAATTCAACTATTTGTTTGTGTAAATGCAGTAGCAAAAAGCTTTTTACAAGAAACCAGAGGAAGAATGCTCTACTTCTATACTATTGCCTCTCCTATAGAATTCATCATCAGCAAACTCATTTACAACGCAATCTTAATGTTGTTTATGAGCCTAATTAGTCTGCTGCTGTTTTTTATATTTTTAGACAACCCTGTTTCAAACAGCTTACAATTTGTTGGAATTGTTGTACTAGGGGGAATAGGCATCAGCTTGGTTTTTACTATTATGAGTGCGATTGCTGCAAAAGCACAGCAAAATGCAGCATTGATTGCAATTCTAGGCTTCCCCATCATTCTACCGCAATTACTGCTATTAATGAAATTAAGTAAAGCCGCCTTTGCAGAGGTTTTTAGGGACGGAGCCTTGCTACAACTCACCGGATTGACTGTTTTAATGGATATTATGGTCATTGTATTGGCCGTGATATTATTTCCCTACCTATGGAAGGATTAAATAAGAAAAAAATTATATAAAATATTATTTTTCAAAGTGTCATGTAGTTTCCCATAACTTTGCGCCACTGAAATAAATAACCTGCATTAGTGCGAAAAAGCTGGTGGAAAATATTATCTTTTATTTTATTGGTGTATACCATCATTGGTGGCTTCCTACTCGATGTGCCTCACCTATTTATTCTTAACGAAACGATTCGCAATCTTTACTTTCATGTATGCATGTGGTTTGGCATGATGATCCTCTTTGCCATTAGTTTTATTTACAGCATCAAATACCTTTTAGGTTTTCAATATCGCAATGATATTTTTGCTAGCAACTTTGCCTCCGTAGGGTCTTTTTTTGGAATCCTTGGATATCTAACAGGAGCATTATGGGTATCGGTAACATGGGTAACAGACCAAGGACAATCTTTTGGTAGTGTATTGAAAGAACCCAAACTAATTGGAGCAGCCATTGCCTTATTAATATATGGGGCTTATTTTGTGTTAAGAGGATCTTTCACTGATATCGATAAAAGAGCAAGGATTAGTGCCGTGTACAATATTTTTGCATTCGTGATGTTGTTCCCTAGCATTTGGATAATTCCTCGATTGGTGGGAAGTTTGCACCCAGGAGCACCCGGAAGTGATAGCGGAAATCCTGCGTTGGATAAAAATCAACTCGATGCAACCATGAGAATGGTTTTTTATCCTGCGGTGATGGGATGGACGTTGTTAGGAGTATGGGTGGCCACTTTAAAAATTCGAATTGCATTAATCAATGATAAAAAATTAATCAATGAATAAACTATTGCTTTTTTTATTGGGACTTGTTTGCTCTGCTGGTGCATTTGCTCAAAATGAAGTTGAAATGGCAGATGTAATGCGTAGCAATGGAAAGATCTACGTAGTGGTAGCAGTTTGTCTAACAATTTTATTCGGATTGATTATTTACGTTTATTCAATTGACAGAAAAATATCTCGGATCGAAAAAGAGAAATAATATATTAATTCATCATTAAACAAGAAATAAAAAAAACAATCATATGTCATCAAATCAGCATTATAGCTTTTTTCAAAGTGTAGAAAAGAGTTTTGACAAAGCAGCAAAATTTACTAAATGGGATCTAGGTCTCCTTGAACAGATTAAAGCTTGTAATAGTGTGTACCAAATGCGTTTCCCTGTTAAACTTGACAACGGAAACATCGAAGTAATTGAAGCTTATCGCGTGCAACATAGTCAGCACAAATCACCGTGTAAAGGCGGTATTCGCTTCAGCGACGAAGTAAATCAAGATGAAGTAATGGCACTCGCTTCATTGATGACTTACAAATGCGCCATTGTAAATGTTCCTTTCGGCGGTGGTAAAGGTGGAATTAAAATAAATCCACGCAATTACTCAACCTATGAATTAGAAAAAATCACTCGTAGATATACAGCTGAACTTGTTAAGAAAAATTTCATCGGACCAGGCATCGATGTTCCTGCACCCGATTATGGCACCGGACCAAGAGAAATGGCATGGATCGTAGATACGTATGCTTCATTAAAACCAGGAGAAATTGATGCAGCTGGATGTGTTACGGGTAAGCCTGTAACTCAAGGAGGTGTTAGAGGACGTACTGAAGCTACTGGACTAGGCGTTTTCTTTGGAATTCGTGAAGTTTGTAATATGCCAGATGTAATGCAAAAATTAGGATTGAAAGTTGGATTACAAGGAAAAACAGTGGTTGTACAAGGACTAGGAAATGTTGGATACCATTCAGCAAAATTCTTCAGAGAAGGTGGCGCAAAAGTGGTAGCATTGGCTGAATTTGAAGGAGCCATTTATTGTGAAGAAGGATTAAATGAAGACGAAGTATTTCAACACAGAAAAAAAACTGGCTCAATATTGAATTTCCCAGGGGCTAAAAATCTAGCTAAAAATACAGATGCATTAGAACTTGCATGTGATATTTTGATTCCTGCTGCATTAGAAAATGTAATCAATGGAGATAATGCTCCAAATGTAAAAGCAAAAATTATAGGTGAAGCAGCAAACGGACCTTGTACGCCAGAAGCAGATGAAATTTTTTCAAAGAATGGAATCCTTTGCGTACCAGACATGTACTTAAATGCAGGAGGAGTTACAGTAAGTTATTTCGAATGGTTGAAAAACTTAAGTCATGTTCGTTATGGCAGAATGGAAAAGCGTTTCACCGAAAATTTAAACACACATATTCTAGGGCAAATTGAAGAATTAACTGGAAAACGAGTTGATGACATCGAGCGTAAATTTATTATGCACGGTCCAGATGAACAAGATTTGGTACATAGCGGATTAGAAGAAACGATGATTGCAGCCACTAGAGAAATCATGGATATCTGGAAAGAGAATCCAAGTATTCCCGATATGCGTACAGCTGCTTATGTGAGCGCAATCAACAAAGTAGCTACCAGCTATGTTGAATTAGGAATTTTCCCATAAAACACAATGACCTACTTAATAAATAAAAAGCCCAGATCATCTGGGCTTTTTATTTATACATTTTTATAGTCTCTGTTTCTATAAATCCTTGTTGGCTATTTTCAAATCCAATCGTATCAATCCCATTGGTGAGCATGATATATTTTGCCTGCAACACAGCATTATATCTTAGTGCTTGATCCAACACTTTTTTAGAAAGTAACTCATTCATTTCTTTACACTCTACAACAATAAATGGATGAGCTTCTCGATCGTACACAACGATATCAAATCTTTTTTTAACTTCTGATAAAATTATTTGTTTTTCAACTGCAATCAAGGAAGGCGAAAATCCTAACACGTCAATCAGATATAATAAAAAATTTTGACGAACCCACTCTTCAGGAGTCAACATCAACCAGGTTTTTCTGATTATACAAAAAATTAGCTCCTTCCCTGCATCTATTTTAACTGAAGGCTTTTTATCGGGATAATGTATCTTAATCATCTATTTATTTCCATCTATTTAAATGTATATCGTAAGAAAGAATGGAAGAAACATATCCTTAATTTGTTGCGGCGTCTGCATTTAAATTACCCCATCCTAATGATGCATTTCGAGTAGGATAATTAGCGCTGGTTGATATTAATTTACTGAGTATTTTATCTCTATTATAAGAAGGGAATTTACTCCAAACCAATGCGGCTATTCCTGCTGCAGTAGCCGTTGATACTGATGACCCTCCTACTGTTGAAGGAATGTCACCACTCATAGCCAGTGTTAGGGGATGTCTACCATTAGAAGCTTTTTCCATCACAATGGTAAAGTCTGTTTCACTACCACTATGACAATCAGTGCAAGTGTTCCCATAATTATTATCTCTAACACCCGTTACTGCATTCACTTGAGTAAGTACTGCTGGAAAAATTACACCAAACCAACTGCTTGTCCAACTAAATGAAGTACCCGCTGCACAAAAAATTAATTTTCCTTTGCCGTAGGCATAATTAATAGCATCTTGAATTTGAGAGCTTGAAGTAATTCTTCCCATACTCATACTAATAATTTTTACATCTGATCTGTTGGCTGCAACCGTGAATGCATCAGCTACGCCCTTTGCCTCACGACTTTCATCCAGATAAACATCGGCAGCAGCACGACAAGTAATTAAATTACAATTGTACGCCACTCCACATGCAGCTCCATCTGTGCCACGAGGTGCCGCACAAGCTCCTGCCATAGAAGTGCCATGACCACAGCCATCATCTGCTATCTCAACGGAGCCCGTTGGAATTCCTAAAAAAGTTGATTGAGGGAGTGTGACAATTTTCTCTATAGTTCTACCACTTGATAAGCCTTGATTAAATTTACTGCCTACGTTTTCTTGATCAAATTCACACCCAGTATCTATGATAAATACTTTTACACCCTTCCCCGTTGATTTTGTCCAGGCATTCTGAATTTTATGATAAGAATGATTCCATGATTGTTTAGACGCAGGCGAAATGGTAGTATAATCTACATTAGCAACCAAACCAGACTCGGCGGTATTGTAATCACATCCACTACTACTAGACACTGCATTATTGTTGGCATTTTGAGTAGGCTTAAACGCTACATCTGCAGGCTCATAACCCATTGGCTCAGCATAACGAACAAGATTACTTGCTCTTAATAATTTAATAGTATTAGGATTTTTAACAACAATATCAATCACGGGCAAAATCTTTTCATCCCATTGTAGAATATTCTTTAATATAATAGATTTGTCTAATTGCTGTTCTGAAGTTAATACCAACTGCAATACAAAGTCTTTCGCCTTTTTCCATTCGTTGGAATTAATATCAATATTATGAAGATTGCTTTCAATATTGT
This sequence comes from Chitinophagaceae bacterium, assembly GCA_947474815.1. Lineage (GTDB taxonomy): Bacteria > Bacteroidota > Bacteroidia > Chitinophagales > Chitinophagaceae > Ferruginibacter. The sequence goes on along the minus strand of CANJJU010000017.1, from coordinate 10,824 downwards.
TTACACCTGCTGGCTTATATCCAATTGAGAGAATATTATCAGAATGCTGCAACGCACTCCAAACTATTTGATAAGACGCCATTTTCCATTCACATTTTTGATGGATGGCTAATTGATTTTTGATAAACCCATCTATCTCACTACGCGGAATAAGTGTTTCATCAGAAGATATCGAGTTATTGATACTAGACTTGTTACAGGCATTTAAAATCGCCGTAAAAAACAAGCAATAGATAATTATTTTTTTCATGCTATTATTATTATCACATAAAAATAAAAATAAATCATGTATTAACCTAATGGTGATACTTTAATCTATTTAGAAGGGCTAAAATATGTTAAGTCACTTTGATGATAATATTTTGTACTTTTATGGATGCATTGTAACAACAGTGTAACAATAAAAACATTCAGATGAAAACAAAAGAAGAAATTGTAGAAAACTGGCTACCAAGGTATACAGGTGAAAAATTAGAAAATTTTGGAGAATACATTCTCCTAACGAATTTTTCAAACTATGTAAAACTTTTTGCAACTTGGAATAAAGTAGAAGTAATAGGAACTGATCGTTCCATGCAATGCGCTACTGCTAATAATATTACCATCATCAATTTCGGAATGGGAAGTCCAGGCGCAGCCACTATAATGGATTTACTTACAGCCATCAAACCTAAATCAGTATTGTTTTTAGGAAAATGTGGCGGACTTAAAAAAAGAAATAAACTCGGAGATCTCATACTGCCCATCGCAGCTATCCGCGGAGAAGGAACAAGCAATGATTACTTCCCCCCTGAAGTCCCTGCACTACCTGCTTTCGCACTTCAAAAAGCAATTTCTACCACTATTCGCGATTACGAATGCGATTATTGGACAGGCGTTTGTTACACAACCAATAGAAGAGTATGGGAACATGATGAAGTATTTAAAGAATATCTCCAGCAAATAAGGGCTTATGCAATAGACATGGAAACTGCTACTATTTTCACCGTAGGTTTCTATAATAAAATTCCCACAGGAGCCCTTCTGCTTGTAAGCGACTCTCCTATGGTACCAGAAGGTGTAAAAACAGAAGCCAGCGACATCAATGTAACCGCACAATTTGTGGAAAGACATTTAAAAATTGGCATCGATTCTCTTAAACAACTTATCAATGACGGACTAACTGTAAGACATCTGAAATTCTAGTTGGCAGTGGTTGATTAATTTAATATTCAATGCTGAAAGTATATTTAAAAGAACTAAGCATTACAAAGCGCTACACAGTAATAATAGCCTTAGGTATTATATTTAGCTATTCTGTATATCTTTTTTTAAAAGAAGACATCATAAGCGACCTAGGCAAAGAAGATCATTTTTTTGAATGGCTAACCGCAATAAGTTTTTTTATGGCTACTGTGGTCTATTTGAAAATATTCTTTGTTAAGAGAAACATTTTCTATCTTCTTTTAGCAATAGTTTTTTTTGTAGGTGGAGGGGAAGAAATTAGTTGGGGACAGCGATTGATTGGATTTGTAACTCCTGCTGAAGTTAAAAATAGCAATGTTCAACAAGAGTTTAATATTCATAATCTAGACGTTTTTAATACAGAAAACTTCAACCACTCACGCAAACATGGGTTACAGCGTTTAATTGAAATAAACTTTTTGTTTAGAATATTTTGTATGTCATTTGGTATACTCCTGCCATTGGTTGCTTTCCATATTGCATTTACAAAAAAATATATTTCGCAATTAAAAATTCCTATTCCTCCTATTTCAATTGGAGGGTTTTTTATGGTAAGCTGGTTAGCATACTACTTCATAGTAAGACATTTGCCATTAGGAAAACAAGAAGAGTACTATTACACTTCTGGTGAAATTTTTGAATTTCTTTGTTCTTTCATTATTCTTATAATAGGAATTTACTTTTATCAACATAAAGACGACCCTATAGAAGGAAAAGACATAAAGGAATATATTTAATATGACCCTCTATTTCAACAACACCTTTTTAATGCACAATGCTACCACTGCTCCAAATTAAAAATTTATCTATAGAGCTCAAAGAAGGAGACAATTACCTTCAAATTGTAAAAGATTTATCTATTGATATAAGTATAGGAAAAACAACTGCGCTGGTGGGTGAAAGCGGATCCGGAAAATCTATTACTGCCTTATCTATTCTTCAGCTACTCTCCAAAAATACACACATTACTGGAAATATTTTATTTAATAACAACGAAGAAATAGTTGAGCTAGGCAGGCTTACCGATAATGAAATAAATTATATACGAGGAAATAAAATCGGGATGATTTTTCAAGAACCGATGAGTTCACTCAATCCCATTTTTACTTGCGGCATACAAGTAGCAGATGTGATTCGTAGACACAAAAAAATTACAAAAAAAGAAGCCAAGAAAGAAACAATTAAACTCTTCACTGATGTAGAGCTGCCCAATCCAACTACATTATTCGATAAATACCCTCATCAAATTAGCGGAGGACAAAAGCAGCGCGTAATGATTGCGATGGCAATTTGCTGTAAGCCATCCCTCTTGATTGCTGATGAGCCCACAACTGCGCTGGATGTAATTGTTCAATACAATATCATGCAACTCCTTAAAAAATTACAGTTGCAAAACAGCATGGCCATATTAATGATTACACATGACCTTGGGTTGGTAGCTGACATAGCAGATGAGGTGTATATTATTCAAAAAGGCACAATCATTGATAAAGGAAGTGCACAAAAAATACTCACGGCATCTTCTATAAATTATACGCAGACCTTACTCGAGGATCAAATAAAACTCAATACCATAATAAAAAAAACAGTCAGCCAAGACAATCAACTGCCCACCAGTACTATCATTCAACAACCAGTGCTGAGTGTAAAAAATCTGAATGTTTTTTTCCCAATCAACAATTCAATATTCAGTAAAAACAAAGAGATTATCAAAGCGGTTGATAATGTAAGTTTTGAATTGATGCAAAAACAAACAATTGGAATTGTAGGCGAAAGTGGTTGTGGAAAAACAACTCTCGGAAGAACAATAGTACAATTGGCAAAACCTACAAGCGGAAACATTCTATTGAATGGAAAAGATTTATTTGATTTTAAAAAAGCCGAAATCAAATCATTGAGAAAAAAAATACAAATTGTTTTTCAAGATCCTTACGGATCACTCCATCCAAGATTACCAATAGGAGAGGCTATTATGGAACCGATGAAAGTGCATTCAATTGGCAACAACAATAACGAAAGGAAAGAAAGAGCCGCATTGCTATTACAACAAGTTGGATTAAAGGAGGCACATTTAAATAGATACCCTCATCAATTTAGCGGTGGACAACGTCAACGAATTTGTATTGCGAGAGCGCTTGCATTAAATCCCGCTGTTATGATTTTTGATGAAAGCGTTTCAGCACTTGATAGCTCTACCCAAATTCAAATACTTTCCCTGATCAATGATCTAAAGTCTACATATAATTTTGCTTCAATATTTATTTCACATCATCTCTCTATTGTACATTATATCAGTGATCGAATTTTAGTAATGAAAAATGGAAAAATTATTGAAGCTGGCAGTTCAGACGATGTATTCTTTCTCCCTTCTCATGATTACACCAAACAATTACTGCATGCCATTCCAGGAAAAACCCTCTTTACAAGTATGGCATAAGTTTTGCGAAGCCTTACGGAAGGCTCGTTTAAGAAAAAATAATAGCCATTTCCCATTTTTTCTATAAATTTGCTCACTTTTATTTAAATCATGCCGTAACATGATAAGCGCCTTAACCCCCTTTGGAAAGGCTTACTGTCACTCTTAATGGTTTTACCATTAAATGGCATGTGATAAATATTAAAAATATTTTATTACATGATTCTCTGAAGTGCTTTGATTTTCACTCAAGGAAACATTAGATCTAAAACCACTTAGTAAAGATGAAATTATCTCAATTCCGTTTCGACCTTCCACTCAATTTAATCGCACAACATCCAACAAAAAAAAGAGAAGAAAGCCGTATGATGGTTATCCATCGTAATTCTGGCAATATCGAAAACAGAAGTTTCCATGATATTATGGAGTACTTCGACGATAAGGATGTTTTTGTTGTAAACAACACCAAAGTTTTTCCCGCAAGAATGTATGGACGCAAAGAAAAAACAGGTGCAAAAATTGAAGTGTTTCTTTTAAGAGAACTTAACAAAGCAAATAAACTTTGGGATGTTATTGTTGACCCTGCACGTAAAATCAGAGTTGGTAACAAATTGTATTTTGGAGAAAGCGATGAACTTGTTGCAGAAGTGATTGACAATACCACTAGTCGCGGACGTACCATTCGTTTTCTATGGGATGGCACTGATGAAGAATTTAGGCAGATGCTTGAAATTATGGGCGAAACACCTTTGCCAAAATATATTAAACGCAAACCAGAAGAAGAGGACAAGGAGCGCTATCAAACTGTTTATGCAAAACATGAAGGAGCCGTAGCCGCACCCACAGCAGGTTTGCACTTTAGTAAAGAATTAATTAAACGCCTCGAAATACAAGGCATTCGTTTTGCAGAAGTTACCCTTCATACAGGACTAGGCACTTTCAGGCCAATTGAAGTAGAAGATTTAAGCAAACATAAAATGGATGCCGAATATTATCAAATCAATGAAACAGCTTGTTCAATTGTAAACAAAGCAAGAGAAAGCAATCATAGAATTTGCTCAATTGGAACCACAACAATGAGGGCAATGGAGTCTTCTTATACAGCACAAAAATTATTAAAGCCTTCTGAAGGATGGACCAATCACTTTGTACACCCTCCTTACAATTTTAATATTGCTGATGCATTGGTTACCAACTTTCATCTTCCCAAAACAAGTTTGATGATTATGGCTTGCGCATTTGCAGGATACGATTTGATGATGGAAGCATACCAAAAAGCCATTAAGGATAAATATAGATTCTTTAGTTATGGAGATTCAATGCTTATCATCTAATTAATAAAGTTACTTTTAGAAAAGCTCCCAAATTGGGGGCTTTTTTTATGTCGTTCAATGAAGTAGGGACAAAAAAAAGGGGCCATGATAGAAATCGTAGCCCGTATTAATCCAATATCCTATGAAAAACCAATTATTAAACGACTGGTTTGAAGTTTTAGTATAAATAATTGAAAAAAAATGCGATTTAACTTAAAAAATCCACAAAAAACTCATTTTTAGCACTACAAATCGACAGAAAACTTTGTCGCTAGCGCCTCGAGATCTTTTATGACAGGGGCTAAAACAGGAATTCCCTCACTCATTCTCCTCTTTTCAATCTCCCTTTCAGGATCCCCGGGAACGATCACACTCGAAAATCCTTTCGCGGGGGCCGCTTTTCTAAAACGCTGTATCCATTGGTCCATGTCCTTTTTAAACTCCTCTGGCTTTCTAAAAGCATCAATTCGCATGGCACCAAAGAAATGCCCTATTCCCTTTCCGGGCATATTTGCAGGCATCGGTATAAAGGATGGAAAGGGAGGTACCCAAGGACCGTAATTGGCTCCACTCAGGATACCCGAAAATATATCCACGATAGAGCCAAGCATGTACCCCTTATGACTACTATGTTCTCTATCACTTCCTAGAGGCAACAAAGCTCCTCCATTTTTTATTTCATGTGCATCATTACTTGATGATCCGTCTTCAGTTTGTACCCATCCATCGGGTACAGGCTGATTCTTTCTTTGCAAGATTTCTAATTTACCATTTGCAGCTGTTGTGGTAGCAAAATCTGCCACAAAAGGAGGCTCCTCCCCTGCAGGAATTGCTACTGCTATCGGGTTGGTACCGAGCATCCTTTCTTTGGAGAAAGTGGGCGCTACCAAGGCAGATGCATTGGTCATTGCAATCCCAATCATATCGTGAGGCAATGCCATCATTGCGTGATAACCCGCGATGCCAAAATGATTGCTGTTCTGAACACTAATCCATCCACTACCTACATTCTTTGCCTTATTAATGGCTTGTTCCATTGCAAAAGGCGCCACCACCAACCCCAAACCAGCATCGCCATCTACCACACCGGTGCTAGGGGTTTCATGTATGATTTTTATAGTAGGTTTTGCATTTACTCTATTCACTTCCCATAGTCGAACATATCCACTTAATCTTGCTACACCATGACTATCAACTCCTCTAATATCAGCACTTAACAGCGCTTGGGTAGCCATGTCTGCATCATTAGCACTACAGCCAATTTTTAAAAAAATATTCTTTGAAAAATTAAATAGTCTGGTATAAGTGAAAAATTGTTCCATCAAGCGAAGATAACACACTAAAATAAAGTATGATAACTCTACCATAGGATCATGAAATCTTAACTGCAATGAAAAATAGTTTACTCATTTTCGTACATTTGCCAGCCTGATACACCATAAACTCTATTACCATGGGAAGGATATTTGAAGTACGAAAAAGCGCCATGTTTGCTCGATGGGATAAAATGGCTAAAAATTTTACCCGTATAGGAAAAGAAATTGCTATCGCTGTAAAAAGTAGTGGTCCTGATCCTGATAACAATCCTGCACTAAGAAGATGCTATATCAATGCGAAAGCTTGCAATATGCCCAAAGACAGAGTGGAAGCTGCAATCAAAAGAGCCATGGGTAAGGAAATGGCTAACTATGAAGAAATAGTATACGAAGGATATGCTCCACATGGTGTGGCGATTTTAGTTGAAACGGCAACAGACAATCCAACTAGAACAGTAGCAAATGTTAGAATGCATTTTACAAAAAGCAATGGCACTTTAGGAACAAGCGGAAGTGTAGCTTTTGGCTTTAATCGGATGGGAGAATTTAAAATTAAAAATAGCGGAATCAATATTGAAGACTTAGAACTTGAATTGATTGATTACGGATTAGAAGAAATTGGGGAAGACAGTGAAGGAAATATTATTATTCGCATAGCTTTCAATGAATTTGGAAATATGAGTAAAGCATTGGAAGAAAAAGGAATAGAAGTAATCACAGCAGAGCTAACAAGAATTCCTACCAATACGGTTGAATTAAATGAAGAGGAAGCACAAGATGTGTTGAAATTGGTGGACAAACTTGAACAAGATGATGATGTTCAGAAAGTATACCACAATTTAAAATAGTTTCAACAAACCAACTAGGTTGTATTATTCAGCCATCATTTCTTTTATCACCCTTATAACATCTTCGGTATTTGGCTTTGAAAAGTAATCGCCATCACTGCCGTAACTCGGACGATGAGCCTTTGCCGTTAGAGTACGAGGTGCTACATCTAATAGCTTGTACCCATTTTGCTCTTCCATTACCTTATTATACATATATGCAGCAGCACCTCCAGGCACATCTTCATCAATAAAAAGAATACGATTGGTTTTTTTCAAAGACTTGGCAATGTCATGATGAATGTCAAATGGCAACAATGTTTGCACATCTACTACCTCACAAGAAATACCCATCAGCTCTAATCTTTCAGCTGCCTCTTGTACTATGCGCAATGTAGAGCCATAACTCACTAACGTTACATCCTCTCCTTCTTTGATTATTTCCGGTATACCTAACGGAATGGTATATGCTAAAAGATTGGAGGGTAATTTTTCTTTAAGACGATACCCATTTAAGCATTCGATCATTAAGCCTGGATCATTGCTTTGCAATAAGGTATTATACATTCCAACAGCCTGAGTCATATTCCTTGGAACACAAACATACACTCCTCGTAGTGCATTGATAATCATTCCCATGGGAGATCCGCTATGCCATATCCCTTCTAAACGATGGCCTCGGGTACGCACAATAAGTGGAGCACTTTGCTGGCCAACTGTTCTAAAATGAGTTGTTGCCAAATCATCACTTAAAGGCTGTAATCCATACAGCAAATAATCCAAGTATTGAATTTCTGCAATAGGACGTAAGCCTCTTAAAGCCATCCCGATCCCCTGTCCCATAATAGTAAGTTCTCTAATACCGGTATCGAATATTCGCTGAATACCATATTTTTCTTGTAACCCGCTAAATCCCTGATTAACATCTCCAATATGACCGAGATCTTCTCCAAATGCAGCTACCTTAGGATTGCTTGCAAATAGTTGATCAAAATAATTATTCAAAACTTCATATCCATTTACAATAGGAGATTCGTCTTCATAGTAAGCGGAGATAGCCTGAACCTTAAGGGCCGACTTAGGGCCCTCATTATACAGATAAGAATCATACAGCTGCTCACTTGTTTCAGTTAAGGAAATATAATAGTTTTTTATCGCAATAGCAGCAGTTTGGCGCGGATCTAATACATCCAATGTTGTTGCAAGTGCTTTCAGTACATCTCTGCGCATAGGTTCCCGCGTGGCGCTTAGTTCACTTGAAATCGAGGATACAAGAGGATGAAGTGCGGTTGCATTATTAAGCAAAGCGACGGCTTCACCAACAAGTTTTTTTAATGGAGTAGCATACTTTTCCCAAGCTGTTTGCTTGCTTTCTTTAACAAACTGAATGGCGTTTGTTTCAATGGCTGTCAATGTTTCTTCTTCAGCCAAACTATTGTCTATTAGCCAGCTTTTCATTTGCTTAAGACAGTCCCATTCTTTTTCCCAAGCAAGCCTTTCGGTATCTTTGTATCGTTCATGACTACCCGAAGTAGAGTGTCCTTGAGGCTGAGTTAGCTCTTCCACATGAAAAAGCGCGGGTGTATGAGTGTCTCTAATTTTTTGAATAGCGTGTTCGAGCACTTCACACATGCCAGCATAATCCCAGCCTTTAAGCTTATAAATATCAATACCGTTGGTGCCTTCATTCTTTTGCAATCCTGAAAGGGCTTCAGAAATAGAAGATTTGGTTGTTTGGTATTTTTTAGGGACTGAAATACCGTAACCATCGTCCCATACAAACACCGCCAATGGCACTTGTAATACACCCGCAGCATTCATCGTTTCCCAAAACTGGCCCTCACTTGTAGACGCATCACCAATAGTACAAAAACATATTTCATTCCCTTTATTACTCAAATGTTTTAATTCATGCAACGATTCTACATTTCTAAAAACCTTTGAAGCAAAAGCCAATCCCAATGCTCTTGTCATTTGACCTGCCGTAGGAGCAATATCACTCGACACATTTTTGAGGTTTGCAAGCGGCAGCCAATCGCCCTTTTCATCTACAAGCTTAGAAGCAAAATGGGCATTCATTTGTCTTCCTCCACTAAAAGGATCATTATTAATATCAGAATCGGCATACAACTGAGAAAAAAACTGTTCTACAGTCGCTAGTCCATTCGAAAACATAAAAGTTTGATCACGGTAATAACCTGATCTAAAATCACCAGGCTTAAAAAATTTAGACATAGCAACTTGTGCCACCTCTTTGCCATCTCCAAAAATGCCAAATTTCGCTTTGCCAGTCAGCACCTCTTTTCTACCTAGTAAACTAGTTTCTCTGCTTTCACAGCAAGTTTTATAGTCTTTCAAGACCTCTCTTCTAAAGTTTTCAAAACTGAGCTTATCCTGATCGTTCATCTCATTTATTATTGAATCCATATAAATTGTAAATATTTTTCAAAAGTAGCAATTTCAAAGCGGTTTGTTAAAAATCTATAAAGAGATCTCTAATTTCTTAGATAATTCAAGGATTTTGTATATTTACAACCTTATTTTAAGATGAAAAGAAGACTCCTATTGCCCCTTTTTAGCCTGTTTTTTGTTGGCACATTTGCCCAGCAAGCAGCTAATATGAAGCAAAAAGAGGCGCATTTAAAGGAGCATGAAGTCAACAAAAATGATTCTTCCCTCATTATAGAAGAAGCTATATTTGACTTTGGCAAGATTCCTCAGGGAAAACCAGTACAGCATGATTTTGAAATAACGAATACGGGTAAAACACCGATCAAATTAATCAACGTACAGGCTAGTTGTGGTTGTACAACCCCAGAATGGGATAAAGACAAGAATATTCTCCCAGGTGAGAAAAGCAAAATAAAAATAGGATACAATGCAGCATCAGAAGGCTCATTTAATAAATTAATAACCATAACTTACAACGAAAACCAAACCAAACAAATTACAATTAAAGGAGAGGTTTGGAAAACACCCACAACGAGCGCACCAGCCAATACTGCTGCGAGCGAATTAAGAGAGTAAAACAACTATTTATATAAACAAAAACAAAACCAATAAAATGAAAAAGTTAGCACTAGCATTAGCCGCATTTGTATTAACAACTAGTCTTTTTGCTCAAAAGAAAGCAGATGATGTTGCAAAATTTAAAACTGATGTAATTGAAATGGGTAAATTAAAACAAGACAACCCAACAACGGCTGTATTTGAAATTACAAACATCAGCAAAGAACCGCTTATCATTGAGCAAGCCAATCCTACCTGCGGATGTACAATAGGTGATTACACAAAAGAACCAATTGCACCAGGAAAAACTGGTTACATTAAAGCAACCTATAATGCAAAGAATCTTAACATTTTTGAAAAACATTTGACTGTTAAGTTTGCTGGTGTTGATGAAGTAAAAAGCATCACTATTAAAGGAGAAGTATTAACTGCTGATGATTATGCTAAACTTCCTCAAGCGGTTGAAGTAAGAAGCGAAAAAGTAAAACCTGTTAGCTTAGAGCAACGCTTGATCAATGAGAAAAAAGAAAAAGCTAAAAAAGAAGCCACTCAAAAGAAACCATAAGATATAATCAATTCCCATTGATAAAAACCCTTCATAATTGAAGGGTTTTTTATTTTCCATAAGCAAGATGGTCATTTTATAGCCGAACAATTACAAATCATTCAACTTCTTATCTTTGCACAATGCTATCAATAAGTAAACGAGGCTTAGAAAT